>NZ_CP024311.1:2348409-2660681 GCF_002944315.1 Rhizobium sp. NXC24
TTGCGGACACCCAAGTCCACCTGGCCGCGCGCCATGACGTTGCTGTCCAGCCAGCGCTGGAACCAACGCGTCACGAGATAACCGCCGGCAAAGAGCAGAACGCCAGCGAAAATGCCGACCAGCGAAATCGACATGTTGCCGATGCGGATTTCGGTGAACAGACGATAGGCAATCAGCTCCAGATCCTGGATATGGAATCCCCAGGACAGCAGGATCAGCGGAATGCCGGTCATAAGCGCGACGGCATAGGTCGCAAGGCCGGCCCCGAGACCAGCCTGATCGAGCGCAACGTCGCCGAGCGCGAAACGGCTTTCGAGGAAACGTCCAATGATCGTCTCGGCAAAAACGCCCTGCCTCGACACCGACTTGCCGAGCTGGAAGCCGAGATACATGGTCGCCAGAACGGCGCTGGTGACGATCAACTGCGTTGCAATGAAGCGCGCCAGGCCGACATAGCCGATAAAAGCCGTGAAGATCAGCAATGTACCGAGCACCCGAAGGATGATCGCCATGCCATGCGGCCAACGACGGCCTGGAGCATCGGGATTGCCGTTCTTTGCAAGGATCGGCGAACCGAAGGAGGCGGCAATCAGAATAAGACCGATCAACAGAGCCGCAAAGAAGCTCTTCGCCACCGTGACGACAACCGGCGATCCCATGGATTCGCTGATGCGGTCGAAAACATAATCAAGACCGTTGACGACGGCCATGGCCTGCATGCACCAGCTCAGCGAGCGGGCACCTTTGTTGGACAGCTTGACGAGCCGCCAATGCGGCCTGAAGGGCGCAAAAACGGCATTGGCCAGGCGGCCGACGAAATAGACCAGTCCGATGAAGCCGAAGAGAGCGGCCAGGACAGGCGCGATATCCGGCCGCAGCACGTTGAAATTCGACAGGAAGAAAAAGGACGTAACGAGGAATGCGACCAGCGACAGCGTGCGGATCAGCGTCGACCAGAAGGCGACCGAGAGGCGGCTAATATAGGGCGGATTTTCAATGTTTTCGTCCCGCACATAATATCTGCGGAACAACCGGTAGCCTCCGGACAGAAAAATCAACGCCGCACCAAGCGACAGGAAGAGGGCAGCCATAAGCGACCCAAGCTTCGCCTTCACGACAAAGCCGATCCAGCTTGTTACGGCAGTGCTGAACTCTACGCCCTCGTTGACAAAGGCCGTTCCAGCATCCTCGAATGTGGTGGCGGAAACGCCAGTACGCTTGAACAGCGTCTCGGCAAACAGCTTGCGGCGCACTTCGACAAGTTGCATCACAAGCCGGTTACTCGCAGCAACGAGATTGTCGGCGTCGACAGTCACGGCGCTGATCTGCGAACGTTCGGCGTTGAGACGGTCGCGCTCCTGGGTAACGATCGCGGCTTCCGGCGGCTGCCCCTCCTTGGGCGGCGCACCGAGCTGTGTCAGGCGCGCGTCAATCTCGGTAGTGCGCGGCTTCAACCGCGCCGAAATCGCCGCTACGGAGCGATTGAGCTCGTCCGCCCGGCCGGAAAGGGCGACCAGCGCATTGTCATCAGCGCCCTCTTCCTTGGAGTCACCTTCGATCGAGGCGAAGTCCTTCTTTGCCTTGGCGAGATCGGCAACGGCAGTCTCCAGCAAACCGTTGGCGAGCTGCGCCGACTGCGGCGCTTGGCCTGCGGGCTGCTGTTCCGGTTGCTGCGTCGGTTGTGCCTGCTGCTGGCTTTGCGCAAAAGCCTGCCCGCCCATCAAAGGGCCGGCAACAATGGCTGCGCTCAGCCCCATAAGCAGCACGGGCAAAAAACGGAGACGGTGTTTCAGCGGGCGCAAGCAAAGCTCCTCGTCGCAGTAAAGTCGCCGGCGACGAGTAAACGGATTCGCCGCACGAAAAAACGGAAGATCGGATCTTCCTAAACTGTGATTGCGAATTTCATATTCCCTTGGCCTACGCCTTGTAAGGCAAAGAAAGGCGACACAAAGGCATTTACACCTTTATTCCCTCAGAATCCTGCTCCAGGCTCGGCGAGATAGTCTTTCTCAGCCTCTGTCGACACCCGGCCAAGGAAGACATTGCGATGCGGGAAGCGGCCGTAGGCGGCGATGATGGCGCGATGGCGAACCGCATAGTCGATCTGCTCTTCAAGGCCGAGCGAACGGAAAAGTGCCACGGACCGATCCTGTTCGGCCAGGTCTTCGGCATGCTCGAAAGGCAAGTAGAAGAATATCCGTCGTTCCGCCGGCATCCCTCGATCTGCGCCGAGCTGCAAAGCCTCTTTCGCCTCCTGCAAAGCCAAACCATCCGTCGCAAAGGCCAGCGGCGTGCCGCGATAGATGTTGCGGGCGAACTGATCGAGGACGATGACCGCTGCCAGCCGGCTTTCGGGCGTTACGCACCACAGATCCGGCACGCCAGCCGCCAATGCCAGATGCGTGTCGCGAAACCGACGGCGCATCTCTTCGTCAAGAGCAACGGTGGAGCGGAACCAATCCTCGCTCGTGCACTCCTCGAACCAGAAGCTCAGCACTTCCTCTGGCGTACAAACAATCGGATCTGCGGCCATTCGCTCCCTCCCGGCATGCCCGTCGGGAGATAGGTCCACGAGCGGCGGGTGGCAATGGTGAACGCCGCCCGTTGGTCACCTTTTTCGCAGGATCAGAATGAAGGCAATGCCGCCGACCAGACCGGTAACGATGCCGATCGGCATGTCCTCCGGCGCCATGACAAGCCGCGCAGCAATATCGGCCCAGACCAATGTCAGTGCCCCGAAGGCGGCGCTAAGCGGCACGACACGGACGTTGTCGCCGCCGGCGAGAAGCCGGACGAAATGCGGCACCATCAGTCCGACAAAGCCGATCGCGCCCGAAAAAGCGACCATGACGCCCGTCAGCAGCGCCGTGACAACAAACAGCATGAAGCGGAATTGCGAGACGGCAATGCCGAGCGTCGCTGCCGTCTCATCGCCCATGGCAAGCGCGTTGAGCTCCCGTGATTTCAGCATCAGCACGGCAAGGCAGACAAGCAGCACGCCGGCCGGATAGATCAGATGCTGCCACTGCGCCAGCCCCAAACCACCGAGCATCCAGAAGACAACGGTATTGGCCGCCCTGGGGTCGCCGAGAAAAATCAGGAGATTGCCGAGCGCGGTAAAGACAAAGGCGACGGCGACGCCAGACAGCATCAGCCGGTCGGCTGATTGCGAGCGCGTCAGCCGGGTCACCAGCGCTACGGCGGCGATCGCGAGTAGCGCGCCGGCGAAGGAGAATAAGGGTACGGTCAGTAGCCCAAGGATGAGCCCGGTGTGCAGTAGCGCCAGGATAGCACCGAAAGCGGCACCTGAGGAAACGCCGAGAAGATGCGGATCGGCCAGCGGATTTCGCGTCAAAGCCTGCAGCACAGCTCCGGTGACCGCAAGCCCGGCACCCACGAGCAACGCGAGAATGACGCGCGGAAAACGGACGTCCCAAACGATGCTTTCCTGTCCGCCCGACCAGGTGATTGGAAACAAGCTGGCATGCAGCTTGTTGCCGACGATCGACCAGACGGTCGCAAACGGGATCGGTGCCGCACCGAAGGAAACGCCCGCCGTGATCGACATGGCGAGGAGAGCGACCAGGAGAGGGATTAGAATGGGAAGGCCAATACGCATGCGAAAATCCAGGAAGCGATCCGATCCGCTCAGTGATCGACTGGACGGATCGGCATTGTCGTTCGTTACATCGCTTCCGGGTGGAAAGCCTTCGCCAGCGTTGCGATCGCCTCGATATTGCGCGGTCCCGGCGTGGCCTCGACATAGGGAAGCACGACGAAACGGTCGTTCTTCACCGCGTCGATGGTCTTGAAAGCCGGATTGTTCTTCAGAAATGCGATCTTCTGGGCCGCCGTGACTTCGCCGTAGTCAACGATGACGATGACCTCGGGGTTTTTCTCGATCACAGGCTCCCAGGAGACCTCCGTCCAGCTCTTTTCGACATTGTCCATGACGTTGGTGCCGCCGGCCGCTTCGATCATTGCCGTCGGGATGCCATAGCGGCCCGAGGTGAAGGGCTTTTCCTCACCGGAATCATAGACGAAAACACGGGTCGGCTTCTCGGCACGGCTGATCTTCGCCTGGATACCGCCAAGCTGCTTGCGATAATCCGCCACTAGGGCCTCCGCCCTATCCTCGACACGGAAAATCCTGCCGAGATTGAGCAGGTCGACGAACATGTCGTCCATGGTCGGCTTGTTCTTCTGCATGACGAAGATGCAGGATTCGGTGAGCTCATAGACCTTGATGCCGAAGGGCGCCAAAGTCTCCGGCGTCACTTCGCCGCCCACTTTCATGCCGTAGTTCCAGCCGGCGAAATAAATGTCGGCATTGGCTCCGAGCAACACTTCCTTGGTTGGATATTTCGGCGACAGCTCCGGCATTTCCTTGATGCCGTCCCGCAGCTTCTCATCCAGCGTCTTCCAGCCGGAAACCCCGGTGTAGCCGACCATGCGATCCCTTAGCTTCAGCGCCAGCATCATTTCCGTGAGGTTGACATCGTTGGAAACGGCGCGCTCCGGCGCCTTGTCGAAAGTGACATCGCGATTGCAGCTACGCACGGTGACGGGCTCGGCCAAAGCACCGCCGGCAAAGAACGTGCCGAGCAGCAAGGCGGTAGCGGACAAGGACATGCGGAAAGACATGGATGGCTCCAAATTATCGAAGAGAAAACGTAAAACGATGGGATGTGTCGCCCACGACCTGACGGCTCGCTTCGACACGGAATGCGGATGAGATGCGCTCGGCGGTCAGAACCTCGATTGCCAAGCCATGGCCGCTCAGACGGCCGAAATCGAGCACTGCGACATGCGTGGCGAAATCGGCGGCGAGATTGATGTCGTGCAAGGTCGTGATGATCGTCCGACCAAGGCCTTTCAGCAGCTCCAGTATTTCGAGCTGATGGCGGATATCGAGATGGTTGGTTGGCTCGTCGAGGATAATCAGCTCCGGCTCTTGCGCCAGCGCGCGGGCAATCAATACCCGCTGCTTTTCGCCGCCCGAAAGCGACGCGAATTGCCGGAGCGCCAGATCCTTGAGCTCCAGGCGGACAAGTGCTGCCGCGGTCGCCGCATGATCCTCCTCGCTCCAACGCGCCATGCCCTTGCGATGGGGAATGCGGCCCATCATCACCACATCGCGGACGCTAAAGGGAAAATCGCCCGGCGTCTCCTGCAGGACGACGGCGATACGCTGCGCCGCCTCGCGCGGGCCGATCGACCAGAGATCGATGCCGTCGAGACGCACGCAACCCCGTTGCGGCCGGATACCACGATAGAGGCAGCGCAGCAGGGTCGATTTACCCGCCCCGTTCGGGCCGATGATTGCCAGCCGATCACCAGCTTTGACGGACAGGCTGATGTCCCGGATGATCGGTTTACCCTTATGCGGGCCCCAGGTGACGCCGTCAGCTTCCAGTCGCAAGCATTTTTCCAGCATGACCCCGCTCCTACTGCAAGAGCGTTGCTTGGCGTTCGGCCGAAACGATCGCAGCCGGAATGCGCGCCAATGTCTTGCCGCCCAGCATTTTCGGGCGTTCGCCTTCCCTTGTCAGGCCATCGGGCCGATCGCGGTAAAGCTCGGCGAAGGAGACGAGTGCCCCGATATCCGCCTCGCCCGCGATGTCGCCGAAGAGGTAGGTCGCCTTTGCCGTTGCCTGGAAGGCGACGGTGCATGGCCGATCGCAGCCGGCCATGCAAACGCTGCCCTCCAGACTGAAATCGTCGGAAAGTGCCGCGCCAGCCTGGGTAATGGCGGCCTGTAGATGCTTCAGCAAATCAAGACCGGGACGGCATGGCGCGCCGACGTGACGGCAATTCGTGCATACGGTGATCCGATGCGTCTGCTCTCTCGCTGTATCCATGAAAAGCCTCCCGGAGATCTCGCCGGAGGCAAAGTCAAGATAGGGCCTGCGGACACAAACGCGCCCTCGCCCAACCACTGAATTTCCATCGGAACACCCCGTCCGTTGCGGTTGACGTCATCGATGGCAGGTCTCCTGGCTCGCGGGTCACAGCCCGTTCGCACCTTCCCGGCATGAAGCCAGTGGCATGTCGCGAACGCGCTCTCCGCTTACAGTTGCGGGGGCAGCCACGGTTTTGGCCCCTGATGGGTAATCCGCACCGTGTTCCCTTTTCAGCCGCCCTCCGGATGATTCCGGCGGCAGCACCATCGGTATGGTTCATCTCACAGAAAATCGAAGCGAGCAATGGTAGTGTCATTGAGGTCTGCACTTGTCCCCGAATTCCGGCTGGCGTGAATGGCAAGCGCATTTGTTATGTTATTACGTTACTAATTTCAATCAAAAAATAAGGCATGGCGATGAGGCCGAAGCTCGTATTCATAAGGGCTGTTGAACATGGCAAATGACCTCGCCTCCGAGTTTAGGCGAGCGACAAAAATCCCAATCACACCGCCTTGCACTGCGGATAGAACCGGGCCGCCACGCCTTCGGCGGCCGCATAGGCCTGCGTGACGATCTCGGGCACGAGATCGATGTCCGGCAGGCTGCCGAGCCCCAGCGGGCCGATGGCGAAAAGTCCCTCGATTATGCGGCCATCTGTGGAAAGCGCGCCCGTTGCTTCGACAGCAAGGCCAAGACCGAGTTCATCCTGTGTGGCGAGGCCCGCGTTGATCAGGCTCCGCATCAATGGCGTATCGAGATCGGGCTCCCGGCAGCGGCAATCGATCACCTCGTCGGCATAGATCTGCTCCACGCCCTGCTGACCGGCCGGCTTCAGCATCAATCCGGTCGGCGTGCGCCGTAGAAATTGCCCGCAACGCGACAGCGTATTACCCTCCGCCAGCTCCTGCCTCAGCCGGACATACAGAGCCTCCGGCAGACGGTTTCTATGGCTGTCGTAAAGGGCGCGCAGATGGCGGTTGAATTGCTGCTTCTGTCCGGCCGGCAGCGAGCGCCAAAGGGAGCGCGCATGTTTGCGCAGGCCGTTCATGACGGATTGCCAGCTTTGCCCGCTCGCCTCCGCATTCTCGCAAGCCCGCCGAATAAAACGCACAATCTCGCTGAGACTGCCGGGCATTGCTTCTGCAGGAAAGACCGGATCGGCATTGCTGCGGGTGTGGCTCTGCGGCAGAAAGCCGTGTCTCGAAACGATGGTGATCTGCCCATCATAGCCGTTGTCGCGCATCTGCAGCAGCCGGTCCACGACGCGCAGACCGCTACCGAGCAAGACCGTATGCGGGCGCGACACTAGGCGGCGGGCGCGGACCGTCGTCGGCGTCGCCACCGGTTCGCCGCTCTGCGGCTCGTGATCGGCAATGCCGTAACCAGTCGCCAGGACCACGGTGTCGAACGGGGGATAGACGGCGCCGGCGCTCTCCACCAAAAAGCGGTCGCCATGGCTGCGGCGAAGGCCGATCACCGTCTCGCCGCTGACCTGCACCGCAATATCCCGCCGCGAGGACAATGCCTCGGAAAAGCGCTGGTACACATAGTCGCTGAAAATGCTTTTGGGGACGAATATCTGCAAAAAGCCCGGTATGGCCGCCGGCACGGCACTGCGGAACGCGGCATTGCTACAGAGCCAATCGTTGAAATCATCGGGATCGCCAGCGGAAACCGAGAGATCGCGCACACGGCTGTTCAGGATTTCGCTGCTATGGCCGGAAGCCAACGCCTGACCGCCGCTGACGCTGGAATTGGGGTCGAAGAGCTGCAGATGAAAAGGCGTCCGCACCGTCTTCATCAAGGCGATCGCCGTCATCATGCCGGAAAAGCCGCGGCCGATGACAGCGATGCGCGGCATCGCATAGGCCTGCGCCGAGGCATTTGCCCTGGCAGAAAAAAGTCCCTGAACCGTCATATCAACTCCTGGGGCAAGAGGTGGTCGATCATGCTTTTCTGAGGGCACGCTGATACTTTGCCTGTGACCCGCACACAGCTCGCGGCCATCAAACGCTCGGCCGCTAGAGCGCCGCGCGTCGTAAACGCATTGGACGCTCTGGTTCTTGAATCCAGGGCATCCCTCTACCTGACGGGATGCTCTGGGCGGGCTCCCATTCAAGCTAGGAAGCCCGTTGCCTTCGTCAACCTGGACACACATCGAGCCATTGACGGCTCGACAAATGTCATTGTCGCTATTGTCTACTTATTTAGTCGTATATGAAAGCGCGAAAATGCGCCGGTAGCAAGCGCTTTCTTGCGACCGCATTTTTCATGGAAGACGACGCTTATGGCATGGCCCCGCACAGGACGTCGTGCAACGGTGGTCTTGCCCGCCTGAATTGCCGATCCTCGACCCCCTTCGTGAACGCGGAAAAGAGTTGGAAGCCCTGCTCCCATCGGCCAAAACCGCTGGCGATATTGATGTGGCCGGCATGGCCGAGATCATGAAGCTCACTATCCCATCGCGCGGCATGATGCCGAAGCTCGACGAAATCCATGTACGGATCATCGCGGCTGCCAACGACAAAGCTCGGAAATGGCAGAGCTTTAGTCGGCATTGTGCCGAAATCGATGGCGCCGGGATGCAGCCTCTCCGTCCGGTCGAGATCACAGGGAGCCACAAGAAAAGCGCCTTTCACATGCCGGGCGGCGGGGCGATCTGCGAGATTTGCGGCAAGCAGGCATCCGAGACTATGCGTGACGAGCCAGGCTTCTTCCACCCGCTCCAACTCTCTCTCCAGCGCCGCCAACCAGTGTTCCAGCACCGGCCTCGACCATGAAGCCTGACGGACGATGGCCGCAGAGGTCTTATCACGCGCCCAATGGCGCTGCCAATGCCCCTCGGCGGAGCCGTTTAAACCCGGAAGAATCAGTGTCGCGACCACGGCGCTCTCCTGGATGCGAGCGATGGCTGCATTGAGCCGCCCGCTTACAATTTCTCCATTCGGTGCCTATTATGGCGGATAGCGAAATCTGCATAAGCAAAGAAAATCTATTGTATAGTAGATCTATAGAAATTACGATCATAGCGCTTTCGCATAGCTAAGTCACTGATATGCCATCGTTGATGGGGTTATGAATGGGAACTGTTTCACAGTTGCACGAGCGCACCAGACCGCTCGCACACCGCATTCAAAGCGACGAGGAAGCGCTGGAAATCGCGCGATCGCTGGCCATCCAATTTGCACGGCAGGCAAGCGACCGCGACATCAACCGGGTGTTGCCCTACGAGGAGCTGGAGGCCCTGTCGCAATCCGGCCTGCTCGGCATCACCACTCCGTCCGAATATGACGGCATCGATATTTCCAACTCCGTTCTTGCCGAAATCATAGCCATTCTGGCCGAAGCCGATCCTTCGATCGCCCAGATTCCGCAGAGCCATTTCTACATTCTGGAAGCGCTTCGCGTCGATGGCAGCGAGGAACAGAAGAATTTCTTCTTTACCAGGGCGCTGGCCGGTGACCGCTTCGGCAATGCATTTTCCGAAGTCGGCACCGGAACGGCCGGTCAATACAACACGCGCCTGACATCGGACGGGTTGGGCTATCGCGTCAACGGCCGCAAATTCTATTCCACCGGCGTACTTTTCGCCGACTGGATCGGTATTTTTGCGCTGAACGCAGACGACGAACTCACCCTGGCACTTGTCCCGCGTGGCGCTGAAGGCATCCAGATCATGGATGATTGGGACGGTTTCGGTCAGCGCACATCCGGCAGCGGCACCACCATTCTGCATAATGTCTACGTTAACGCCGACGCTGTCGTCGCGCATCACAAGGGCTTCGAGCGGGCGACGACCATCGGTTCGGTCGGCCAAATTATCCATGCCGGCATCGATCTCGGCATTGCCCGCGCCGCTTTCACCGAGACCGTGGAGTTTGTGAAAACGCACGCACGCCCCTGGATGGACAGCGGCGTCGAGCGAGCGGCCGATGATCCGCTGACCATCGCCAGGATCGGCCAGATCGCCATTCGCATCGAGGCAGCCGCAGCCATGCTAGAACGCGCCGGCAGGAAGATCGATGTTGCTCAGATCAATCCAACGGAAGATGATGTGATCGAGGCCACACTTGCTGTGGCTGCCGCGAAAACCCTGACGACGGAAATAGCCATCGAAGCCTCGAATACACTGTTTGAGCTCGCTGGCACCTCTTCGACCCGCATCGGCCTCAATCTCGACCGTCATTGGCGCAACGCCCGCACCCACACGCTGCACGACCCGGTTCGCTGGAAATATCACATCGTCGGCAACTATCATCTCAACGGCGTAACACCGCCGAAGAACTGGACGCTCTGACGAATTTTGTATCGGAAGGTGGAGAGAGACCGTGACTGCAAATCGCCGTGCCAGTTTGGAAGAGATACGGGCCTTTCACGCGAAAATGATGGCTGCCGCCAGCAATTCCCATGATGAAAGGCTTGAGCGGATTTTCGAGCTTGTACCGCGCGAAGCGTTCCTGGGTCCTGGGCCTTGGCAGATAAAGGTCAATCGGCGCTACATTGAAACGCCCGGCGCCGATCCCTCCATTCTTTATCAGAATGCGCTCGTCGCTTTGGACAGAACCAAAGGCATCAATAATGGGGAGCCGTTCCTGCATGCGGCCTGGATCGGGGTTGCCGCCCCGAAGTCCGGCGACACCGTAATCCATATTGGCGCGGGGACGGGGTACTATACGGCGCTCCTGTCGATGCTGGTGCTGCCAAATGGCCATGTTCATGCGTTCGAAATCGAAGAGGATTTGGCCAACCGTGCACGCGCAAATCTGGAGCCATTCGAGGGAATTTCCCTCGTCCATGGCGATGCGACCACTCTGGCGCTGCCGAATGCCGATCTCATCTACGTAAATGCCGGCGTAATCGCCCCACCGGCATCGTGGCTTAAAGCATTGCGGCCCGCAGGCCGGATCATCTTTCCGTGGCAAGCCAGCAAGAAGGCAGGGCTTGCTGTCCTGATCACCCGCACGGAAACTGGCTACGCAGCACGGCCTTTGATGCCGTCATGGTTCATTCCCTGCGTCGGCGCCTCGGATGTGGACCAATGCAGCAAGTCTCCGAGCCGTGACGACGCCTGGTCGATCCGGAAGGTTTGGCTGACCGAGGATCGCGCGCCCGATGAATCCGCCGCCGCGATCTACAGGGATCTTTGGTTCTCAAAAGCCGGTGACGGCGAACAATAAGCTTGTTCGGGAACCCAATGGGTTAGCCGATATTCGAAGCGCGATAATCTTCCTGCTCTTCGATTTCGATTCCAGGCCCGCCGCCGGCGACGAACTGTTCGAGCGTCATATTGTCGAGAATCGCCGCGATCGCGTCGCGGACTTCCGTCATGGAACGGCGCACATGACAGCGCTCCGGATCGGCGCAATCGTCGCAGGCTTCATAGGCCGTGCGGCTGGCGCAGCGGATCGGCGCGAGCGGACCGTCGAGCGTGCGGATGACATGGCCGATGCGGATATCGGAGGCAGGGCGCGATAGCGAATAGCCGCCGCCTGGCCCCTTCTTCGAGCGCAGCACGCCGGCATTGCGCAGTTCCAACAGGATGGTGTCAAGGAATTTCTTCGGGATATTATTGCGGGACGCGATGTCGTTGATAAACGCAGTTTCGCCCGGCCCGAGGCGTGCCAGGTCCACCAGCGCCTTCAACCCGTATTTTCCTTTTTTCGTGAGCATCGCTATCCACTTACTGCAAAGTCGATTGTTGTAAGCCCGGCACGATTCGATCGAGACTCAACCGGCTTGTCCTGTTCGTCATTGACCTCGGAAGTAACGCCGCCGCCCCGTGCGAACAAGATAATAACTCACAAATTGTATAGTTTATATGAGTAAATTTGGGCAAATGTATCGCTCAAGCAACGTTTTTGCACTTTTTTCTACCTTTACGCGGCGCTGCTATCGACTTTTGGCTTGTTATGCTTGCGCTGGGTGTGTTCGGGGGCATTTTGGGCAATCGCCGACGCCACCTGTTCGGCGACAAAAACGGCATGCTCGACCACTTCGGGCAGGCCCATAAGTTCGCCGAAAGTGCCCCGCGCCAAAGGCCCGGAAATGAGCAGCGACGGTGCCGTCTTACCATCAGCGCCGAGCGCCAGCGATGCCGTATTGCAGGCAAGGCCGAGCCCTGTGGCATCGATGGCGAGATAGCCCGCATCCGCAAGGGCGCCGATCCAGCCTTGCGAGCCCAGAATGCCGCGATGGCCCGGCCCGGTCGTCACGACGACCGCATCGAATTGGCGATCGAGGCTCCTGCCCGAGCGGCTGAGCCGAAGCGTACAGTCGATCACCTCGCCCTTCGCCTCTACGGACGCGACGGAAGCCGCGAGTACATCGAGCCTGCCGGTGCTGATCGCCTCCTCACTGACGGCCTCGACCTGCGGCGCGACACGGAAGCGATGCACATCCCAAAAGGGCCGCAAATGCCGCACCACACGACGACGCTCGCTGAGCGGCATTGCCTGCCATAAATCTCCTCCCTGCGCGCGCACCTGATCGATCACCGCATGCCAAGTCCATCCCTCGCCTTCTGCCTTACGAATAGCGGCGCGCACGCGCCTCAGAAGATCAAGCGCTGTCCGTGACGGCTGACTGACGAAATCGCCGAACAACTCCTGCTTCACCGGCGCATGCCCGCGCGATCGCAGCCCGCGTCGGGAAATTGCGGTGATCGGTCCTTTATGACCACGCAGCTCCAGCGAGGCGATGACGTCGGCGGAGGTCAGGCCGTTACCGACCACCAACACCCGATCGCCGGGGCGGATGGCATCGAGCGCATCCGGCCGCGTCGGGTCCGCGACGAAACGCGGATGACCGGCAAGCGCATTTTGCAATGACCGCGGCGGCAGAGGCGACGGATGGCTTGTGGCGATGACGAGAATATCCGCCTCCAAGCGCCGCCCTGCCTCGCCCGTGATCACCCATCGGTCATCCAGCCGCCGGACATCCGCAACCCTTTCCGCGACATGGGTGATGGCACCGCCATCGATAAAAGGCTGCACCATGGCATTGATATAACGACCAAAAAGCCCGCGCCGCGGAAACAGGCTGCCATTCGCCGCGACCGCCGTCTGGTCGCCTTCCAGCGCATTATTCTCTTGAAGCCAGCGCTGGAAATGTTCGAGATCGTCAGGAAACAGGCTCATCTTAGCTGCCGGCACATTGATGCGATGCGCGGGGTCGCGGGTATCATAGGCAAGCCCCGCCCCGAGCCTGGCGCGCGGTTCGAAAATGAAGAGTTGACCGGGCTGCAGCGCTTCCGATTGCAGCAAGTGAAAAGCAACCGCCGCCCCCGAAATGCCGCCGCCGATGATTGCGATGACGGGCCGATCACGCGATTGATCGTCAGAACAAGTGGTCATCGCCAAATCCTTCCAGATCGATCGATTGCGCCGAACACTTCGCCGGCGGCAACCGAAAATGCCTACGGCATAGGAATATACTCTATAAATTTTATTGACAATAGAATGCCGATGGCAGCGCGATGGTTCCAACCGGCTGCTGACCATCCGTGACCGCCGACACATCCATGCAAATAAGGACTTCTTTGTGCCTCGCACAACAGCGTTATCGCACCGCAGGATGTGAAAACCTTGGCATACACGGAACAAAGGCACATACTACCGATTGTTCTAATACATGTTCTCTGGGAGGAGAAACATCATGGAACTGCTGCACCTGCTCACCCCCTTCGACTATATGCTGGTTCTGGTTCTCGCAGCCATTTTCGTATTCAGCGTTATGGAAGGCGGCGGGCATAAGAGGCATTAGTTTGCCCCGGCCGAATAGCAGAATTTCTCCAAAGCCCAGCAGTGGCGAATTGAAGGTTTGGCGTGTGTTTTCGCCGTCTATCCTTCTGCAAAATTTATGATTTTGATCCCGCTTCGAATGAAAGCGATCTGTAGATCGCGTCAGGAGTAGAACGCGGTCGAAGGAACAGTTCCGTTTTTCCGCAGTTACCTTTTTGTAAAAGGAGAACGCGATGCCAAAATTGAATGCAGGTTTCACGGGAACGCCGGTCGAGCAGCCCGAAGGAGTGAAAAGGGCGGTAAAGTCGGCAACATCCATGGCCAAGCGCGAGGCGCAAGCCGTTGCTATAGGCGCTCAGGAACACCAAACAACGACCGCAACGATCGTCGCAATTGGCGCAATTATTTTTGGATTGGGCTACCTGATGGGAAGAAACGCCGCGGAAAGCGAGCGCTCACATCACTGGTGGTAATCCCCAAATGCTGCCGCAGTCGTCAGGACGGCATTTCTTGAGTCATTCGGCAGCAGGCAAAGCGAGATCACAGTAAATTCCAATCATGGGAACTTACCTGAACGCCAACGGTTAGATTCAGAGAACTTTGGGTTTGGCATGGCCATGCAAAGTCACCTTGCGTTCATTCTTTATGCAGGCACCGTAGTCGCGATGGGATGCATCCTGATTCTCGCAACGCTGATTGCGCCGGATCCCGATTACTCGAACCGCCTTCCCGCATCACCTTATGCAATCAATCATGCGCAATGAAGTCGCGCGCCCATGTCGCCGCATGATGCGTGCATAGCGACCTTGTGGCCACACTGGCCACGCCGGGCTCTGGAAACAGAAAACCGCAACAACCTTTATTTTCAAGGCTTTGCGGTAATTCTCAGAAGAAATTTTGGTGGGTGATGTAGGGCTCGAACCTACGACCCGCTGATTAAGAGTCAGAGGGTCTCGCGTTTCTTTCTGTCCGCCATTCCTGCCCTTGTCAACAAAGTTGCCGGATCAAAGCCTTAGAAACAAGGCCAAATTTGTTGACGCGCAGTTTCATCCCATATCTTCGTCAACTTTCTTGGTTGTGACTTGGCAACGTGTTTCCAAATCACACGTGATTTGGCTGCTAACCGCTCAGTGATTTTGGGTCTGGCACTTGCCAAGCGATTCGATCCGGGTGACCATTTCTCAGACGAGAGAAAGAGGATTACGAATGCCCTCCGAAGTTTTCACAGGCTACACATTCACGAAGGTCAAAAATCAGGTCAAGAAAGGCGTCAGTCTAGCCGTGGTCTATCGCGACCAAGACACCAGCGGCCTTGCAATCAAGCTCACGAAAACCGGAGCATCCTGGTACTACAGCACCCGGGACACGAACCTGCAGATCGCACCGTTTTCCCACTTCGGCCTCGACGACCTCCCGATGCTTCGGGAGCTGGTCGTCAAGATCCGGAAGGAGGCAAAGAAGGGCAATCCGATCGACACTCTCGTGAAGTCCTTCGCGGCCGGATACTCGGTCCAAGATGCAGGACATCTCCACGATGTCGCTACGGGCACCGGAGTGGTCTGGGAAGTCGCACGTGACCTCTATCTGGAATGGTGTGGTCGGAACCGCAATCCGGATACAGCACGCGGCTACAAGTCCGCGCTGGGCGCGACACCCGGGCTGCAGGAAGACTTCGCTCCCATCCATGGTAAGCCGCTTGCCGCCATCCTCACTCGCGACCTCGCTCAGATCCGAGACAACATCGTATCCCGCTGCACCGAACGAGCTATTGAGGAACTGCAGGCGCGCGGCGACAGAGGCTCGAAGAAGGAAGTAGTCGCGGGGATCCGCCAGGCAGATCTCACTGTCAGCGCACTGAAGGCGGCATTCAAGCATTTCGTCAACAAGAAGCAGTTCAACCTCGATCGCAACCCAGCCGCCGATCTTTCGAAGTGCCTTGAGAGACCGACGGAGATTGCTGGCAAGGAGAAGTTCAGGGCGCTAACCCAGATCGAAATTGGAGCGCTGTGGGAAGCGCTGGAATCCTGCCCCAACGAAACCGTACGCGGCGTGCTCAAGCTCCAGCTTCTCACCGGACAGCGCCGGACAACTCCGACCATCGCTCTGCAGTCGGCGTTCCAGTTCGACTCCGGACACTACGAGTGTGTGTGGGGTCTGGAAGACAAGAGCCACCACTGGCGCAAACTCCCGCTGCCGCCGCTCGCCGCAGGGATCGTGAAGCACGCCCTTCGAATGGCGACGAACAATCCCGATTCCGTGCACCTGTTTCCGAAGCAGCGCGCCAAGAAGAAGGGCGATGACATGGCAGGCCACATCAACGTCCGCACGGTATCCGACGGGATTGAAGAGATGAGGAAGCCCGGAGGCGTCTTCGAGTTGATGCCGTTCGACGTCTCCACGCACGACCTTCGCAAGGCCTTCGTGTCCATCGTCGGTCCGAAGATGTCTCAGTTCACGCTGCGAGGTCGCCCGATGGACGCTGAGGAAGTTACGATGATCACGCACAAGAACGAAGGCCGCGAAAGCGTTGCGCAGCTTGTGTACGACAAGAACAGCTACCTCGACGTCAAGCTGGAGATCCTCGTCTGGTGGCAGGAATACGTGCTTGAGGGGCACCAGATGTATCTCGCCTCGCAGCAGATGAAGAAAGCCGCCTGAGGTCACTGTGCGGTGATCTTCACCCTATCCCAGTGCCCGATGATTCAAACTCGTCGGGCACGGGGTGTCAGTTTCGATGTTTCCGAGGCGTCTCGTCGGCATCGGCTTCATCAGCAGAAGCCTGCAAATCCTGCATCATCTCCAAACCGCTGCCGTAGTCCTGAAGGAAATGCGCCAGTGCTTCCTCGGCGCTGTCGAACATGAATCCGACCGGATTCCCGCTCCACTCCGCAGCATCGACAACATACGCATGCTGGACGCACCGAACCCGCGCGCGCTCGCCGGCATCGATCAGCTTGCCCGGACGACCGCAGCATTCACATGTGACCAGCGACTTCTCGCGCGCAGTTTCCCGGATCCGCAGGAAGCTCCGGTATGGATGCGGCAGCTTGGCATCGGGCGGCAGATGGTCATCCAGGGGCACGTCACCGCCGACATACGTTGCCGTGATCTTGAGAGTGCCGTCGATGGTCTCTGCCGATGTGATCTCAAACAGCCATTCGGCGGGCAGCTTGGAGGCCTCCTCGACGGCTTCGGCGAGGATGTTTTGCCATCCGTTAGCGACGGTAATTTCCGACATTGTCCACCTTTTGGTCGGTTATTTCCGACATCAGTCTTTGCCCTTGATCCGCCGGTACTCGGCATCGATCATCTTCCGAAGCCATGCTCGGAGCCACTCCTTATCGCCTTCCGATAGCTCCAGCATGTGCGGCCAGAGCGCGATCTCATCACGGATATATCCATTGAGAAATTCGACCTTGACCACGCTGCCGCGAGCGGAATCAGCAAGGTCACCGGCGTACGCATCGAGCAGCTCCCGCTCGCGGCCTTTGAACTGATCGGCTTCCTGCCCAAGCGCGGGATTGTCGGCGAGGAAGTTTTCGAGGGCCTTTGCTCCATCTTCGAGACGCTGCCGCCGACCGCGCTCGTCGATGGCGAGGCTCCGCATATATCGGTGAAGGAATTCACGGTCTTCGTCCGACAACGGCTGCACGCCCTGCCATCGGTCGATCTCGGAGCGCATCCAAAAGTCGACATCATCATCGGCGACGGACATCGCGGCCACGACGGCAATTTCAATCTGGCCGCAGAATTCGAGTAGCAGATCGGCTTTCCGGCCATAGTTCTTCTCGATGTCTCGGTCGATCTGTCGGGCGATAGCGGTCTGCGGCATGAAATCGACGAGGTGATCCTTCGGACGCGGCCGCACGGGTACCAGGTCTTTCAGGATCTCCGCCGCTTCCGGAGGATACTCGTCGCTGTCCTCATGCCATTTCCACGGATCCGACCACTTGCCGTCGTCTTCACGGAAATCGCCGAGAACGGCAGCGTGTTTATCGCAGGCCGTTTTCGCCCACTGCCCGATCCGCAGCCGCCCAAGCTCACCGCAGATCTCGCAGGTTGCCAAAGACCGAAGCCGGATCTCCTCGCGCAGCCGCTCAACCTCGCTGCGGCAACCACGAACGGAGTAGTCGCAGTCGACATGCAAGACCAAGCAACCACACTTTTCCTTTCCGCCGACAATCTTGGTATTCCACGCGTCCGGATACCTTCGGACGCGTTCGACAGCAGACTGCAGAAGGTCTAACCACCCAAGATCGAACGCGAATTCAGCGTCGGTTGTCACGACATCGGGGTTCTCGGCGACGACATTTCCGAAAAATTCCTCGCGGTCTTTTGCGCGAGACAGCGCTACAAGACGCAAAGACTCGAGGCCTACCTGATCTCGGAGGTATTGTTGATCCTCCGCCGTAAGCTCAGTCAAATACGCAAAATCGTCAGCGATGAACTCAAGAAAATCCGAGCCGATAAAGTACGATCTCGTCGCCGCGTAGTGCATCGCGGCCTCGGTGATACGATCCATATAAGCGCTGCGCAGCCACTGCCGCCGTGTGTCATCAATCGTCATGCGCTCATCCTCTTCCCCAATTTGATCCACCCCTCATCCGTCCGTGCCATCTGCTTTTCACGATGCAGATACAGCAGCCGCGTCCACACCCAGACGCAGTCGTGGTCACGATGATAGACGGTCCCACCCAACCTCCACACCGCTGGCAGCGATCCGCTCTGGAACAAGATCAGCGACCAGGGCTGCAACATCGGCGCCGACCACTGCTCTTCGTCCGTCGGCTCCGTGTCACGACACATGCGGTATTCCGGCGGCGGCAGCAGCGCGCCGCCCGGAGACGTGAGTTCGAGCAATCGACGGCCGACATGGAACAGAGTGCCCGTGTGCTTGACCAGCCACCAGCCCACACGGCGACAGGTTTCGTCGTCCGGTTCCCAGTTGGTGGACAGCGCGCGCTCGGTGTCCTCGTCGCGAAGGATCGCCTCGCAAATCAAGGATTCGCGATCCATTCCTTCGACGCTGACGCGCGGACGAATGCCGAGAGGCCGGCGACGGCGAAGTGACTGTGCTGTCATCGCGACCATTCAGGCGCCTCCGTTTCGATGAGTGCGTCGCTGTCGGGATCGTAGACCCACCACACGCCGCGCTCATCGCGGTATGTGGTGGGCTCCGCCTCGCACGGCTCCGCGCGATAGCCGTCGCGAACGGCATGGTCTTCGCAGACTGTCGTCAGATAACCGCGACGGTTGCTCCAAACGCCGGGTCGGCCGCAGTACTCGCACGTGTAATAGCTGCGAGCTTCGGCGAGGCGATGAGCATCCGTGACCGCACGCACCGACGAGAGCGTCTCGCCGTAGCTGCTGTCATAGATGCGCAGCGTGCCGAGTTTCTCTTTGATCTGCCGGATTTCGTAAGTCGCCGTTGGCGGCATCTCGCGGTCGATCACCGCGAAATAGCGATCGAGGATTCCGATCCATCCTTCATGACACTCAAACATAAATCCCGGCCGCAGGAGACGCGGGTATTTCGCGCGCAGCTCGTCAAACGTCGTCATCGGCTCCAGCCCTCCGGAGGCTCACTCGGCACCATCTTGTCGGCGTCGCGGTCGTAGCGGTACCACTGTCCATCGCGTGTCTGCATCATCCCTGTCATCCGTCCGACATCCCGTCGCGGCCACGACCTCTGGTCTTCGCTGGCGTGCTCGTCACAGAGGCAGCGCCACCAGGCAAAGCGGTCGGCAGGCGGCCGACGGACGAATCCTTCGGAGCCGCAGACTTCACACGTCAGGCTGCTCTTGAATTCGGCCTTCGCCTTCGCGAGGCGCGAGGGCAGGACCTCGGTGTCGCACCAGATCCTCAGAGAGCCGAATTTTTCCTTCAGTTCGTGGACGACGAGCTGCGGATCGTGCGGCAGCGCCTCTCGGACGAAATCGCGGACGAGCGGCAACCACCCGATTCCGACGTCGACATACCGGGCGGAGTCGAAAACACCCGGGAAGTCGGCGACGAGGTCGTCGCTCTTGATCCGGGGGAAATCATCCATCGGCATTGCAGGTCTCCTTCTCGCATTCATCGCACATCACCACGCGCCGTTCGCCGCAGTCTCGGCCATTCCCGGATCCGCAGCACTCGCAGGTATGTAAGCTCTCGGTGATGTAGCGCTGGAGCCAACGATCCAGAGCAACATGGCGACTCCAGTCGCGGCCGTCGGCCGGCAGCGAAGTGTCGATATGCAGCCAGCCGCAGCCGCAGAGGCCGACGATGCGCGCGTCCGGATACTCGATTGCGATGTCGGTCAGGAGACGGTCGACGAGCGGTACCCAGCCGCGACGGAGAAAGACCTCGGACTGCGGAGGGATGCGGTCGCCATGTTTCGCCACGAGAGCGGCGTAGAGATCAGGACGAATGGGATCGGTCATCAGCGAGTTCCTCTTCGAAGATTTCAAGAAAGCGCTGCTCGAAACGCCAGAACGAGATTTCGTGACACAGTGCGGTAGGCGATCTCGGATCGACGGCATCCGTGAATTCGATGTCGATCTTCGTCCGCCCTGCTGCCGTCGCGAAGATACCGACCACGCGCACCTCCTTGTCGAGCCCCATCTCCCGCATCACTCGGAGCAAGCTGTCGAGCGCGGGGAGCTGGCAGTCGTGCAAGCGAATCAGATGACGTTCCGGAACGGCATCGCCGTGCGATGCAACGAGGAATTCGTATTCAGCGTCAGTCATCGTCCCTCCAGGATTCGTAGCACTCGCGGCACAGCAAGCGGATCGGGTCGTCCCCTTTGTCGACAAGAACGCTGGCTTCGCGGCCGCAGTGCTCGCATGCTTCACACAGGCGCTCTTGGATCCGCTCGAGGATGCGGTTGCACATGTGCTTGTCTGCTCTCGTCGCGGCCGAGGAGAACCGAGCGTCGATGACGACGACTCCTGGAGCGAGCGTATTGATGCCGTGGACGCTGTACGCGTGGAAACGGTCGGCGATATCGAGGTCGTGAAACAGGTCTCCGACGATGGTGTGCAGTCCGCGGCGAAACTGCAGGTGCTCGAATGGCGGCACGGCATCGCCGTAGCGTGCGACCATGAAATCGTACCAAGCGCGATCGGGATGCAGCGGGAAGGGTTCAGACATCGAGCGTCTCCTTGATTTCGCAGAACGTCATCGGTGCGAAGTGCGTATCCGGACAATCGATTCCGACGTCGCGGCTTCGCCCCATCGACGGCAGATTGCCGTGACTGTGACCGTAGAAGTGGTACGAGCCATGATGCGCTGCCGGCCACGTGCGGCAGCCGTAATGGTGCAGGTAGATCCTGGCGCCGTCGTCGTGCGTCTCCAGCGCAGCCGTCGGCGGGATATCCCACGGTAGATCTCGGATCGTCTTCATGATACGGCCCTTCTTATCCAAGTCATGGTTGCCCCAGACCAAAACCTTGCGGCCGCGGATCTCGTGGAAAAGATGGCGCACGTAGGCAGGATCAGACGAGATCGCGAAGTCCCCGATGATGTGGAGGATGTCGAGCGGCTCGACGCGCTCGTTGATGTTCGCGACGATGGCGCGATCCATGTTTTCAACGGTGTCGAAGGGGCGCGTGGCTGCGCAGTGGTGGAGAATGCCGTGATGGCCGAGATGAAGGTCAGCGGTATATAGCTTGCGGCAGAAGGACATGAGAAGACTCCGGAAATAGACATAAGCGTGCGGCTCCGCTCGGGGCGGATCAGGCGGCTATGGCTATTCGGAGTCCTGCAATCACGATGTTGGTTCCTTCGTCGGAAGTCTCATAGCACGGACCCGGATGAGTTGTGAGCCCTAAGTTTTACCCGGATGGCGTCTAGGTAAATTTAGTGCGATCGGACTGAGGTTCTATCTCGACTTGCTGAGAATGCTCGAGACCGTGTCGTCGGGATGAAGGCCTCGTCGCAGGCCCGCGGCCATCGCCACGATGAAGTCACGGCGCTGAGCATGGGGGATCCTGCGCCACAACCCGATGTCGAGAGACGGGGGCTTCTTGGTCGGTGTAGGACGGGAGCCTTCAACCGTGTCGTCCTGGAAAGGATTCATCGGCAAGTCCTTCAACCCGTCGGAGAACAGACCGACATCGCACAGATTGAACTGACCGGGCGTGAGGATGGAGCGCGCAAGCGCCATCATCTCGGGCTTGGCAAGGGCCGCTGCCAGCGCGGTGATCATGACCGTCGGATCGATCTTCACCATGACGCCCGCATCGAGCGGTGCATTGCCGTTCTTCCTAGAGCGCACGAACGCCACTCCGCCGTCCAGACCTGGAACGAGTGACAGCCATGTGCCGCACGTCTCGGCGAGGCAGCGGTTCTCGAGGACTCGCATCGTGTCGTCCTCCGCAGCGGTCATCTCGAGGTATGTGATGAAATCCCTGTAGCGCACGTACTCGGTCATGGTCTCACTCCCGTCCTTTCTTCAGCTTGCCGTTCTGTCTTGCGTCCCGTCTCCGTTCCTCTTCCCGGATCAGATCAAGAACCGTTGTCTTCCTCGGCTGCCACATTGCCTTCGACCTAGCCTTCGTTTCCGTGCCCCGCCTGCAATCGTCGGAAACGGGGTCTATGGTGCGTTCAGGAACATTTGCCGTATCCGACACTCGTGTAAGAGTTTCGGATGCACTTCACGGGCTTCTCTGGACGTTTCTGCTGTTCGACCACCGAGGGAGCGATGAAGATGGGCTGTGCCGTATCCGTGACTGCCGTCTCAACTGTCTTCGTCTTGATCCTGCTGAACCGTCTCATCGATCCTCCGGTGTTGGTCCTGCTATTCGTCTTCCCGTCGGTTTTCCTCGTGCCTGCGGTCTTACGATTCCGATTCTGATTCTCTCTACGATTCCGGTTGGATTCTGATTCTGAATCTGAGGCAGGGGCACCACACACCAACGGGCCACACCCTCGTCGGGAAGCTCCCGTATTTAAGATGGCACGACCGGAAGTCTTTGAAACGAAAGAGCTATTCCGGATGTTTGCCGTGCATTTCGTGAACACGTCGGCCATGACACGGACAAGCTCGTCGGCAGCCGAAGCACGGACAATGAACGAGTCGTGGATCGGCATGATAGTCTCACCGCGCTTGACGGTCATCTCGTTCAGAACCTGCTGGCACATGTCCGCATCCATGCGCTGTAGCTTCAGGCCAACGTCGCTGAAGAAGTAGTGGCTGATGTCGGCATGCTTGATCCTCACAGCCTCGATGAGTTCCTTGGCTTCTTCGTAGGTCTGGGATGCCACGTGTTTCCTGACCGCTCCGACGGCTTTCTTGTAGTCCCGGGCGTTGAGCATGATGTTGAGCGCGCGCTTGCATGCCAGACGCTGGTCACGGAAGCCGGCGATGTCATACGCGTCGTAGCCGGACTCGAGATCGAGGGGCTTGCCCTCCGCGATGTAGAGAATGCTCGGGTGGTTGTTCTTGTAGTCGTGCTCGACGACGTTCTCGCCGTCGAGCACGAAGTGCTTGCGTTCGCTCTTGGGAATGTTCTGCCAAGCGCCTCCATAGAAGCGGCCGCCAAGGCTCCACACGTCGCTGAAGACGCGGTATAGGAACATGTCCTCGAGGTCGACGGCAGAGGTCTTCAGTCGGCCGTCCTGCTCGTCGATGCTCTCGAAGTAGACGACCGATCCGTCACGACGAACGCCGCCAGTAAACTTGATGTCGGCTGCCTGCAGATGACCGTTGATCTTCGAGACGAACTTCCGCATCCGGTCGACGGCTTCGGTCTCCTTGTACGGAATCAGGACGCGCTCCTTGCGGTCGCGCAGCCGGATGAGTTCTCCGACGGACCTCTTGGTCTTCGGCAGTGCGATGCCCTGGAATTTCTCGGGGTTCGGGATGAAGCGCGACTGCTGGCCCTGGGCGACGGACATCTGCTTCTTGCGGTCATGGATCGAGAACCAGCCGTTGTCGGCCAGAGAGTCGATCGATCCGATGACGGGGCCATATCCCCAGTCCTCGCCGTAGTAGACCTGCTGCCCCGGGTAGACCGAATGGTCGCGGCTGTAGGAGATGAACTGATCAGCCGGACGCATGCGGACGTGATGCGCCATCCCGGCCACGATGCCCGCCATGACTTTCTCCTGGCGTCTGGTCGCGCACTTGGGCATCGGCAGGACATCCGCCAGCTCGGCATAGCTTGCCTCCGCGAAGAACGGCAGCGCACGGTCTCGAGGGAAATCTTCGGGGGTGTATTCGGTTGAGTGCATTCTTTCTGTCCCGGGTAGTCTGTAAGTCATCGATCGGGGTCTCTTGATGGACCCTCGACTCGATGGTTTGAGACGGCCGGGCGCATCGCAAGCAGCAGCCGGCGGGCGAGACGAGCAAGAAAGTTGACGCCGGGATCACCCTATGTTCAGCGTCAACAAACTTTTATTTTCAAGGTTTTGTGAGATGCGCCGCCGACAGCGATCCTGTGCTTGTTCCTCACGTAGTGAGGATGTGTAAGCTTCACGTAGTGAGGACAGGAGGAGACGATGCCGAGACCGAAGACGCAAGCTGGCGAGGCGCATGCCGAGGAGCAGGCACGCTACCGTGGGAAGCTCAGGGCGCGCGGTGCTCCGGAGGCATCGCACGTGGACGTTGCCGTTGCTGCAGCGGTCGCCGTCTCATTCGATCGTTCCCGGGGGAAGCCCAACGGCGATGCCGCTTTCGATGCCCTTGTTGATCTCGCGAAGACAATCCTCGTGGATCGAGGCTTTGATCCTGTCGAAGCCGGCAAGAAGACCCGTGGTCGTCTTCAGTTCCGTTCGGATCTGGATTCGCTGAAAGACATCGCTACGCGGCCGGCACCGGGTCGTTCCTCCCCCCATTACTTCCACTTTAAAAAACGGGATTCTCGAGTTCCTGGTAGTGAGGACGGAGGTGCGACATGAGGCGTTTCCTCCCCCCGCCGAAACCTGCTGCCGACCCTCGTGGGCCGAGAGTAAAAGAGGCCTTGATCGTGTTGGCCACGGTCGCCGCCGAGGACGCGGACTATGCGAAGGCACAGAATGGCGTCGGTTTCTCTCGCTCTGATTCTGCGAAAGGGCATGCCTTGGCGCAGCTCAGTGTACGTTCCGTTCTGCAGGACGAAAGCACCTGCGCTGAAGTCCTGAAGATGGCCGCCAGATATAGGCGCCAGGCTTCACGCGTCGCGCAGGGCGACTTGCTATAAGTCGAAACAAATCGCGGACATCCGATTCAATACTCGCAACGCGCTGGCGATTGAATCTTTTCAGGCATTCCGGCGGAACATCGACTTCTTGAGGAGACCGACATGGTCAAACAATCCGCTGAAATCCACACACTTGCGCCACGCCTCGCGTACCTGGAAGCGCTGGGGAAATGGCCGGTGGAGAACCGTGTCTCCGGAGGCGGCGTCGATCATAGACTGTGGCGTGCTGCCCTGGAAACCGTCGTATACATGACGGCACGTGGACGGAAAGAGCTTATGAAATTGCAAACCTGTATGCAGATTGCTGGATGCAATTGAGGGTAGTTTCCCCCTCTGACACTATCGTTGTTCTTAATCGAAGAATGGCAGCGTCGTCCCCGAAGCACGGGGTTAAAAAATGTCCATCCAGAGCAATCCAAACATCATCAAGATCACCGGCACGATCCAGGAGTACAATGGAAGAACCTTCATGGGCCGCAATGGGGCGGACAACATCGATGACATCTGGCATTACGCCTATCTGATCATCGAGGACGAGAAGGGCGAACTGCTCAAGTTCGAGCGCGTCACGACCAACGAAAAGATCGAACCCGAAATTGAGGTCGGTAATTCCTGCACGCTCTATTTCCGACGAATCCGATCATGGAAAAAGTCCGTCTTTCACCTCATCGCGAGCGAAAGCGATACTCGCGGACTCAACTGCTTCACGCTGTATCAGACAGTGAACAGGATCGCTCACGTTCTGATGATGATGAAGGCGGTTCCTGGTGCCTATATCCTAGGCCTATTCATGTTCGTTCTGCCAGCCAGTGCTACAATCGGCATTGGGAACGTATTCTGGCTCGCTCTGATTCCGCCCATAGCCTTTCTTGTTCTGAACCATCTGGATGGGCCGGGCCGTGTCCGAAAGGATTCCATCGCCCTTCACAAAGAACTGGAGCGATCGAGGGTTGGAGCAAAATTCGGCGGCCGCCAACTCAAGACAGTGTGACGTGCGATGAAAATCATGTCTGAAAACAGCGCGGGTAGGCACTGGCTCGTCATCGCATTGGTGAGCGTGATTGTACTGCCGCTACTGGTTACGTTGGTCATGGCGGTATACACGATCGCGACGACGACGGTACCGATGGTCTGGTCCTCATGGTCGGTCAACGTGGCCCGTCTACAGCAGAACGAAGCCCGCACGGCGCGCATAGAGGAAGCGGCCAGGAAGGCAAGCTTTCGTTCCGTGTGTCCGGACTATTTCGATGCCTCGACCCTGAGCAGATTGATTGGATACAGATCGCGCGCATGGTGCGAGGACTATCGCGACAGGATGTCCGATGCCCAATGACCTGGGGTGGTTCCAGGCTGGCGGCGGCTGATCTCCGTCGCTGCCCTGCGAGCCAGGTTTCGATTTTCAATCCGTTCTTGCCGCTACTTCTTTCCGGTCGGGTCCTTGAAACCCTTCATCCAGTTCGGATCGGACTCGGTATCGTAGACCGACCTGGCGTAATCGTCCTGCTCCCGCTTTTCCTTCTCCGCAATGTCCACGTAGACCAGCCTGGCGTTCGGCGACTTCATCGTGTAGCCGGCAACACCACATCCTTTCTTCTCGCGAATGGGGGCGGCACCCGTCATGACGTAGCCCGGAATGGCTGGGTCGTATCGACCAGAAACCTTGTAGAAGACGACGTTGCAGCCCTTCTTGTATACATAGGCCGTTCCCTCGATTTCCCCCCGGCGCTGGATATGGCCGGTGAACGCAGGATCACCGGGGCGAACCACCTGTCCCGCGCGATCGCTCGGCGTGTCGTAGCGGATGTCGTTGTGATCGTAGTTCACGATCATGAGCGAACCGTTGTGATCGAACATTTCGGCCGATGCCGCTGTCGGCGAGAGCATTGCGGCCGATGTGGCGGCTAACACGGCAATGGCCGCAAAGGCCGGTGGTCGGGATTTCATCGGGTTTCCCATTCTCCTATTCGCAGGGCATTCGGCCATGACGGGACTCGTCGTTTGCTTGGAAGGATTCCATCGGGCGCTTAAACGCGGGGAAAATTCGGAGGGTAGTATTACCCTATCCGTTTGCGCGTCCCGCCTGTAAATCCGGCGCAGTTCGTGGAGATAGAAACCAAGGTTTTTGTCACGGCGAATGCCGCGAGTTTGTTGCTTGCTTAACCCCTTGCCATCGTTACGAGAATGAAATCGCCGCGTTTCCGAATGTTTGCCCTGCGAAAACCTTCCTTTCTGTCAAGTAAATATCCGGAAATGCGAATCGCAGTGAAGGATTCGTGGATGGCAAGGATTGGATATGCGCGGGTTTCAACAACCGATCAGCATCTCGGTTTGCAGAAGGACGCGCTCCTGGCGGCGGGTTGCGAGCGGATATTTGAGGATCACGGCGTTTCCGGGAGCGAGAGCAAGCGGTGCGGCCTTACTGGTGTCCTGAGAGCGCTGCGCAAGGGAGATGTGCTGGTGGTCTGGCGGCTGGATCGCCTTGGGCGCTCTGTCGGCCATCTGGTCCAGATCATCACCAGACTCCAGAAGAGGCAGATCGGGTTCCGTTCGGTAACGGAAAACATCGACACGGAGTCCGCCGGTGGCCGGATGGTCTTTCATGTTCTGGCGGCGATGGCGGAATTCGAGCGGTCGATCATTCGGGAGCGGACAGTCGCGGGCATCGCGGCAGCACGGGCGCGGGGGCAGCGGCATGGCCGGAAGCGATCCTTGACCGACGAACAATGCATCGCGGCATCCAAGGATATCGGCGGCGGCGAGCCATGGGAGCAGGTGGCCTCCCGGCTCCGTGTCCATCCACGAACCTTGAAGCGCGCCATCGCGAAGGTTTACGGTGGGGTTCCAGACGGCATCAACTAACAATTTTCAGGGCATTCTTTTCAGACATCGACATAGAGACATGAGTGCATTCAACACGATTTCCCAAGAACTTATCGATGCGTGGTTGCAGTCCGACGCGACAATCTCCCCGGAAAACCTCTATTCGACGGTGATAGGACGGCTGAATATCAAAATGGCACTCTCCGTCGTCACGACGGCAGCCGACGATCCTTACGACTGGCGATTTCGCCGGGTGAGAGACTTCGGATTCAGAAGCCCTCAACTGGATCGGATGAAGCAGCAGTTTCCCGATGCCGCGCTGCGTGACCTCGACCGACGCTTTATCGATGATGCGATCATTGCCGCCTACTCGCGGGCCTTGGAGGCGAAGCGCCCCGCGATTGACCTGGTGAGAACGAAGCTTCTCGGTGTCCGGATCGGCTACGAGCGCCTGATCCTGCCGCAGAAATGCGACGCGAAACCCCGTTGGTGCGTCAGCCTGGTCGAAGGGCGTTTCTTCATTTCTCCGATGCAGGAGGCGAAGACCGACATCACGGACGATAATATCATCCAGCTTCTTATCGAGGGGCAGGCCACGAAAGAAATCGCCGAGCTTCTGCACCTGTCGCCAAGGACGATCGAACACCGGATTGACAGGCTGAAGAACCGATTTGAGGCGAGGAACCTGGTCCATCTGGTGGCGAAGCTAGTTGCCACTCAGGTCAGCCGCCGTGCAAACGACGAGAGGACGGACGCCCTCCCCGATCAATGATCAGCGCGCCGGGTGGGATCATTGGAACAGGCTGAGAAGAGCTTGGGGTTGCGAATTCGCGATCTGAAGGCTGTGGATGGCGAGTTGCTGTTGTGTCTGCAGAGCATTCATGCGCGCCGAAGCCTCCTCCATGTCGGCATCGATCAGACGGGATACGCCTCGGTCGATTGAATCCATCAGCGTGTCGAGGAATTCCGATTGCATGTCATTCCTCCGCTTGAGGGAGCCCAGCATCGATCCGGCATTCGTCAGTTTGCCGAGCATGGACTCGACGCCGTCCAGATAGCGATCCAGATCGGCGGTGTCGGAGGTGATGTCGATATCGAGAAGATCGAAGTCCGCGAGGTCTCCGTATCCGTCATAGGCACGGCCGATGCCGATGGAGGTCTTGCTTCCCGACGCCTTGTTAATGATCTCGTCCGCTTCGTAGAGGATGTAGCCTCCTGCATTCGTCGCCGTCACGCCGACATTCTGCGCCTGCATCGCGGCATTGAGGACTGTCGCGAGGTCGTCGGCCGAGGTCACGTCACCCGTCGTCGTCCCCAGCGCCTGATCTACTGTGTCGCGGGTGATCTCGAGAGTCGTTATGGTGCCGTTGATCCTGATGGGGACATAGATCTGCGCGGTGCTATGGACGTTGAATGGTCCGTCCCAGTAGCTGACGACCGCCGGGCGCGAGCCATAGTCCGTTCCGGTCGCCGCAAGGCCGCCGGTCTTTCCGTCAGCCAGCGTCGAGGAGACATTGAGCACTTGGATGGACGATCCCGTTAGCCCGGAGGTCTCGAGGGACAGGAGCGCGTATCCGTCGGTCGTCCCGCTCTGGCTGGCAAACTGCGCTCCCAGCGGAATGATCGCCTGGCGCACGAGCCATGCAAACTGGTCGCGCGAGGAGATCATTCCGTTCAGGGTCGGGTAGACCTGATCCATGAGGGTCCGGTTCAGCGTCACGCTCACGGTAGTCCCGCCGCCAGGAGAGGTCGTGTTCGACGGATCGTCGGCATCGAGAACCATCTGGAAGGTGATCGCGGTCGAGTCGTCGGTGAAGACGAGCGGGCCATCGAACGTGAAGCTCTGGATGGCTCCGCCGCCATAGGTGAAGGTGTCTGTATTGCGCAGACCACCGATCGTGCCTGGGCTGCGGTCGTCCTTCTCCAGAAGGCCGCCGCCCGTAGTGTTGAACAGAGACAATCCGGCAAGACCGACATCCGTAGTGGTGACCCTGACCGATGATCCCTGGCGGACGAATCCTGTCGTGAGGGAGGTGCGGCTGCTGGACTGGTCGTAGATGTCAGCAATGTCCGTGTTCAACCAGTTCTGGCCACTGAAGCTCACCGACGTTGCGATCGAGACCGCCTGCTGCTTGAGCTGTTCCAGTTCGCCCTGGATCTTCGTCCTGTCAACTCCGGATTCCATAGCGGCGACGATCCGGGACTTGAATGCGTCGACCACTTCGATGGTGGCCTCGATGCCGGCATAGGTGGTGTCGATCTTCGCGGCTCCGAAAGCCATCGCATCCTGGGCCGCTGACATGGAACGGGCATCCGACCGCATCATGGTCGAAATGGACCAATAGGCGGCATTATCCGATGCCGTTGCCACTCTGAGCCCGGAAGAAACCTCAGCCTGCGTTCTTTCCAGTGTCCCGGAAATGATCCGCAAAGTCTGAAGCGCTGCGATAGCTGAAGTGTTCGTGTTAATGGTCGTCATGAAATGCCGCTGGAATTGAACTGGAGAACAGGGGCATCGTCATGAGCCAGGGGCGGAAACTCCGTGCGTGAATATGGTCAAGGGAGCGTTAACAAGCGCCACAATGCGGCAGGGGGAAATCCCCCTGAAATGTTACCCATTAAAGCGAGCTTCCGGCAGAAGCGGCCGTCGAGTTGAACGTCGGGCCGGAAGGATTCCAGACGTGGAAACAGCTCGAGGAACTGTCGACTGCCCAAAGGCCACCGCTGTCCTGCTACTCCTTCTGCTCCAATCCGATGCGCAGCTCTTCGTCGGTCAGCCCGAAGGCGACCTAGGACAACCGCTTCATCGCCGACAGCAGCGTGCCAGCCATGAGATTGGAGAAACGTCGGCGACGGTTCATTTTCTCGAGCCATAACGCCAAAATACCGGTTCTCGGCGACGCCGAACAGATTATCGGTCTCCAATCGGTTATTGACGGCGGAGTCGAACGAACCGTCACGCGGAAGAGTTGTGTGGATCGATCGAGGTAGCGAAGGTCAAGGATCTTGTGAAGAACCTACTGGAAGGCGGTCAGAAAGCTTTCACGATCCGCCGCGCGAAATACGGCTTTTGACCATCGGAAGCCGCGTAGGTGTCGTACACCCATTTGGGGGGATACGGTGCACGTCGCGCAAGTCATGCTTCATGCTTCGGATTCCCGGCAAATGTTTCAGGCATAGCTTGGATTTCGCCGTCTACTCTTCAGCAAGAGCGCGCTCGATGTCCGCCCGAATTTCCGCTGCTGACATTGTGGCGTGCACGCCCGCCCACGTCTTGTCCGATTGGTTCCACATGCTGCCTTTGGAGACTATCAGGAATTTCCCCGACAGTTGCCGCAGCACGGTCTTCGCGTGATCAGGAACCGGAACCTCGTTTCCGTCCTCGTCAAATTCCCATACGCCATGCTCGGCAATGGCATAGTCGTAGTCCTCCCCATCGACGCGGAGGATCTCTTCGTTGTGCCCTACCTCCTCGTAGACTCCGCTCGGAGACATCCTCTTCAAATCCAGTAGGAAGAAGGATTCGATGGGGGACTTCTCGATGTATTCGAAAGTCCCCCGGCCGGGGAGCATCTCGAGCTGGCCGGTCTCACTCAGATCGAAGAGCAGCCTTCTGCCATCTTCGTGCACTTGGACGCCCGTTAACGGGAGATGCCCGTTCGGGGTGAGGTAAGAATAATTCGCTTCCATGAAATGGCGCAGGATATCAGCAAGTTCGTAGGGATCGGACCAGCTCCGTGACCGAGGAATATCGTCGCCGAAAGCTCTCCGGATGGCTGCCCTCCAGATACCATCGAGTTGCTTGTGGTAGTCCGCCTGCTTCTGCTGGAATTCGTCCATCGTGATTCTCCCGTCTCCGTTTCAGTTCTAAACGAAGACAACTGGAAGGACCATTGCGCGAGCATCAGACCGACATGGTCCGTATGTCCTTCGCCCCCAGCAGCGCCCATGATCGTCCCTTGCGTTGCAGCCGACCCTGGATCGATATGAGGCTCCCCTGCTTGTGAGCCTCAACTGCGGCCAGATAGCTCGCAGGGTCGAGACTTACGGACACCTTTATCAGCCCGTGTTCCGGACTATCCCAGTTGACCTGGATGATCCGGTCAGCGTCATCGCTCACTAGATCGGACGGGTCGCCGACGTTGTGCAGGTTGACGATCCGGCCAAAGATTGAGACGTCGGCATCGTCGTCAGCTTTTGTCAGGCGCGCGGCGGCGTCCTTCAGAATGTCGCGGTACCGGCTCTCGATCTTGAACGGCTGCGGCGCCGGGACGTCGGGCTCCCACTCGGGCGAAAGGACGAACGACAGGTCGATGCGAGAAATGCCTGTTCCCTCGATGATTCCAACCATCTCGTTGCACATGTTCGCGTTGAGGCCCTCCGGAGTCGCTAAGATTGGACCGAGATCATCCTGGGAATAGGAATCCTTCAAAGACTGCAGACCGATTGCAATTCTCCGCACGATCTTACGTCCCAAAGGAAGCTCCGGCTCCGCGAAGGGCATGATTGTCTGATTGTTCAAGCCGACAGGGGACTCGATCGCGAGGCCGAAGCTTCCTTTGAAAGTGTGAGCGAACCGACATCCGTCGGCGTAGTCTTTTGCTTCCTTCACGGTTCGGCGGAACGAGCGCTCTCCCGTCAGAACGGTAGTGGCGGAGGCCGCGATGATGCCCTTCATACCGTTCAAGTAGGAGCGAGCGGCCCGGAGTTCGATCGACTCATGTCTCAGATAGTCGTCTGGCACGGTGGCAAGTATCTTGTCGAATGTCAGCGATACGAGGTTGGCGCGAAGTGCGGTCTCCGAGAGGCCATAAATCTGCTGGATGGTTTCGGCTGCGGCCGCTATCTCTGCTCCATCAGCATCTGCCCCGACGCTGTCAGCCGAGAAGAAGATGTTCACCGGAGGCCTGTCGACCTCATCGGCAAGCACCAATCGGATCAGTCTGCCGTCCCTGCTACTTTGCTGCTTCCAACCGCGCCGCACCAGGTAGCGGATGATCGCTTGCTTCGTGACATCCATAGCGCGCTACTCACCGAACGCCGAGAAGGCGGCATCCATCCGCTCCCGATTTCTGTCTAGGATCGAAGTCAAGCTTGCCACGTTCAGCAGATTGCTGCGTGGGAAGCGTACTTGGTGCGTACTGTTCTCGTTCTCCAGCATAGGCCCGGTCACGGTCGTATAGTAGCAACACTTCCTCAGAACCAGCGCGTCCTCGGAGAAATCCATCCAGCCATTCTCGTCCTCAGGAAGACACATCAGTATAAGAATTGCGGGGACGGCTCCGCGACCACGGCCTGCAAGCTTGTTGTAAGCCTTGGACTTCATGCTCCAGAGGACGTGATCGCCTACGATCTTCCAATCCTTCGAGCATTTGAGCTGAAAGTCGACCGTATAACCCGCCTTTACAAGGTTCTGTTTGCCAGAGGCGGGGTCGATTTCCACCCTCCCAATAAGATCGAACTGACCGTCGAATCCATAGTCGAACTCGTCCTTCATGCTTGACCATATACGGGCGGCCGAGGACAGCGCTTGAACGTAGGCGCGGCTTAGCCCCTCCTGCGCATGGTTCCTTGTAAGCAAGATTCCCCCTCGTCCCGCGATGCGATCTGCGGGATAGTCCCTCGAATTGGTTGAGATTTCGTCGACATGGAACCAATAGTCGAGTCCTTCTGTATTGACCATGGGAGCTGCGGAACGATCGGTTACAGTCAGAAGCTGAAAATCGTCAACGGGCGCCGGTCGTTGCCCCGTCCGCATCATCCCTGCCCTCCCGGAACACCTGCACCATCTCCGTCCACAAAGGACTCGGCCACGCCCATTTCCCTGCGCACGGCCGCCACTGACGAAGACCCGCGCCTGCTCCGTCATCTCGTGCTGTATGGACTCAATTTCTTCGACACTGGCGCTAACCTACCGAAGGAATAGAAGGTTTCTCGACATCCGGTTCAGGTCGTATTGCGCCGCGGACAGGTCTTCGTTGGCATTGATGTAGTTCCTAATTGAGGAACTGGAAGACCCACGCCGCAGCGAGGCCATTCCGGTAGCCGATCTGCCAAAAATGTATGGAGCCGAGATCCCCCGTTCTCTGAAGACGCTCAACGGCGGTTGATCTCGCCAGCGACGTTTACTTCGGCTCAATGGTCCCACGCTATCAGATCAGGGAAACATCCGTGACCGAGGTGGGACATGTATTTCGTAGAGCTCTTTGCCGGGGCCGGCGGCATGGGATTGGGTTTGGAAGCTGCCGGGTTGGAGCATCTGCTGTCCTTCGAGAAGGAAAAGGCTCAGCACAGCGTCCTGATGCACGCGGGTAAAGACGCCGTGCGGATGGACCTAAAGGACATCGCGACCGCCTGTTTTGCGATGAAAGAACGCCCGGATCTCATCGCTGGCGGGCCACCATGCCAGGACTTCTCGAGAGCGGGAAAGCGTCAGAAGACAGATCGCGCTAGGCTCACTCAGCATTTCGCACAGATAATCTGCTTGCAGCGCGTCGAATGGTTCATCTTCGAGAACGTCCCGGAGGCCGCTAAGTCGTCCGAGTACAAATGGGCGCGGAGCCTGTGGAAGAGACACGGGTACGGCCTCACGGAAATTCAACTGGATGCGCAAGATTATGGTGTGCCGCAGCGCAGAAAACGGCATATCTGCATCGGCAGACTCGATGAGATCGACGGTTTTCTTTTCAATGACCTCATGGAGGCCGCGACGCCGAAACCGATGACGATCCGGGACATGCTGGACCCAGAGAAATTCCCGGACGACCGTTCGTTGCTCGAGAAAGGTTGCTTTTTCGCGCGTCCCTGGATGGGCAAGTCGGGCGAACCGAACGGACGCGGAATACTGAGTATCGACGAACCATGCGCGACTATCGCTCGCAACACCCACGAACATCCCGGCGACGGATACATCGCTCATCCGAAGGACGAAGGAAAGCTAAAGAACGCTCACATCCTGACACCCGAGCAGGTCGCTCGGATTCAAGGATTCCCAAGCAAGTACAATTTCCAGCGAAAAGCCTATGCTTATGCTCGCGAGGGGTGGCCGGACAAGACCATCAACCTGATGGTCGCAAACGCGGTGCCGGCTCCGATGGTCCAGCGAATCGGGAAGGTCATCTTCGAGCGGCATCACGGCATCGCCTCGACGAAGTTGAACAAGACCTTTGCGATGCCGAAGCTGGACAAGTCCTTTGCCGCACACCTTAAAGAGCAGCGTCCACATCTGTACCGTGACGATCTCGAAAGGATTCAGGCTGACGCGGATCGTGCGAGAACGCTTATCGGTGATCATCCGTATGTCGACACAGCCGGGGCATTGAAGGCTCTCAAGAGCAGCAGCAAGACCGGTGTTGCGTTCTCGAAGCTGCCGAAAAAAGAACAGTCGGCCTTGATCAAGGCGCTGACGGAGCATCGTAAATACGAATACAATCAGTTCAACGCTTTCATTGATAGACGGCGCCCTGATCTAACGAAAGCGGCCGTTTACAATATTCGATCAAACATCGTGCGCGCTCGCAAGATGATCGACGGGCGTATATATGCAAACTTCGCCGTCGAGCTGCAGGCACTGGAAAACAGCATTGAGAATGGCGTCCGATTCCGAGACATGTCGGTCAGACTGAGATCGGACCTCATCCAGGCGCTGACGGATTATCGCGCGTACATCGACGAGACGTGGTCGCCGTCGGTGTGGGCACCGAAGGCGGCGAAAATGCCGAACCTCGGACATGGCCATAAGCGCAAGCCGCGAAAGCTCCGGATTAGGAAGAAAGGCGACGCCCTGTTGCAGACCACACCGCGCCGAATCCTCAAAGGGCCCATCGACCTCAACAGCAGCAAAAAAGAGGATAACCCGGACGCGCTCACGACGGTGTTCGACGCCGAGTTCTTCCATCTCGATGTCCTACCTGAGCCGCGTCGCCGCACCAGTGACGAAGAAGAGTGGCGCCCTGACGACTACTGGCTTCCCGAGCCCGAGGAACTCGAACCCGAAGGCTGACTTGCTTCACGCGCCGCGGGCACAAACAATCTTCCTACGACAAAGGAGGATTGTCATGCACGCAGCCCATTGAGACGCGTAATGGCATCTCGCAAGCAGAAGCCTGCTGCTCCTGCCGTCATCGTCCCGGATCCGGCTCCTGCGCAGCCGGCCATGACCTATATCACGAATCCTGTGACGGTGGCCGGCATGATACCGCAGACACGCGACGACATCGTCATCCGTGATGGCGTCCGCACTCGACTGGCAGTCATCGAGCGTGCGATCACGGCGTTTGTGGACGAGAAGCTCCGGGAGGGTTTCACCCCCGCAGAGATCGACCAGCTCTATGCGCTCGAGTTGCCGATCCTATTCGGATATCACGTCCAGGCGGGCGTGTGCGGGCATCGTATGATGCTCAGATCGTGGAGCGGGGTGGTTAGAACAAAGCCCCGAACAGGAAACCAGCCACCAGAACCAAGACTGACCAGAAATCGCCGAGGGTCAGGTGAGCGAGGTTCTTCGCTATAGAAGTCAGCGAGAAGATCGCGTACAGCATGAGACCAGTTGATATAAACGCCATGAACCTGAAATACCCACGTCGATGGAATTCAAGGGTATTCAAGCCCTCATGAGTCTTCCCGATTTTCGCGAGTAGTAGGATGCCGGCGAGCGCCATCGTGCACCAAATGGCAACATCGAACCCGAGTGTCAGGGTGATAAGTGATCCTACGATAAGAGCAATGAACGCGGCGAATTTGCTGTCCAGAAAACGCTCACCGGCATTGTGGAGGAACCTGATGATCCCGTTCGATTGTTCATCTTTCGATACTGGCGGAGACACCACAAAGCAGGGTGACGTTGCGGCGCCGACAGCGAGAAGGCCAATACAAGCCGCAACCAACCTGTAATCGGCGTCATTCAGCTCTAGTGCGAGCATCATCGCGAAGAAGACGCCTACTGCGCGTAGTATGGATGCAAACGGCTTGATTCCATACTCCGACGAAGCCCGATAAGGAACAAAAGTCGCCCAAAAAAGACCAAGCATCAGTATCACGGAGGCAGGTAGCAGATCCGCCTTTCCGTACGAATTCATGTCGAACGCTTCAACAATCAGTTCCCACATAACCGCCCCCAAAAGCCCCACAACGCATCTTATCGATACGCGCGGCTGGTACAACCTATCCCTGTTGCATGGAGCCGGGGATCAAGCTCCGGCGATCGGCGAGAAAGGACTTGCCCAAGCCTCACGCCGATCTGACCGACAACATCGTGCCGCCTTTTGCAATCAAGCCGGCGACCACGCGGGAAGTCATTTCCGCCGTCCTCTCGGTGCTTCCGGCAGGCTGGCAGGCCACCGCACTTCCGGGGCGCATAATTATGTATCGCGAGCACCGCGACTATAGCGCAGGCGTCGTCATCGGACGCTCTTGACCCTCAGTTTGCGAATCTATCCCGCTCAGTCTCCAGAATTGCATATGCGTAGCCGAGGTCGAACTTTTCCTTCGGAGGCGCAACGCCCATTCTGGCGGCAAGGATCTTGAGTGTGGGGAAGATGTTTTCGATACCCTCGATTGCAGGTTCAAGAACCGTCATCGTGCTGTAGCTGAACTTGCGTTCTTTATTCTCCACGAGCTGTGGAAGCCAATCTCGCACTGCTTGGACATTGTTGTGAAACGTTACGATCGCAAGCAAGACATGGGCATCAAGGAGTCCAACCTTTCCAGCAAGAGCCTTGTAGAGCGATGGATCCTGTAGATGGATCCGCTCGAGGAAGTGTGCATCGAATTCGCGATGGTTCGCTTCGAAGCTTGCAACCAGCTTCGCAATTCGAGCAAGCTCCTCCCTGAACAGCACGATTTCTCCGAACAGCGCCGCAGCCACCGCATTCGACTCTTCAGACCGGATCCTCGCATCGCGTCGCCGTGTGAGCCAGAAATTAAACAGGGCACCGATGACGAGCGCGATGATGCCGAACAAGGAGCCGGTGACAGACCCCACGAAGGCGGCCTGCGCTCCTTGAAGATTCGACAGCCATTGCCAGGAGCACCCCATGATACCCATGTCGCACATCGGCTATCTTTACCCATCATTGTGAGGCCGCAACGACTTCAGTGATGTCGTAGAAGGACTTGAGGATCCGGTAGCCGATGAGAACGCCGAACAGGGAATAGGCATATGGGATCAGACCGCCAAAGCCAGAGACGGCCTTGCCCCAGCTTCTTCCGGGGCCGCCCTCGATGCTCTTCATGTAGGCGATGATGCAGACTGCAGAGACGATGCCGCCGACAACCAGGATGGTGCCATTAGGCCATGCCGGCCAGACGCCTTCCTGCACGATCCGATAGATCCCGTATATGACGACCAGAAGGATCGCGAACAGTGGCTTGCCAATCATCTCCGCATGCTGTGCCGCTTGCGATTGTTGGACCTGATTAGTCATTCGATTCCCCAATGCCCCAGAGTTGTCGAACAGTAGTCATCGACAACTTCTACAGCAAGTTAGATTTCGCCGGCGTTTGCGCTGGGCAACGGGAGCGCTCACCACGGCACCCAGTTACAGGGAGAATGTGATGTTGAAAAAAGGGGGCCGTCGCGAGCAGGACGGAAGGATTCGACTCCCTCGTCGAGGACACGCGACCGTACGCCGAGATGGATTCGTAGGAGTCAGCGAGTTCACATTCCGAAGTCATCTGAAGGATCATCCTCTGCCTCAGCCTTGGGCTCAGTGATGTATCCGTTCTCGATGAGATGGGATTTCCAAGCCTCGTCGAATCGGAGTTCGGCAGTGCTGCTCGGAGAGATTACAATGACATTCGTAAGATCGTCTGGAGACACATTGGCCGCCATCGCAGCGACGGCGTCGGCGGGGGATACAAAACGATGGCTGCTGGGCGCCGTTGTGACCAGTCGCAGTATATAGTTTGCCAACGGAAGGCTGTCGGTGAGAGCAGAGGTTTTCTCTGGTGTATCGGAGTAAGCAATGTCGTGCACATTCTTCACGAGCGGAGGCAATGGCCTCTCGATACGCCGGGTCTTGCTGTTGTGGAAGAAGATGTATGCAGTCGGCAGCCAATAGTCTCTCAACGTGTGAAACTGGTATATTTCGCCATTCCGCTGCGATATTTTAGCATCTTCGCGCGCGAAGCGTTTGGCCTGCAGTATAAGCGGTATTGTCGCGAGGTCGCCGTTGACATTCTGGCTTTCAATGAAGACGGCTGTGTCGCCGCCCGTGGCCTGTTCTCTCTTCTTCACCTGAAGGTCAATCTTCGAGAAATGGGCTGAACCTGCCTTTCCACCCAGAATTGGCTTGATATCGCGCGCCCACGATATTGACATGCCGCGTAGCTGCCCGAACAATGATCCGTTGAGCGTGCTTTCTTCCTGATAGGCGGGGAGCTCCATCTGAGCAAAGGCCGATGCCCCGGATTGTAGTGCGTTGAAAAGAGCCCACATTAACGTGTCTTCAAATCGCGCCGGGAACGCAAGTTCTTCAGTAATCTCCTGCAAAGATTTGCCTTCTAGGCCCCACGACCGAACTTCTGGCGATGTCATGATGCTCTGAAGGTAGACCGATCTCCAGGCTGCGTTCTGATCTAGTTTTCGAAGGAACTCGGTGTGGCTGACGGTTCCAAGATCTTCCAGAAATAGCCTCTGAAGGCGGAAGGCGCTCTCGTAGCTATAGCCATGCCGTTCACGGAAGGCGTCTAGCGCCTCCAGGAACTCTTTAGCGCTCATTTCGACTTCCATCCAATCAGTCTCGCACAATTTGTCAGCGTTTGCGTCACTACAGCGATTAGCTTTCTTTATCCGGCCCGAGGTCCTCAAAAAACCGCTTTGCTTGGGCGTCCCGCATCGCGTTCTCCAAAGACTGCGCCATCTCCTCGAAGATCGACCCCATCTTTCTCAGGTAGTCCTGAGTGATGTCGGTATGCTTATTTCCGTCGGTGTTGAATCCATTGCGATGGACGCAGTCATGTCGCTTCTGCACCGAGCTGACGGCCAGTGCGCGGTCATCCTTGTCCTTCGGCAGGATCGGTTTCCCGAATGCCGTCTCCGAGATGCGGCTGACGAGGATCAGCTTGTGGAACGAGAGGCCCTGAAGCGTCGCCCGGAGCATGTCGCGGACGATGGTGGGCTTGTCGAGGACAGTATCGAGACTGAGCTGCTTGTCGTGCAAGCCGAGCGCTTCCAGCTTGATCAGTTGCCGCTGCACCTTCACATCCGCGAGCGCGGATCCGATGATGGCGTCAGCGAAGTAGGCTTCAATGATGGAATACAACGTGCCAAACAGCATGCGATTTCGACTGCTGCCGCCGTCAAGTTCGCTTAATGCGCTGACATTCGCTTTCCATTCCCTCATCGCATCCAGGAAGATGCCATAGGCCCCCGGCTCCGGGAGCGGCTCGTCCCAATCGTCGTCGGATGTGTCGAGTTCGTGTATGGAGACATCGAAGCCGGGCTGTCCCTCGAGATAGGCCGTGCGGATGCCGTTCCTCTTGCGGAGCCTAACGGTCCACTCGTGATCCTCTTCGGGATTCAGGCACGACACTTCCTCGGCGTAGTCGTGATCGTCCCCCGGAACCTTCAGCCACGCTGCTGCAGGATGGCCGCAATGAGGGCAAAGAAAGGTGACTTCGATATCGACGGGTTCAGCGGCCCATTGCTCGATCATCAGCTCGCTCATCGATCCCATAGGCCGCTCCTAGTCAGCGCTTGCGCGTCGTTCATCATGCTTCATTTCCACCATTCAGTGCCGATGTCGATCCACGCCCCTTTGAAGCGGCACGGATCATCGCCGGGAACCGTGACACCCTCTGGAACGAGATACCCGAGCAGCCAGCCGAAAGAGCTGTCCGTCGCAAGGTGCCCCGGAGAGAAATGTTCGGGAACGTAGGCCACCTGCGCACTGCTGTCGATGATCCCAACAACGGTGTAGCACGCGACCACGAAGGCCGAGCAGATGAACCTTTTCTGCGCATACTCTTCTGTAGTCGAGTACTTGCTGTAGTTCTCGCTGACGAACTGCAACTGTCCTGCGAAGTACTCGCGGCTCTTCGCAACAAAACGGACAGCGGTGGCGACGTCGTAGAATCTCGCCTCTTTCACGACCGCGTCGACGAATTCCTTCAGGCGGCGCGGTCGATCACCGCCGAACCCGCATTGGCTTCGTAGAACAGCAACGTATTCCGCCCCATCAAGGATTCCTTCGACAGGATTCTTCTTCACTCCGCCTGGAACATTGGATTCCGCAATTTCCCCATCCCCGACGTAGATCGCCGCGTGCGTGTAAGGGCTGTTGGTAGAGCGAGAGATCGCGGCTTGGTGGAGCTGTGCAGAACTCGGTTTGTAGAGGAGGATGTCGCCGTGCAGCAAATCCGAGAGCTCTATGATCAGTTTGCCGTCACCAGCCCGTAATTTCATTCCCACTGCCTTCGCGTCCACACCATTCCCACTCATCTACAGCCCCCTGCGTTGTACGGTTACCTCGAATTGCAGAACGCGTATCACCACACGCTTTCAGAAGCATGAATTTCCGCCGGCGTTTGCGTAGGCACATCGGGCGCACACCATTGTCGTATCGAATGCGAAGAAGGTGCGCCGATGGTCGATGACGAGTTGGAGAAATTGGACGGCAGCGGGGGCAGCGGATCCGGGTCTTATCCTATCAGGGGGGACGGCAAAACGAGTTCACAAGCGCCAAAAAATATCACGGATATATCCGCGAGTGCCGAAAAACCACACATCGTAAGCCATTGCTATAAAACGGCTTTTTCTGAGCGCCGTCCCGCCAAAAAGTGTTGACAGGGGCGACGTGGTCCGGTGTTCCTATGTGCGTACTCAACAGCACAAGGATCAGTACAGTGTACCTTGCAGACTTCGTTACATACGGCAGTGAGCGCTACTTCAGCTCGACCAACCTGAAAGAAGGCAAGACCCGTATCGAGCGCGTCAGCAATGAGGCGTTCGAGCGCTTCATTCGCAACGTCTTGACGATGCCCGATCCGCTCAACGCGACCTCCAACGTGGAGGTGTCGGAATGAGCCATCTTTTCGAGGATTCTCCGGAGAGCCTGGCGGAGCTCGTCGCCTACGTGGACTCCAGTCTTCTGCAGCTCGCGCTTGAGCTTCAGATGCGCCATTGGTTCCCTAGCTCGAACGCGACCATGCGGCAGGCTTCTATCGCCTTGTGGTCCTATATCGACGTGGACGGTGAACTGGGTGTGCGCATCAGCTTCGGCGATGTCGTCGAACTCCCGCACGAAGCAAAAAAAGACGCACTGTTTCACGCCTTCGGCTCGTCGAGGTCGTATGCGGAGCTTTCGCTGGCGGTCCAGGAACTGATCCACAACTGGGCGTCGCCGTCGACCTTGGTCGGCATGCTGCGTGCCGCACACCCGCGCCTTATTGGAGACCGCCATTGCGCAGAAGGAGCAGCAGCATGAGCGACATCGATACCGCGCTGCGTATGCCTCTCGTAGATCACGAGTTCCGCTTCCGCCTTTCTGGCCCCGTCTGGACTGGCTGCGACGAGGGGTGGATCCGCGAGATGACGCTCCAGTCCCGTGACTGGCTGGATTCGCAACCGCACGTCGTCGGATCCGTGCCCTACGAGGACGAGCTTTTCGCTTGCCTGTGGCGCGACCCCGATCGCTCACAGGGAGTCGACATCGTCTACATGATCATCGCGACCGAAGCGTACATCGACGCTCACCGTGACGATCGTCAGGGAGCGATCGCGGTCACACTCAGCCTCGGTGCGGGCAAGTCTTGCTACGACGTCGCGGATAAACTGCAGACCGAAGAATACCTCCACGACCTTCAGGAGGTGCTTGACGTTGTCCTTGGGCAAGGGCGCCTGCGCGTAGTCTGAGCCGCGCTCGGAACCTTGAAGCCCCCGATACCGGGGGCTTTCATTTCTCATTGCCATTCGTTCCGAAGCTTGCAGGGGACCAGGTGACGCTCCTCTTCAGACACTGATCTGAGACGAGAGCGAATGCCCGTAAGACCTTCGACATCGCCGACAACGACGAGCATGCGCCGCGTCCCAGTTCCGCCGCTCGTTCGCAGGGGCACCGACATCGGTCGACGAAGCCACACGATCGTTCGACATCGTCATCATGACCGAGCATCCGGTCAGGCGGTTCTTTCCGGATCCCCGCCAGCCCCATCCGATCTCCGACGGCATGGACTGCTGCTATATCGAGGTCGATGGGGTTCTTGTCGCTGCCGGCGTTGGGAGAGCCGCCATCGGTTCGGAGGCGAAGTCGTACATACTTGGGGTATCGTTGTCCATGAGGCTAATGATCTTGCTGGCAACCGATCTGACGGCGTGATCTTCGTCGTCGCTCAGCAGAGGTTCGTGCCCGTATCTCGATTGCCAACCATCGCATAGAGTTCCACGGAAGGCACCGAAACGATCATGCTTCACCATCAGCAGCAATTCCCTGCAGCCGAACGCGAGGTTCGAGAGCAGCGAGGCATCCAGAAAAATTCCGACCTCCGGAACTCCGTTCAGCACAATGCTGCCTGTGCAAGCGGCCGGCAGCCGCTCCTTTTGATGCAGGACGAGATCGGACAGCAGATACAGAGCCTCCGCATGATCTAGCAACTCGATCCGTCGAAATCTTTCGAACGCCATCAACAAAGGCCGCCATTCGTAGACACTCCCTATGCAGCGACGGCCAGAAGGGAAACCTGGTCCCTGATGCAGATTATAATGAGGGCGGCTGCCGTTCTGTGTCATTGTCATGCTTCGTCCCGCTCCTTTGCCGCGATCACTATGATGTTCTGACCACCGGTTGCATGAAGCAAGGGCGAGAAAGGCCGGGCCCGATTTTCTGGACGGCTCGAACACTTGTCCATGTAGCTGATCGCAAGCCTCCGGGCGCAAGCACTGTTACAAGACACCGGTGTTCTGCCCTAGGTGCCCGCAGTCGCCTGACCTGTGATCCAGTTACCATGGATAAGCGGCGAGCAAGTTCTCCATGGAGACTACGTTGGAGGTTCTCGCAACACGTCGCGACGTGAATCGCCAATGGCCGGACGAGGTCAAGCCACGGATCGTGTCGGAGAGTTTGCGACCGGGCGTGACGGTGAACGAGGTCGCGGGGCGCTACGGGCCGAAGGCCGTCATCGAGAATGTGATCGATAAGTCGGTCATCGGCCAAACCGAGGCGCCCGAGCGGCCACTGCTCCTTGGCCGTGCGCGTGGTTCACGGCATTATCAAGAGACTTATTGATCGCCTCATCGATAATCAGCTTCGCCTTATCGTACCCAGACTCTTCTTCGAATCGCACCACGATCCGGACGATCGTAGTTCGAGATGTGCGACTGATGCGCCATCCTCGACATGAATTCGAGGAACGGCTTGTCGATGACGACAACCAGCAGTGCAAGGACAGATAAAAGAAGTGGTCTCCTTGACGAGCATTGGCCGAGAATTGAAGGTTACTGCTGCATCTTATGATTGGTTTTCTGAAAATCTCGCTAGCCTAAACCGAGAATCATTAATACCTTCGCCGATAGAACGGGGTGGGCGCATTGGGGGTATTCGCGATGATCTTTGATCCATCGCGTCTTTAGAATGTTAAACAAACAGAGTAGCCGAATCTCTCCTCTATTTCGCTTGGCTCTCGTCAAGGGAGAAGAGCCTGCGATTGTCCTGCATCTTAGAAGGGGTGCCCCGCTTGATGGGGTGGATAACCACGGCCACACGCCACTAATGATCGCGGCTCGACTGGGGCGGCGCGATCTTTGCGAGCTTCTCATAGCAGAGGGAGCAGATCCTTCGATCACGGAGCCCGGCGGCGCGTGCGCGGCCGACATTGCCGAACGTGAAGGCTGGAAGGATCTGTCTGCTCTCATACGAACCACGCTGCTCCCGCGACCTGCGGAAGCAGACCCCACGCCAGTTATTGAATTGCAGGGCGACGAAGACTCCCTCTGGATGGCCGAGGAGTCGTTCGAGGCACCCGCTGCCATCGGTGATCCAGACAACACGCTGAAGGCGATACAAGATAGAATAAGCGATCATCGGTTCCAGCAAACCGATGACGAGTGGCAGCTTGCTGACTTAGTGCTGCCCTCCGCTTCAGAATCTTACATCCCTGTGCATGTGTCACCCGGATTGCTGCGACTATTCGAAGCGGCCCTGTCGTCAGGCGTAACGACGAAGAGGAGCGTCATTTTAGCATCACAGGGATACACTAGCCATCAAAGGCGTACCCTTCTGCATGTTCTGGCGGCAGCGGATATTCGCCTTATTTCCGAGTCCGTCTTCAGGGACTTCTACGATAGCGGCACGGAAATATTCCGAAACTCGGCGGCGGCACGTGAACTCGCCGAGAACTTCAACAGTCTCATCGAGACCGGTTCGGACGCTGCCGATTCCTACATCGCAAATATAGCACAATCCCGTGTATTCACCGCCGAACGCGAGGCGCGCATCTTTGCTCGATTGACGCAGGCCAAGGATGATCTGCTGATCATAGCGAGGCAGATGCAACTTGAGCCCAACCCATCAACGCAAGCGAACTCGGATGATTATGCGGCAGCGGTTGAGGATGAGGACGTCGAGGATGAGGAAATACCTTCGCGAGAGGAAGAGATAGCCCCGGACTCGGACGAGGTGCTCTTGGCTCAAGCTATGAAAAAGCTCGAGAGCGAGGATTGGAAAACCCGCGGTAACGAACGCCGTGACCTCCGGAAGAAAGTTGACGCATATCTTAGAGCACGAGATTTGGCGATAGAAGGGGGCCTGAAGCTGGTTCCTTGGATCGCGCGGCGATATCAGAAAATGGGGATGCCCATCGAGGACCTCATTCAAGAAGGTAACATCGGTCTGATCCGCGCGGTCGAAAAGTTCGATCCTAAGAACGGTGCCCGGTTTGGAACCTATGCGAACTGGTGGATTCGCCAAGCAATCACTCGGGCTTTATCGGACAAATTGCGCACGGTTCGCATCCCTGTACATCTTGTCACCCATGTCGGAAGGTTTAATCGGTTCATCGAGCAGTTCCGGGCCGAGTTCAACCGGAAGCCTTACGTGCAAGAGATATCGGCCGGTATCGATGTTACGGTCACTCAGGCCAAACGACTTCTCTGTCTCCCACGCATCACAAGCCACGTGATCGAGGAAAATTCGCTTCGACAGTCTGTGAATGAGACGTTCGATATCACCTTGATGAATGAGCTCAGATCGACAGCAAGCTTAGTCCTCATGACTTTAACTCCGCGAGAGGAACGAGTCCTTAGGATGCGTTTCGGATTTTTTGATGAGGTGGAACTCACCCTCGAAGAGGTTGGTCACGTATTCGACGTCACCAGAGAGCGGATACGCCAAATCGAAGCAAAAGCACTACGAAAGCTCAAACATCCTTCTCGCAGTCGCGTACTGCGATCATACTTGGATCCGTGAGGTCAATCAGTGGGCCAAATCACACTATCAACACGAGAGGCACCGCCGAAGGCAGGTGCTATGGTCGAATCCCTCCGGGGGATGGGATATTCCATCTCGACAGCAATTGCGGACATTATTGACAACAGCATCTCGGCCGAAGCTGACGTAATCAATGTCAACTTCCACTGGCGAGGCCCGGATAGCGCGATATCCATTATGGATAACGGATCGGGAATGCTTCCCATGGATCTTGAGCGCGCTATGCGACTTGGGGATAAGGATCCTTCTGATGATCGTTCGCTCGTTGACCTGGGACGTTTCGGCCTAGGCTTGAAAACAGCCTCGTTTTCGCAAGCGCGTCGGTTAACGGTCCGATCGAAACGGGATGATACGTCGGAAACACTTCGATGGGATCTTGATCTTTTGCGGGCGGATCCTCAGGGGCGATGGTTGTTGCTGGAAGGTTGCCAACCTGGATCTGAACAATTTTTCGCAGCCCTTGAACCACTCACACGGGGCACCTTGGTACTCTGGGAGGTTCTGGATCGGGTCGTGCCCCCGGGGTCGAGCGACAAGGATTTCTTGCAGGTCATTGACCGGGTGGAACAGCACCTTTCGATGGTCTTTCATCGCTTTTTGGAGCGCAAATCAATCGACATCAAGATCAACGACGTCTCCATCAAGCCATGGGATCCGTTCTTGCGCTCACGGGCAGATACATGGCGCTCAGGTGAAAATGCGATGGTGGTGGACGGTCATCGTATTAACTTCGAAGGTTTTGTTCTGCCTCATAAGGATCGGCTACCACCTAAGATTTATGAAGACTCTGCGGGTCCCGACGGTTGGACCGCTCAACAGGGATTTTATGTGTATCGCAATGAACGTCTCTTGGTTGCTGGTAACTGGCTTGGTTTAGGACGTGGCCGGTCGTGGACTAAAGAAGAGCCTTTCAGGCTCGCCCGGATACGCCTCGACATACCGAATACAGCAGATGAGGACTGGAAGATCGACATCCGGAAATCGATTGCTCGCCCTCCCCATGCCGCGCGACCACGCCTGTCCATTTTTGCCGAGGATGTCAGGCAGCGCGCCCGCCGGGTTTTCGCTTTTCGAGGGAAGTCTGAACGGCGCAGTTCTGTTGGTCTCGTCGCGCCCGTCTGGGAGGTCGAGAGATTGAAGAACGGCATGCGATATCGGGTCGATCAAACTCACCCGGCAATCGCCGCTGTTCTGGAGCATGCGGGAGACCTCAGGCAGGATGTCATTGCCATGCTTCGCGTGATTGAGGAGACGGTTCCAGTCCAGCAGATCTGGCTCGATACCGCTGAAGCCAAAGAGACCCCGAAGACGGGCTTCGATGGCGCACCTCCTGAGGAAGTACGGTCGGTTATGCAAACCGTTTTCAACAATTTGGTGAACCGGAAGGGTTTGTCCGAGGAACAGGCACGCAGGCACCTCAGCACGACAGATCCATTTGATAACTGGCCGTCGTTTCTGGACACGATGACGGCATCCAGGAGAACATGAATTGAGCACTCAAAGCGTAATCAAATTTGCACAGGAACTCCTAGTCGATGAGGAGGGTACACCGATCAGCCCGGCACTCATCAATTCGAAGATCGATCAGGTGCTCGCATTCAAGCCAGCTTGGAAGCAAGACTTCGACCGCGACGCAGCGGTGACTGAACTTGTGAGGAGGTTCAGTCTATGGGTCGGGATTGATACCAAAATCAGCAGCGACGATGGACATAAACCGTGGCTGAATTCTGCCAGGAAGGCTGACTGGCGGTATTGGCAAAGATACCGGGAATACCTCGAAGCCAAAATGTCAGTCGTAGCAGTGGACGGTCTGGATCGATCGACGGACACCATCCTCGATATGCTGGAGGATCCACTCAGGGACGGCCAATGGGATCGACGTGGGCTGGTTGTTGGTCATGTTCAATCAGGTAAAACCGGGAATTACACCGGATTGATATGCAAGGCCGCAGACGCAGGATACAAGATTGTCATCGTGCTCGCAGGCCTCCACAACAATCTTCGGTCGCAGACTCAAATGCGCCTCGATGAAGGATTTCTAGGCTACGAAACCCGGCCGATTGCTGACGACATCCGGCAGATAGGTGTTGGGCTGATTGACCGTGATCCCTTCATACGCCCAAATTACGTAACCAATCGCACAAACAACGGCGACTTCAGCACTGCACGTGCAAACAACCTTGGCATCACGCCCGAGCAGCGTCCTTGGCTGTTTGTCGTCAAGAAAAACAAGACCGTTCTTGAGCGATTGCTGGGCTGGCTCAGGCAGCACGTGGCAGACGGAAAAGATGAACACGGGCGAAAGATTATACAGCGTCTTCCATTGCTCCTGATCGATGATGAAGCTGATCACGCCTCCGTCGACACTGGGGAACAGGTCTTCGATGAGGAAGGCTTGCCAGACCCGGACTATCAGCCCAAGGCGATCAACAGCCTCACACGTAAGATCCTTCATACATTCGCGCGATCCGCGTATGTAGGTTACACGGCCACACCCTTCGCGAACATCTTTATTCATGAGCGCGGCGCAACGACCGAGGAAGGCCCCGACCTCTTCCCGTCAGCTTTCATAGTCAACTTGGCTGCACCTTCGAACTACATCGGCCCCGCCCAGATATTTGGTCTGAAAAATGGCGCGGAGCGATCAGACGGGCTGCCGCTCTACAGGGAAGTAGATGATCACGTTTCAGAAGATGGTAAGGGCGGTTGGATGCCGCACTCGCATAAGAACGGCTACGTCCCGAAAATTGACCGGAAAAGTGGAATTCCGGAATCGCTTGAAAAGGCGATCTACTCTTTCCTCCTGACGTGCGCCGTCCGACATCTGCGGGGGCAGAGTGAAGAGCATTCGTCGATGCTGATCCACGTGACCCGTTTTACATCCGTCCAGAAGGCTGTTCACGAACGAGTTGACGAATTCCTCCGCGAAGTGAAGCAGCGCTTGACACGGCGCATTGGAAATAACGAGACCGAGACACGGCTGCGCAATCTTTGGGAAGAGGATTTCGTCCCGACCACCGAAGCAGCCGCCGAAGACTTTTCGCACCTCTCCGGTGATCCCGAAATTCCCGATTGGGACGACGTCCTTAACGGCCTGTTGTCTGTCATCAACGACATTGATGTGCGGATGATCAACGGGACCGCCAAGGACGCTCTTGATTACGCTGATCGAAAAGGGCTCAAGGTTATAGCAGTTGGCGGTGATAAGCTCTCGCGTGGCCTGACCTTGGAAGGACTATGCACGAGCTACTTCTTGCGAACGTCGAAGATGTACGACTCCCTTATGCAGATGGGCCGCTGGTTCGGATATCGCCCGGGATACATAGATCTATGCCGACTATACACGACCTCTGAGCTGGCCGACTGGTTTGGTCATATCGCGGACGCTGCCGAGGAGCTGCGTCAGGAATTTGATCTGATGGCCGAAGCTGGCGCAACGCCTCGTGAATATGGCTTGAAGGTTCAATCCCACCCTGTCCTTATGGTAACTTCACGCCTGAAGATGAGATCATCGAAGAGTTTGATGTTGTCATTCAGCGGGCAGGTTTCTGAAACTATTACCCTCCACAAAGAACCGGCAGTTCTCGAACGAAATTGCAGAGCTCTCGCCAGTCTGATCGATGGATTGGGACCGGGCGATATAAATCCTCAACGAGAACGAGATGGAAGCGTCCAGCAATGGCGCGGCATTCTCTGGAACTCTGTTCCATCGTCTCAAGTCACCGCTTTTCTGGCCGCCTATCAAACACATCCGGACGCGTACAAGGTCAATAACGCCCTGTTGTCGGAGTTCATAACAAAAATGAACGCTTACGGAGAGCTAACGGAGTTCTCCGTTGCCCTAATCGGCGCCCGAGGCGGGGCAACTTTCGATGTGACGAAGACAATTTCAATCGAAATGCTGAAGCGCAGCGCGAAGGGCGCGCCAGACCGATACTCGATCGGCCGGCTGCTCTCGCCCCGCGACGAGACAATAGACCTGTCCAGTGAGGAGTACAGCGAGGCCCTACGATTAACACAACTTGGTTGGAAGCCGGATCCCGCCAGATCAAAATCTGAAACACCCCCGACTGACCCGTCAGGCCCGGCTATCCGCACCGTCCGTGGCCAACGACATCCAGAACGCGGCCTGCTCCTTCTGTATGTTCTGGATCCCAAAGAGGCCGAGCTGGTTGACGAATTGCCGCCGGTGGTCGCCATGGGCCTAAGCTTTCCCTCAAGTGACTCCGGTACGAAGGTTGAATACCGTGTGACCAACATTCTCTGGACCCAGGAGTACGGCGGTGCAGACTGACCCTAACGAACTTCAGGTCGCGTGGGCGGCTCTCGCCAACGAACGTAAGGACTCGGGCTACCTTAGCATCGCTCTTGGAAGTGCAGGACCACGCTTTAGAGGGGGAATCCGTTACCCCGATCATCAGGAAGTATTGCTCGTAGGCTTCAATCTTCAATCCCCTCCGCAAAAGCAGATGCTGCCGGTTGGCCGGGGATTCAAAGTGGAGGTTTCTTCCGAACCTCTTGGCCCCGGTTTCAGCCTGTGGGTAGCATTGGAGCGGCAGCCTGGTGCTATCGCTGATCTCTTCACACAGATGGCAGAAGACGCAATCGAGGCTCTCTCGACACCTACGGCGGGATCGGAAGTGTATCTCCTTTCAGTTTTGATTGCCAGGATCCGGGCTTGGCAGGATTTCATGGAGCGTCCTCGCGCAGGTCGGCTCTCACAGGAAGAGGAGATCGGATTGTTCGGCGAAGTAGCATTCTTGGAGATGCTACTTGCCGAGCAAGTTCATCCCGACAAGGCTCTTTCATCATGGGTTGGGCCGCGAGGGGGACTACAAGACTTCATTACCGACACCGCTGGCGTCGAGATCAAAACCAATCTACGTCCCGCAGGTTTTCCAGTCACAATAAGTTCGCTCGAGCAATTGGACACCTTCGATGGCAAACTCGTCCTTCTAGGAGCGCTACGCCTGACAATGCAGAACGAGGGCCGCACTCTGCCGAGCCTCATAGATGACATCCGGCATGAACTCGAGCCCTTTCCAGGAGCACTGGGCAACTTCAATCGGTCACTGCTTTTTGCGGGTTTCGATGATTCAAGCGCTGACGAGTACACCCGCAGCTATTCAGTTTCGCAGCGCCGAATATTTCACGTTGGTGACGATTTTCCCTGCCTTCGTCGCGGGTTGGTTTCGACGGCCATCAGAAGCGCGGTCTATGAACTTGAACTCGATATGATTGACGGCTCTTCCAACGATCTGGGCCCAGTCCTGCTGCATTTTGGAGTTAACACGTAATGACACTTGAAGAATTCCTTTCGCAAACTCAGGCTGACGTTCAGGCAATGGTGAACGAGCAACTTGCGACGGATTCATGGTTGAACTCGGAGACTGCATTCACCGAGATCGTGATGCAGCACATGTCAGAGTGCGGGATGACTTTCGAGCCGACTGCTCTGCGAATCGAGCGAAAAATAGGTACATCGAACGTTAAGTTAAACGGGTACGCCGTCTCGGACGACGCTGACCAAGTCGATCTTTTCGTCACCATTTACAAGGCGACGGATAAGATTGAGAGCATACCTGACTCAGAGGTCACACGCGTTGCCGAGCAGTGCATCAAATTTCTGGGGCAGTCTGCCGATGGCCGTGTAGTGGAACTTATCGATCCTTCCGACGATGCTTACGAGTTCAGCCACACAATCAAGTCCTGTTACTCAGATCTTGATCAGGTGCGAGTCTACGTCCTTACGGATATGCTGACAAAAACCAAGATCTACAAGGCCCGTGAGGTTGCCGGCAAAGCGGTAAAGCTCGAAGTCATGGATATCGAGCGACTCCATCGTCATTGGTCCGAGGGAAAACCGAGAGACGAACTTGTTGTGAATTTTGAGGAGGTCTGCGGAACGCCGCTTCCTTGCGTTTACGTGCCGGGCGAGAACGAGGACTACGACTACGCATTGACCGCGATCCCCGGGCAAGCCCTCCGCTTGCTTTATGAGCGATATGGCGCGCGCCTCCTTGAAGCGAACGTCCGATCATTCCTGAGCCAGACGGGGAAAGTGAACAAGGGTATTCGGGAAACACTCAGAGACACGCCTGAACGCTTTATGGCATACAACAACGGGATCGTCGTGATTGCCGATGAGGTGAGTCTCGGGAAGGCATTGGATGGTTCCACCGGACTGTCCTGGCTGAAGGGCATGCAAATTGTGAATGGTGGACAGACCACCGCGTCGATCTATTTCACGAAGCGCCGAAACCCGGAAACGGATCTGTCCCGGGTGCGCGTCCCCGCCAAGATTATTGTTCTTCATCGCCATGACCCTGAAGCGGAGGAAGCCCTGATCGGGGACATCTCGAAGTTCGCCAACAGTCAGAATGCGGTAAAAGTAAGCGACCTCTCCGCGAACAAGCCCTTCCATGTCGAAGTAGAGAAGCTCGCCAATTCAACCTATTTGCCGGACGGAACGGGGCGATGGTTTTATGAGCGCGCAGCCGGCAGCTACAATGTGCTGCTTGCCCGCGAGGGCACCACCCCCTCCAAGCTGAAGAAACTCAAGGATAGCATCCCTCCTGCACGCAAGATCACCAAAACCGATCTCGCAAAGTATTTGCAGGCATGGGCAGGCAGGGCTGATCTCGTCTCCTTGGGCAACCAGAAGAACTTTGACCGCTTCATGGCGGACGATGCCTCAGAGATCATGCCGGATGTATCAGCCTATAAGGAAATGATCGCCAAGGCGATTATCTTCAAGACCACCCATAAGATTGTCAATTCACGGGGCTATCCACAAGCCAAAGCGAACATAACGGTATACTCCATTACCGTCCTATCTCACCTTACCAAGGGACGGCTCGCGCTCGATGCGATCTGGCAACGCCAGTCAGTTTCACCGCAACTACATTCCTATATTGGTGATATTGTTTCCAGCGTGGAAGAGGTACTCCGGCAGACAGCCGGATCGAGACAGATCTCAGAATGGGCAAAGAAGGAGGAGTGCCTCAGGGTCGTACTGAACGCGCCGTTCAATAGTCCGCCGTCGGGGCTTCCGGAGCTTTCCAGATGAGCTCGTCGCGGTTTTGCGGCGTTGTTGTGAAGCTTTTGAGCGTTGTGGAAACGGACTCCTCAAGATCCAACCAGCATGAGTTCAATGGATCCCGCGCTCTCATCGGCCTTTTCGGAACGGAACAGCCTCAACGCTTCAAAGCTCTGTTCTTGCGATTGGAAGACGGTGGCGAAATAGCTCGCTCAGATGGCTCCCTTACCTGGTATGATGCGAGAGCTCGACATCCAACGCGCTCGGAGTACCGCCTCTACTACTACGACAATCCTGTAACCAAGCGCGCCATGCCCGGTGATACCATCATCATCGGGCTGAAGACCGATGGAAGTCTGGTCGTACTTTTCATATCGACGTTGAGCAAGGCTGCAGCTTTTGTCTACGCGATGTTCGGGATCGAAATCGCGCCCGGTGCGGCCTTCATATCAATCGATGCTACCGCAAGTAACATGGCGCTGGGAGTGGATTCTGATGACACTGGCTGGGAGGGGGATGACACTGACGCGTTACCGGAAAGCAATTTTGATCTCACCATCATCAGAAAGATGCAGGAGATCCTCAACCGCGTGACCGACTAGCAATGTCGCAAATCCGGCGCGATTGCTTCGCAGACTGCTGCCGCAATTGCGCTGCCTGACAGAAATCTTCATTTTTGTTGGAACGCTTAACCTCGACGTATTTCCATTCGTCCTTATCTTCAGCGTCAGTGACAAAGATGAACCAGTCGCGAACCGTATCGAAAAGCCAGCCTGAAGCTCTTATCCGCGTGTCATACACCTTTGCTTGGTAACAATGCCCTCTCCACGGCAACAGAAGCTTAGAGCCATTCAACAAAAAAACTTCTTCCCAGTTGTGTCCGGCGGTGCTCCTTTCAAGTTCCTCCAATGTCGACAAGCGCCATCCCGGAGATAGATTTTCGGGTGGGCTGAATGGAACCGCTTTACAACGCACGAGCTGTCTGGCCTGCCGAGTGATGAACTCCACAGGATCTACAGCACCATGAAACCTCACGATAATCTCGTTGTAGAGGTCTCTCGGAATAGGAACGTAGATCGGCGCGTCGGTCATGTCGGTTGAGCCACTCGATGTGGGGTCACGCTGTACGAACATCGCCGATGAATTCTTCGAACGTGATGAGATGAGGTCGCACCGTCTCAGGATAGGCATCATGAATTCCTGAGGGAACCACCAACCGCACGCCGGCTTCCGTCATTTCACGGAATTGCGCCTCCGACACGCCTTCCTGTAGCGTGAGAAGATGTTTGGTCTGTATCCTGTCCGCTTCGTTGATGATCTGTCGCCATCGATCCTTGCAGGTCGTCTTGGCGGCCAGCATGCGGAGCCGACCGGACGGGAATGCCGGATCTTCGTAGGCTGCAATACTAGGAAACAGGAAGTCCGGCCTTTTGTTGGTCTCGATAACCGGGTTGTGGACGAATGCAGTCCCCGGGGCGAGGCCTTCCTCCTCAAGGATGGCAGCAGTATGATACTCCAAGGACTTGCCCGCTCGGGATTTTCGGCTCTGCAAGATCGTGTTCGCGAGCCCGAGAAAACCATCGATCGAATGAAAGCCTTCTTTGATTTTCGGCAGCCAGCTTGCTTCCTCGATCGACTTGAAGATTTCGAACTCGCATGTCCTTCGGCGCAGCAGGCGCACGTCAGCAGTCGTTCCGGTTGCCGATCGCAATGCGATGGTTTTCGCAATGATCTCGCGCCCCGTAGGAAACTGAATGAGCCACTCGGCCGGGATCTCATGCGGCTGCAGCCAGCACGATGCCCGCGACGGGGGAGACCAACTGAAGAGATCAGCCTGCGGCTCGGACACGCCAGGCCGCCAGATTACCGGTATCTTTGGTTCGACAGGGCCCAAGCGCTCTTCAATCAGATCAGCCTCTGTCCCTTCGCCGCCGCACACCCATACGTGGCAATCGGCCGGGGTAGCGTCAGTTTCTGGTCTGAACGCGAAGACCGCAAGTGCGCCTGTGCTATCGGGATCCAGCAGTGCTGACTGCGCTCCGCCGAACCCGGTCAGCCGCGTTTCGTTGCGGGTCTTTCCGTGAAGCTTCGAATTGTACCAGATCGCTCTGATGGTCTGCACATCCGGGTGAGAGTCGACATACAGCTCGAATTTGGCATCGGGGTTCAGAACTTCCGGCTTCTTGATGCTCGGCACCATCTCGAACAGGAATTCTTTGGGAATGTAAGGCCCAGCCTGATGGCTTTTGTTGGCCAGGGTGTCGTTCCCGGACAGGCGCTTGGCGTACCAGACGAATCCGGGGCGGCCGAACTCATCCATCCAGTCGGTCAGATCCGCCAACGCCATGCCTAAGTCCCTCTATTTCCCCCGATGGCTCAGGTGATTCGAGCCACGCAACGATCGTGTCGATGAGCTCGGGAAAAGGCAATCTGGTTCTCCCTTTAAGCGCGCATTCCCATACCGTCAGATGTCGCCATCCCAAAGTCCGAAGTTCCTCGCGGACGCGGACGTCGCGCTGTTGGTTGCCCTCGATCTTGCTCCCCCAGAATTCGGTTCTGGAGGACGGCAGCTTGAACAAGTGGCAGTCGTGGCCATGCCAGTAGCAGCCCTCGACAAAAATCACCGCCATGCGCGAAGGGAAGACGAGGTCAGGTTTTCCAGGAAGTCGCTTATCATGGATACGATATCGCCATCCGAGAGCAAACAGTGCCTTTCGGATAGCGATTTCCGGCTTAGTATCTTTGCCTTTTATGCCAGCCATCATCTGGCTGCGTTTCTCGGGGCTGACGATGTCGACCATTACGCGCGCTTGCGGATCACGTCCTCGATTTCTTGGTAGTCTAAGATGTAGGGCTTCATGAGTTCTGCCACCGCCTTCACCGCGGGCACAGCAACGCTATTCCCGAACTGACGGTAGGCTTGCGTATCGGAGACAGGGATTCTGAAATTGCTTTCGCCCGGGCCGTCGAAGCCCATCAGACGAGCACACTCGCGAGGGGTCAGACGGCGGGGGTTGCTGCCGTCGCCACGGCTGATGAGAATCTCACTACCATCCTTGTGATACCGGGCGGACAGCGTACGAGCGATGCCTTCCCGACCGAACAGACCAAAGCCGAAACCATTACCTGCCGCCTTATGCTTCTGAGCATAGGCCTGAAGATATGCCCAGAGCTTGTCGCTCAGCACATACTTGTTGGAAACACGTCCGATGTTGCCATCCGTGAAAGGCTTTTCCGGCGCCTCTTCTCCGTTCTCGGGGTGAAGGATTGTCTTGAGGGTTGGCCCTTTGAGGACGTCGGGGATCTGCAGGTCGTTGAAGCTGAATCCTTGGTCCGTGCGGAAGCCGACGATAAAGATGCGCTCGCGGTGCTGCGGCAGCCATGACTTAGCGTCGAGAATCTTGAACTGGATCGTGTAGCCAAGCTGGTTCTCAAGGACATCGCGGATGACGGCGAATGTCCTCCCTTTGTCGTGGTTAACGAGGTTTTTGACATTCTCGAGCAAGAAGGCCTTGGGTCGATGGTAAGCAAGGATTCGCTGAATCTCGAAGAAGAGCGTCCCCTGAGTCTCGCATGCGAATCCGTGCGGTCGGTTGAGGGCATTCTTCTTCGAAACCCCTGCGATCGAGAAGCTCTGGCATGGAAATCCTGCCAAGAGAACATCGTGCTGAGGGATGTCCTGTTCCCTGAGTTGCCGGATATCCCCCCAGATCTCATGATCGTCGTCCGGGAAATTGGCGCGATAGGTCTGCTGGGAATGTTTGTCCCACTCGCAGGTGAACACGCACTTGCCCCCGATTGAGTCAAATCCACGACGCAGCCCACCAATTCCGGCGAACAAATCAATGAACGTGAAGGAATGGTCCGGAGCAACACCACAACGCTCTAGCCTTAAGGATTCGAGCTTGTCCATGACGACCTTGCGCGGAACGTTCTCCCCCGATTCCCACCTGTAGACTTGTCGCTCGTTGTAGCCCAGTTGCTTGGCCGCCTCAGGAACGCTCAAGCCAGCCTTCTGGCGGAGCGTGGAGAACTCGGACATAGAATCACCTCGCGTCATCTGGGAATCTCTCTGACATCTCGACAGAATTTTATCCATAGAACATAAAGAGAACATTAACAAGATAGTTCCGGGTCCGTTCCTGCTCCATACGCGTTGCTCCATCCCTGACTCGATGGCCGGAGGACGACGGCCGAGATGTCGAAACGGTGTCTACAGGGCGGCACTGCGGCTTCTCGAGCGATCGGAACGGGTGCGAAGATCTGCGGCTGGAGACCTTGAACGCCTCGATAAAGTTGTTCCATAACTGCCGCTTCAACCTGACGGAAAGGCAACTCCATGGCGACAATTGAAGCATACAGCCGACCAAGCACGCTCTATCGCCTTCGTCCGCTCACGGACGACATCCTGGAGCGCGAGATCAAGGCAATCACCGACAGGTACGTGTTCTGCCCGACCTATACGGAGATGAACGACCCGATGGAAGGAAACCATCGAGAGAGCGCCCTGCTCAAAGAGAGCAAGAGCTACGGCCGCAGCATCACGGAGGTTCGAGACGCGCTGAACGGGTTCGGTATCGCTTCGTTTTCCGAGAGCAAGTCGCACGAGCCCATGTGGGCGCACTATGCAAGCAATTTCGAAGGGATGTGCGTGGCCTACGGCATGAAGTCGCTGCTCTCCCATCTTCCGAAGAACTGCGAGTTTGTGAAGATGACGTACAACGAGCAGGCACCCATCCTTCTTCGGAACTACGAAACGGCATCAAACCGAGCCAAGCTCATTCTTTCATGTAAGTCTATAAAATGGGCGGGCGAACGTGAGTGGCGCCTCATTCGCCCTGAACGTGGCCCTGCCTCATATCGAAAGGGCGAATGCGTAACCGCCGTTTACTTGGGTTCAAGGATCAAGGCGGATCACAAGAAAGCAATCCTGAATGCGATGACGAAGGCCGATATCCGGGTCTACCAGATGGACATCGACTCCTATGATGTCAAATTCAAGCGGGTTACCAAGCCGAAGCTCGTGATCAAGAGGAAGCCTGCAACAACAGCTTCAAAGTGAAGAGGCCGATGAGTTGATCCCGGCCTCTGTCATTTCTGCTCATCCATTTGCTTTTCGATCCGCTCCCATATCCGCGCCGTCCGCTGCCATCGGCCTTCGGTTTCCTCCGGCTCCTGCTGTTCCTGATCTCGCAACGATTGCTTCCAGTGTGCAGCACGCTCGAGCCGTTTGGCAAAATGATTCTTCCTGGTCATCAAAACATCTCCCGCTGCCCGGCATTCTCTCGCTGCTCGATCTCGTCCAGGCTGCCTTCGCGGTGCCAGTGTTGGCTGGCTCGTGGAAAGAACCCGGGCTGCCATTGCGTTCGCAAGGTGTCGGTCTTCTCGTCCCAAGTGTGCTTGATCCAGCGCGACTTTGAGACTTTCGGCTTCGTCGACTGCGATGTCATGGTCTCTTCGTATGCGGCTTGCTTTGCCGCAGCTTTCGCAACGCGCTTGCTCATGCCGCCATCCTTTCCTGTTCAGCGGCTTCCACGGCCTTCAGCAGCCGGTAGCCCACAAATTCCATGACGGGCACCGACATCGAATTCCCGACCCCACGATACCGCTCGATGTCGAGAGTCGCGCGCCCGCCAACCGCGACATCCGTCCATCCATCCGGAAAGCCCTGCGCACGCTCGCATTCGAGTGGGGTCGGTCGGCGAACGGTGCCGTCGGAGAAAACGAGGACGAAATCGAGCTCATTGCCCTGACCCGCCGGGCGAGACATTCCGGCTCCGCTCGCATTGAGCGTGCCGAGCACCGGAGGCCAGATCAGGTCTCCAGAGCCGATCTCACGGCTGCCGGCATCTGCTTGTTGCGGGCCGCGGCGCGACGAAGGATCCCGGTTTTCGCAGTCTCGCTCAGCGAATATGCTTCCTGCGTCGACGGCTCCGTCAAAGCTTGCGACAAGGAACACGCGCTCCCGGCGTTGTGGGACTTCGAAATATTGAGAGTCCAGGGTTCTCCAGCAGATGGAGACGTCGGCATTTCCATGCTCGTCTCTTGAAAGCACATGACCAGCATTCGTCCATCCGCCCCTTGGCGACTCCACAGGATGTCCTCCCGACCCGCTACCGGCGAGGCCAGCCAGAAGACATCCGAATCCATTGGTTTTGTCACTGAGAACTCCTTTCACGTTTTCCCAGATCACGAATCTGAGGCCATTAATTTCCCGCATCCGCGCAGCCAGTTTCGCGAATGCCAGGGTTAGATTTCCGCGGTCGTCGCCCAGGCCCTTGCGAAGTCCGGAGATCGAAAACGCCTGGCACGGCGACCCTCCCTCGAGCACGTCGATCTGGCCGAGCGCGCGGAGGTCGTCGTCGGTGATCTGCGTGATGTCGCCAAAATTGACGACGGACCCGCCGGGGATGGATCCGTACTTCCGACGCTCGAAACCCTTGCCATGCGGCAGGTATTTCGGAGCCGTCGCATTACAACGCTGATTGAGGACATGGCACTGAAACGCTGCCGGCTCGCAGTACCCGACGAAACCGTATCCGAGGGGCTTCCAGGCGACCGAGGCGGCGCTGATGCCGGAGAAGGTGGACAACACCCGCATCAGAAATCCTCCAGGTCGGCCATCGCGCGCTGCACAGCGGATTCGAATGGCTGGATTTCGTCGCCACGCTCGATGTCGGCGACCGCGGCTTCGAGGCGCTCCACTTGCGATGTCGTCACCTGCGTCATCCATGGTCGGTACTCCGTCGAGAAAGACCACAGGCTATATCGGCAGCAGTCCGCGATCCCGCAGAGGGTCGCATCCGCCTCGTCCGCAGCGCGGCCGAGGTAATCGAATTGGTCGCGTAGCTGCCAAGCGCCGATCCTCCAGCGGCTCCGCAGGGAAGCCTTCGCATCGAGTGGTGGTGGTTTCACGCTCTCGCGCGTCGGAATGCCGACAGCCCATGCCTGCGTGACCTGACCGCCGAGCTTATCGGCGACCTCCCGGATCCTCAGGGGATGCGGATGCCGATCACGGACGAGCCCGGCGTTGTCGTGCGCGTGCCAGGTCGGAATCAAATAGAAGCGTTCCGCACTGCCGGCTTGCTCGACCCGATATGGATGCGCGGCCGCCTTCCAGTAGGCATCGACGGCAAGATCCCGGATCCTGTCGAAGGTTTCCACTGGGATCCGACGGTGGGCAGCCGTGCCGTAGCCGCGGCCGTATGCCGTCAGCGTCGTCGGTGACAGGCCAACATGACGAGCGGCCTCGTCATGCGACACGCCGTGCGCGTCCAGGACACTCATGACATCACGATAATGCGCGGTGATTTCACCGATCGTGAGGTGGTAAGTCGGCTGCACTTCCTGCGGCGGCTCGACGAAGATTTGTAGTTCCAATTCAGACTCTCCCTGGTGTTTTTGGTGCGTTCCCACGGTCGTCGTTGTCATCTGTGTGATTTTGGCTACCGCGACCTCCCGGAGGAGGTTTCGGCTCCGGCCAACGGAGCCATCGTCAGACGGCTTGTAGGGCGTGCCAGTCGAAGCCGATCAATACGATCGGCTGACCGCTTTTATTGATGCTGAGGTGGACATATTCGCCTTCCCCGTCGAAGAGCGCCGGGAATCCAAAAATGGTCTTGGCCAGAGTTACGCGGGCGGGCAGTACGAAGTCCTGACTGTAGTCGCCGCGGTACTCGTTTGCGCCACCTCCGTCGAGCGACCAATCGTCAGCGACGTTCGCGAAACCGGAATGCGTCTTGTAAAGTGTCACGGTAGTCATTTCAGATCTCCTTGTCTTAGCGCCTTAAGGGCGCTGATATGACAATGCTGTATCCGTCAGCCGATACAGGCAAGAGTGAAAATCCAAAAAATTCATTGTCAACAATTACTTAGGTTAACGGCCTTCGGTTTATCCGACAATTGTTCACGGATTTATCCATGATGTTTTCGACCGTTTGTCGCTTTCGGCCGCCGGCAGGACTCTGACCTCATCGAACAAGGAGGTGTCGTCATGATTGGGAAGAAGAAATCGATGTGGAGCTTGCTGAATCCGCTCGAGTGGCTCAACGCCGCCATAGGGCTCCTCGCCGTCGTATTCGGGCCGCTACTGAGATGGCTCGGCATGCTCACGCCGCCGCGGGCAGAAGGATTCGAAAACATCCAGAAAGAAGACGTCGATGACGCGAAGAAGCTCGCCGAGGAACAGGAAGCCGCCGTCGACGCGATCACCCGGGAGATGTCGCCTGCAGAGGTCGTCCGCGCCTACGCAAGTGCTGATGCTGCCGGCCGCGCAACGATGGATCTTTCCGCGCTCGACATGGAGGAACAGGACTGGCTGCTGCGGCTATCGGACGAGGATCTCGACAAGCTCGGCATGTCGACACCGAGCGGCTGCGCGCGGAGCCTGGAAGCGAAGGAAGTGCTCCCGAGCTACCCGAAGGCAGCGCCAGAAATGGAAACGCCCGAGATCTATGCGATCCCGAGCGACGAAGAGAATGAAGAGGCGAAGCGCGAATTCATCAGCGCGCGGTTCCGAGAGCTATTTCTCGTCCCGGGAATACCCAATCCGAATCCCAAATTTGTCAGCACCCTTCACTGACATCTTGAAGCCGCCCTTCACAGGGCGGTTTTGCAGTTCGAAGCGGCGCAACGCGTCCCAAAGCTCGGGAATTTCGAACAATATATCCCCAAACTGCTTCACGAGGCCTTCGTTGGACAAGTCTGGGATGATGCTCATGCGGCTGCTCCGCGCAGACGGTCGATGTGAGCCTGCCGCTGTTCGAGCGCAATGCAGAGACGACGGACTTCAGCTTCGAGTGCGGCGACGTGGCGGACAGCACGAATGGCGACCCGCCCGAGTTCATCAGCGCGACCGCGAGCTTCAGCCAACTCACACGCGTAGCGGTACGCCGCGCGCTTCTCACGGCGCTCTTCGGCAGCCTGGAGACCAGCGGCATGCGCGTCCCCGAGACTGCCCACGATGCCGGCGGTGATTAGTGCAAGCTCGCCAGCGGCGCGGCTTGCAGGGTCGCGAGATGTGAAGATCGTCATACGCAGCACTCCTGTTGAACACGGGAGTCGACGCTATACGGACCCTAATCGTTTGGGAGCCCCATTTCTTCCGGAAGCGTTAAAAGAGCACGATCGCTATCGCTTGATCTTACCGAGCTTCAGAGTGTTTCCACGATTGTTACCACATGTCGTGCAGCGTAACCGCGGCATCAACGTCACAATGAGCACCTTTCTGCCAAATCGACGTCCGATGTCCCAACGGTCGAGCCAGCCGACATGGTGACAGTTTTGGCAGCTACCGCCGAGCAGATACCATTGCTCGAGCTTGTCGAGCGTGAGGCAGTCGTCCGGAGTCTGTCGAAGGGAGAAAACGGCCGATCCCGCCGCCTGGTCGGCCTCGGCAGAGAGGGAGCGGCGGATCCGGTGCGCGCTCGCACGTCATGCGATGTCTCTGGTTGAGGTGGACGAGGACTTTTCCGGGTCGCTCGCGGACGGCCGCCTTGAGCGCCGCGACAGACACTGCAAAGACCGTCGACCGCGATATCGTCTCAAGAAGCTCGCCGCCGGCTTCAGGAGGATCAGACCAGACTTCTATTCGATATGGAGCATCAGGCGGCTCCGATCCAGATCCACGGCGGATGCCTTCTCCTACGGTGTATCCCGTGTCGGCGCCTGTCCCAACGAAGTCGATGCCTTTCCTATGCTTCATGTCCGCGCTCGTACTGCGGCTTCCAGCCGCGCGAGATCCCTTTGCTCATCAGATTGGACGCGATGTAGAGCTGGTCACGGAGGAAATCGGCGTCCTCGAGCAATTCCCGGATCGCGGCGAGCGCATCACCATCGAATGCGTTGAGCACAGACACGGCTAGATCCACGTCGGGGGGCGACTGGGCGCCAGTTTCGGGGGCGAGCTGGGTCATGGTATCTCCTTAGGAATTGCTTCCGGTGTCAACGGATTTTGTTCCTATTTTGTTCTCAAGGACGCGAGAGTCAAGCGGAGTCTCGCGGCGTGAAGTCACGAAGCGGTGCCGTGCGCAGGTTCGGCCTTCCGTTTCCTTACCGGGGGGCCTGCCTGCTTAGTCAGCTCGAGTAGATAATAGATATGTTCATCAGTCAGCTCTATCCCAGCATACCAGTCGCGGTGGCCCCGAGCTTCGAAGAGCACCCCGCTGACATCCGGCCATTCACGGTGCAGCGCATTCACGCTACCGCGGTTGTTGTGCTTCAAGGCGTTCGCGAGACGATGAACGCGGGCGAAGGCTGAGGGAATCTCAATGCCCAGTTTCTTGGCGCATGATTCCAGTTCCGCGTGCTTACCGTCCGGGAGCTTGCAGAATACTCGGATCTTTCGTTCCCAGTAGTGATATATCGCTATCGCGAAGGCTTTGCGGAGTTCTGCGTGTGCCTCGTCAAGCGCCTCCATCTTGTATTTATAGACGTCGGCTGGATCGAAGAGCACAGAACCGTCCTCGGCGAACTCTAGCTGATCATCATACTCTCCCGATTGTCGGCTCAATTCCCACGCCTCTGCCTCCTCTCGAATTTTATCCTGGATTCCTCTGGCAGCGGCGGTGAAGCTGTCGCGGAGACAATCGATACCGGACTCATAGACGAAGCCGCGCACGCTGAAATCGAGTTTTGCCATTCTTCTCAGAACTCCCGAGCGTCTGTTCAATTTTCGTCATCTGATGAATACGACGATTGCAAGTCAACGAGTGCAGGCTCGAATTTTGCAGGCTCTTGAGGCAGGATCCTGGGGTACCCGTCGCTGGCCGACGGGCGATGCTCCCATCGTTCCTCAGTTTTGAACTGACGGACGGCTAGGTTCAGCAGGGGATGGCTGGAGCGAATTCCGATTATCCACAGTCTGTTGACTTGGAACGAAAATAGAACGGAAAAACAGATACTTACTCGCGTGATCTAATAGTGATCTAGCGGGGTATTCGTGTTTTATCTGATGACAAAAGAAATCGGCGTAACCCATTGATACCGTGAGGTAAAAATGGTGGGTGATGTAGGGCTCGAACCTACGACCCGCTGATTAAGAGTCAGCTGCTCTACCAACTGAGCTAATCACCCGTAACCGCTCGCTCGCGGTGTGACCGGGCATATAAATAGGATCGGTTTGATTGTCCAGCGGCCAGATGAATTTTCTTTGGTTAATCGTCAAAAAAATTTCGAAGAGCCGCAAAAACCTTACAAAATCAAAGCTCAAGAATTCCCGTCGCCACGCATATTGCCTGACCGCCAATGCGGGCGTTGACGATATCGCCGCCGTCGATGTCGATGTGAAGGTGGATGAAGGATGGGCGGCCCATCTCGACACCCTGCTCGACGATGACGGGATGGTGGCCATCCGGCAGCCTGTCGAAATAGTTTATCGCGCCGGAAAGCGCAGCCACCGCCGCGCCCGTGGCCGGATCCTCGACAATGCCCATCCCGACGGGGAATACCCGGGCATGGAACTTGGCCGTGTGATTGAGCGCGCCGCGGCAATAGATGAAGGCCGAGGCGAGCGCACCGTCGACGAAGGGTACGGTCTTCTCCCAGAGCTGCGGATCGAATTCCATCCGTTCGGCGGCCCCGACATCGTGCACCGGCACCAGCAGGAACGGCACGCCGGCGCTCCAGATCGACGGCACGTGATTCTCGAAACCGATCTCGGTGATCTTCAGGCTGAGCGCATTGGCGATATCGGCACGGTCGAGCGGCAACATGATTTGCTGTGATTTCCGCGGCAGGTCGAATTCGGCAAAACCCGCCCTTTCCTGCCTGAGCCGGACGGCGCAGCGCACCGGCCCCACCCGCTCGTCCAGCACCGAAACGAGATCGACGTCGCCGCCATGGCGGGCATGCGCCCGCTCAGCCAGAGCGATCGCCGTGCCAACGGTCGGGTGGCCGGCGAAAGGCAGCTCGCGGGCGGGCGTGAAGATGCGCAAGCTTGCGGTATGCGCCGGGTTCTGCGGCGGCAGAACGAACACCGTCTCGGAGAGATTCATCTCCTTCGCGATCGCCTGCATCGCCTCGTCGTCCAATCCCTCGGCATCGAAGATGACGGCTAGCGGGTTGCCCGCGAGTTTTCTGTCGGTGAATACATCATAGACACTGAAGCTGCGGGCCACCCCTGCCTCCATTACATGATTCTAGACTGTAGACGCCTGCTCAACCATACATAACGGCAACACATTTGAGCGCAAGCTAAAGCTATTCCCGACGACCGAAGAACCACGCGAGAATAGGCGGCATCGCCGAACTATAATGATGCGCAGCAGGGTTGGCCGAGCGAATGGCAACCGCGTCGTCGATCTCCTTTTCGTGGTCTACCAGCATATGCGCCCGGATCCGCTCCAGCATCTCCTCGGCTGTCCAGGGGAAGCGGAAGATGCGGAACAGGGTAACGGAAAGGTTCGAATGCGTGGCGTAATAGCCCGGCTCCGCGACCGCATCCCATAGGTCGAGGCCTGTTTCCTCCATGACTTCGCGGCGCATGTTGCCCTCGACATCGCAGCGCCCGTCGACGATATCGTTTTCATCCATCGAACCCGCGGCACAATTGACCTGGCCGGGATTGGCGGTGTGCTCAGCCATGCGAATGGCAATGATCGCGCCATCGGAGGAAACCGCGACCGGAAAGGCAAAGACATGAAAGCCGCCGCCGCGCTCCCTCTGTTTGCGCCACCACATGAATGTGGAGAACGGCGTCACATATGCCTCACCCTCCACCGCCTGCTCGCTGACCGACAAGCGATGCTGAAAGATCATCCGTCCATCGAAAAGTGCCGGATTGGCGGCAATCTCCTTCTTCCAGTTTTCCTGCGCTGCCTCGGCGTTGCTGAGATGAAAAGGGTGATCGCCGGCAATAACCGCAAGATCGATGCGGGCCACCGGGAACACGGTATTTTCCGGCGGCCAGGCGGCCATGTCGTTTCGCAGTTTGAAAGCGTGAGTCATAATAGATCCAATGTCATGACGACGGGGCAATGATCGGAGGCCTTCGGCCTGTCCCAACCGGTACGTGGATAACGTTCTACTTCCTGTCCGGGCGGAAATATGGTGCGAAAGGGCTGACCGGAGCGGACGACGTCGGGCATCCGCTGCGCATTGGCGCGCGCCAAGGCCGGAGACAGCCAGATATAGTCGAGCTGGCAAAGCCACTGCTCCTGCGGCCCGCGAGCGTGATACAACGTCCAGCGGTCCAGCACATCGCGCCGGCGCATAACGTTTTCAACGAAACCGTCCTTGCTGAAGACATCGAGCGCGCTGCTCTCTTCATCCCGATGTTTGAAACGATAGCCGGTGTGGCGCGTGCCGATGACATCGACGCGCTCCTGATAGTCGTTCATATCGCCGCAAATAGCGAAATTCTTCGTCGCCGTATGACCGGCGCCAAAACGGTCCTCGATGAGGCGGCGCACGGCAAGCGTCTCGGCGCGGCGGACCGGCATGGTCGAATCTCGGCCACCGACGCCTTCCCGCACTGGCCCCATCGATTTCAGATGCACGACATACAGCGAGAACGGCACGCCGCCGATGGTCAAATCAAGCTCCAGGCAATCACGCTTGAAGATCTTGTCGTCCAGATGAAGATCAAGTGCGGCCAGTTCATCGTTGAAAAGACCGAAATCGCGATAAGTCACCATGGCGTGACTTCTGATGTCCTTCAACACGATCGGCTGCCCGTCACGCGTCTCCTCGCGCATCATCACGGCAACATCGATACCCCTGCCATCATTGCCCTCGATCAGGAACTTCTGCCGGTAGCCATTGCCGACCATGCGGTAGAGATAGCCGTACTCGAAAGCCTGCAATGCCGCCATGCTGTCGACTTCCTGCAGGCAAATGATGTCGGCATCTGCATCGGCGATCGCAAGCGCCGTCATCTGCCTGGTGTCATCGGTGGCAGCGACCACGCGCGCCGCTTCGAGCTGCTTGTAGATGGCTTCGTTCTGCACGTCGAACAGCTTCAACACACGGTCCTGGCGCAACTGATTGCGGAAACCGGTGTAATCGAAACGGGTCAGCAGGTTTTCGACATTGAAGGTGGCAAGGCGCAGGGACATCTGGCATTCCGGTTTGTGGAGATATGGGCCGGCTCGCCCAAATCAATTGGGCTTGGCTGTTACGGTCGATTTGAACTTGCCCATGAGATAGGGGCCGGAGAGAACAGGGGCATATTTCGGCTCCTCGCCCCGCGAAAGACAGGACGGCAGGCAGGCGATCTCGGCAAACCAGTTCGGCTGGTGAAAGAACGCCAGCGACTGCCGTCGTTGCATCCCTCCCTCTTCCGGTGGCGGATTGACGACACGGTGCACCGTCGAGACCCAGCGATCATTGGTCCAAAGCGCCATCAGGTCACCGATATTGATGACGAAGGCGCCGGGTACCGGCGGCACAGGCGTCCATTGGCCGTCGGGCGCTATGATCTCCAGTCCCTTGGAGCCCGGCTGCGGCAGCAGGATCGTCAGGCTGCCATAATCGGTATGCGCGCCGGCGCGCAACTGGCCCGGCTGCGGCGCGACACGCTGCTCGGGATAATTCAGCGCCCGAAGCGCGCTGATCGGTGCGTCGACGTAGCTGTCGAAAAAATGCTCGTCGAGACCGAGCGCGGTGGCAAAGACGCGCATGATCCGCGCCGCCAAATCCTCCATCGAACGGTAATAGGCCTTCCAAGCATCCGCAAAGCCTTCCGGACCATCCGGCCAGATGGTGGCGGCATAGCAGAAGCCGAGCGCTTCCGGATCGGTCATGCCAGCCGGCACGGCAAGCGGCCCGCCGTTGAAACTTTCCTTGAGGTCGGGCGGTGTGTCGATGTTGCGCGATTTCGACAGCGCCTCGGTGCCCGGGCCAAGATAGCCATAGGGATAGCCGGGATACGGCGCTTTTGCCCGTTGCTTGACATCGGCGGGCCGATCAAAAAAAGCGTGCGTCTTTGCCCATACGGCTTGGATTACAGCCTCATCGACACCATGGTTGGCAATCGCCAGAAAGCCGGTCGAACGGCAGATTTCGTCGACCTCAGCACCAAGCCGCCTCTTCTCCCCTTCGCCGGCCGCCTCGAAGGCGCCGAGATCGAAAATCGGGAAGTTTTGATCGGACATGGCGCGACTCCCATTCGTGACATCGGGCAACTCAAGCACAGGTGGGGACCGTGAACAACCGTCTTGTCTCCCCGCCCGCCGCATCGATCACAGCCGCCACGCCGAGCGAACGGCGACCGCGTAGACATCGCCCGTTTTCACCGCTTCGCGGCTATAGGCTCTCAATATCTGACCATCCGGCAGCGATAGCCGCAAGGCGTAGCGCTCGCCCTCGTAAAGGACGGTGTCCACCCTGCAAGAGATACCATCGGCATCGGCGACCACGTCCTCGGGTCGAACGAGGATATCAGCGCGCGGGTTCCCGTCCCCCTGCTCTCTCCAAATCGTCTTCAGCGCCGACCAATCGATAAGCCGCGGCTTACCATCCGGAATGGCGAGCGACAGGATCGCGCCCTGCCCCACCAATCCGCCGACCAGCCGTCCCTCCGGTCGCGCATAGATTTCCGCCGGCGCCGCCACCTGCAATAGCCGTCCCTCGGACATGACTGCGACATCGGTCGCGAGCGCCATGGCCTCGCTCTGGTCGTGGGTGACATAAACCATGGTGGCGCCCGAGCGCTGATGGAATTCGCGGAAGGTCTCCTCCATCTCCTTCTTGAGATGACGATCGAGATTGGCGAGAGGCTCGTCCAGCAGCACGACATCGGGCGATGTCACAAGGCAGCGCGCCAGCGCCACACGCTGACGCTGGCCGCCGGAAAGATCCGCAGGCCGCCGTTCCGCATAGTCTTCCAGCCGCACGGTCGACAGCGCCTCTCGCACCTTCTGACGGTAACGCTCGCCGGAAATGCCGCGCACTTTGAGTGGGTAGCCGACATTGCCGGCAACGTTCATATGCGGCCAGAGCGCATAGGACTGGAACACCATCGCCATGTTGCGCCGCTCCGGCGGCAAGGTATGAGCGGCATCGGCAAACAGACGTTCGCCGAGATGGATCGAACCATCCGTCGGCTGCTCGAAGCCGGCTATCATTCTCAGCACCGTCGTCTTGCCGCAGCCGGAGGGGCCGAGCAACGCCAGGAAACCACCTTCGCGGACCTCCAGCGACAGCGCCTTGACCGCCGGGCGGCCGCCCGTGCCGAAATCCTTGCTGACGTGATTGAGGATCAGCTTCGCCACGGCACCACTCCCTTCGGCAGGTGCTTGGCTAAAATTTCCAGCAGCAACATCATGGTCACCACCATGGCGACGACGATGACGGACATGGCGGAGGCGAGATCGGCGCTGCCGCCATCATCGAGATTGTAGATGACGACGCCGAGCGTTTGCGTGCCCGCCGCCCAGAGCAAAGCGGAAACGGTGAGCTCGTTGCAGGCGATGAGAAAAACCAGGATCACCGAAGCGCCCGCTGCCGGCGCGATCAGTGGCACAATGATATCGGCAAGACGACGGAAGAAACCGGCGCCCGAGAGACGAGCCGCCTCCTCCAGCGCCGGATCGAGCTGCAGAAAGGCGCTCATCACCGGCTTGAGGCTGACAGCGAAATAGGCCGAGAAATAGGCGAGCAGAATGATCCAGATCGTGCCGTAAAGCGTGATATTGAGGACGGGCAATGGTGCCGCGAAAACCAGGATGAAAGAGACGGCGACGATGATCCCCGGCAGCGAATAGGGAATCTCGATCAATCCGCCGACGATCCGGCTCAGCATATCCTTGCGTCGCGTCAGGGAGTAAGCGGCCAGGACAGTCACCACCAGGAGACCAAGTGCCGTCATCCCGGAGAGGAATAGGGAATTGGAAAAAGCGACGCGCGTCACCGTCTGCCGAAACAGAATTTCGGTGAAGGCGTGCAACGACGCCGTCTTGAAGGTCAACGGCACGCCATAGGCCGGCACCAGCGCGCCGGCGACCAGAGCGAAGAACGGTGCGACGAGCATAATGAACAGGATCATCCACAGCAGCGGCACCGCCCCAAGACGCCAACGGCCGAGCGCCAGGGCGGCAGAGGCGCCGGAAAGGCCGATGACGCGATAATCCCGCCCTTTCAGCGCTTTGCCCTGTACCGCGAGGCCGGCAACCGAAATCACCGCGATCATCGCCGACAGCACGGCGATGTCACCGAAGGTGCGTGGGCCAAAGGTGGAGAATTTGGTGAAGATCAACGTCGACAAGGTGAAGATCGAAGCAGGAATGCCGAGTATAGCCGGGATGCCGAAATTGCCGATCGAAGAGACGAAGGCGATGGCGGCACCGGCGATGACACCGGGCAGTGACAGCGGTAGGATGATGTCGCGGAACACCCGAAATCCCGAAGCACCCGAAAGCCTTGCCGCCTCGACGCCGTCACGCGGCAGTGCCATCAGACCGGCCCGGAGTGCCAGATAAACCAACGGCGCGTGCTGCACGCCATAGAGCAGCGCAATGCCGCCGACAGAATAAAGCGGCTGCGGCGAGCCGAGCGGCGGCGCGATGTGCAGCGCCTTCAACAGGGGGCTCGATGGGCCGGACATCTGCACCCAGGCGAGCGCGGTGACCTGCGGCGGGATCATCATCGGCAGGACGAAAAGAAAACTAAGGGGTCCCCGGCCCGGAATGTCGGTCAAGGTGAGCAGGAAGGCAAAGAGGCTGCCGAGCAACACGGAAATAACCGTGCCAAACACGGCGGTCTCAATCGTATACCAGGCCGAACGCCAGAGGGCGGGATCGGTGATCAGTTCGTAGGCTCCGCCACGCAGCAGCGCCTCGATGCCAGCCTCCGCCAGCCGCGCCAGTGGCAGCACGCTGAGCAGCATCACGATGGTAACGACAAAAGGAAACAGCCAGGTTGGCTGGCTGTTTCCTTTACGCACATATCCGTACATCGACCGTCCAGATTGGATCACTTCGATCCGTAGTAGGAAGAGAAGGTCTTCAGATCCTGGTCGGTGTTCTTCAGAGCTTCGGCCGCATTCAACGGCAAAACCTTGATGCTGTCACGCGCCGGGAAACCGGCGGGCAGCGGCATGCCGTTGCGGGCAGGGATATAGCCGAGGTTCAGGAAGCCTTGCTGGCCCTTTTCCGACAGAGCGTAGTCGACGAATTTCTTGGCGGCGTCGACATGCTTGGTGCTGGCGAGAATGCCGACCGGCTCGGTCACGGCCGAAACGCCTTCGGTCGGGAAAACGAATTCCAGCGGCGCACCCTTGGCCTTTTCGCGGATCGGCATGTAATCGACGATCATGCCGTAGGCCTTTTCGCCGGAAGCAACCGCCTTCAGCACCGCACCATTGCCGCCGGAAGCGATTGCGCCGTTAGCGGCGAGATTCTTGTAGAAATCCCAGCCGAGGCTGCCGACGCCGGCAAGCGTCTGCGCGTGAATGAGAGCGGCACCCGAAGCAAGCGGGCTCGGCATGGCGACGAGCCCCTTGGCTTCCGGCTTGGTCAGGTCCTGCCAGCTCGTGGGCTTCATCGCAGCGGCGGTGTTATAGACGATGCCGGTGGTGATCAGCTTGGTGGAATAGTAGTAGCCGTCGGCGTCATAGAGCGCCGGATCGTAGTTTGCGGCTTCCGCCGACTTATAGGCCAATAGTTTGCCGGCTTCCTTCAGGCGCTCCAGCGTAACCGTATCGGCGATCAGCAGAACGTCGGCAACGGGAGCGCCGGCCTGGATTTCCGCCTGCAGCTTGGCGATGATCTGCGGCGTGCCGTCGCGAACCCAGTCGACCTTGATGCCGGGATTGGCAGCCATGAAGCCATCGACGGTTGCCTGCGCATCGGCATTCGGTTGGCTGGTGTAGAGGACGAGATCGGCGGCGGCGGCAGAACCAGAGAAAAGAGCAATGGCCAGCAGGCCGGCGAGAGCGGAAACAAACGTCTTCATGAAGCGTCCTCGGCTGGGTGATGAGAAGGGTTCCTTAGCGGCGGCGGTTAACATGATTGTGACAATCTGCAACCGCAGACCGGCCGTTCATACTATCATTCGACCTTGACCATAAACGCCCTGCACTATCTCCTAGCGCGCGAGTTTCAGCTTTGGTTTTGGAGGATAATCTATGGAATACCGTCTGCTTGGCCGCTCCGGCCTCAAAGTTTCGACCATCACCATGGGCACGATGACCTTCGGTGGCGTCGGCTGGGCGAAGACCGTCGGTGATCTCGGCGTCAGCGAGGCGAAACGACTTGTCGATATGTGCCTCGATGCCGGCGTCAACTTGATCGACACGGCCGATGTCTACTCGCAGGGGGCTTCCGAAGAAATTCTCGGCGAGATCATCGGCGGCCCGCGCAAGAACGGCGTATTGATCGCCACCAAGGCCCGTTTCCCGATGGGCCAGGGCGTCAACGACGCCGGCTCCTCACGCCAGCACCTGATCCAGGCTTGCGAAGCCAGCCTGAAGCGCATGAAGACTAATGTCATCGATCTCTATCAGTTGCATGAATGGGACGGCCAGACGCCGCTCGAAGAAACGATGGAAGCGCTCGATACGCTCATCCGTCAAGGCAAGGTGCGCTACATCGGCTGCTCGAATTTTTCCGGCTGGCACATCATGAAAGCACTCGGCGTCAGCGAGCGCGACAAGCGCGAACGTTTCGTCAGCCAGCAGGTCCACTATACGCTGGAAGCGCGAGATGCCGAATATGAGCTGCTGCCAGTCAGCATCGACCAGGGCCTCGGCGTCCTCGTCTGGAGCCCGATCGCCGGCGGTCTCCTCTCCGGCAAACATCGCCGCAACCAAGCGACGCCGGAAGGCACCCGCCAGTTTGCCGGCTGGACCGAGCCGCCGATCCGCGACGAGAACCGCCTGTGGAACATCGTCGATACGCTGGTGGAGATCGCCGATGGTCGTGGCGTCTCAGCCGCACAGGTCGCACTCGCCTGGCTGATCGGCCGCAAGGGCGTAACGTCTGTCATCATCGGCGGTCGCACGGACGCGCAATTCAAGGACAATCTCGCCAGCGCCGAGCTGAAGCTGACGGAAGAAGAGCGCAAGCGCCTCGACGACGTCAGTCTGTTGCCTTTACTGTATCCCTACTGGCACCAGCGCAATACAGCAACCGACAGGCTGAGCGATGCCGACCTCTCGCTGATTGCACCGCATCTGGCGAACTGATGGAAAGCCAAAAACCTTCTCTCCCCGGAGAGAAGGTGGACAAGAACTGCTGAACGCAGTGAAGCAGTGATTGGCCGGTTGAGGGGGGAACCCGTCGCATTGCGGCGAGCGCCTTCAGCGGCAAGCGAAAGGCAATCCTTACGGTGCAACGCCCCCCTCAACCTGCGCTAAAGCGCATCCTTCTCCCAGCTGGGGAGAAGGTAAGAACTAGGCCGCCATCGCCCCGATTTCGCTGGCGATCAACTTGCCGAGCCGCGAGATCCCCTCATCGATCATCTGCTCGTTGGCGCAGGAGAAGCTGACGCGGAAGGTGTTCGGGCCGGAGCCATCGGCGAAGAAGGCCTGGCCGGGCACGAAGGCCACTTTCGCAGTCTCCAGCGATTTTGCCAGCAGCTTGGCCCCATCCATGCCCTTCGGCAGGGTAACCCAGACGAACATCCCGCCCTCGGGTTTCGTCCAGCTCGTACCCTCAGGCATATATTTCGCAAGCGCCGCCAGCATGCAGTCGCGTCGGTGGCTATAAGTCTTGCGGACCTTGGCGACCTGCGCATCGAAGCCGCGTTCGGCGACTTGATGGATGGCAATCTGGTTGATGGTCGAGGAATGCAGATCAGCCGCCTGCTTCATCAGCACCAATTTGCGAATGACTGGCGCGTTGGCAACGACGAAACCAACGCGAAGACCCGGCGCCAAGGTCTTGGAAAAGCTGCCGCAATAGATCGTCCGCGTATCGTTGATATTGCCTTTGCGGGCTATCTCCAGCGCCAGGATTGGCGGGATCGCCTCGCCGTCATAACGCAGCGACTGATAGGCGGCATCTTCGATGATGGCGATATCCAGTTCGTCGCCGAGATCGATCAGCTTTTCGCGGGAAGCGAGATCGACCGTTTCGCCGGTCGGATTGGCAAAATCGGCGGAGAGATAGGCGAACTTTACCTTTCCACCCGCCTGCTCGGCAGTCGCGCGGTAGGAAGCCGGCGTGCGATTGCCGTTCGGCGTGAGCTGATCGTAAGTCGGCTCATAGGCATTGAATGCCTGCAACGCACCGAGATAGGTCGGCGCGGTGACCAATGCCGTATCCTTCGGCGACAGGAACAGCTTACCCAGGTAATCGAGACCCTGTTGCGAACCGGAAACGATAAAGACGTTTTCAAGCTCGCAGGGAACCCCAAGCGCCACCATCTGGCCGACCAGCCATTCGCGCAGCGGCTTGTAGCCTTCGCTGACCGAATATTGCAGCGCCGCGTTGACAGCCGGACCGGAAAAGATGTCCGCATAAGCCTGCTTGAATTCCTGATCCGGAAACAGCGCCGGATCGGGAATGCCGCCCGCAAACGAGATGATGTCCGGACGCTCCAGCAGCTTCAGCAACTCGCGGATTTCGGAGGCGCGCATACGGCTTGAGCGCGTCGCAAAGATATTTTCCCAATTCAGCATGGGGCTTCCTCGTAATTTTTTGTCTTTGCGCCACAAGATCACGCAACAAACGATAAGTCAATAATACTGACCTATTTTGTTTGTGACGGTGACATTCTCAAGGAGATTTGTAGTCAAAGGGGTTGAGAACAGCAGCGGGAAAGGCCGAAAAATCGACGATATCGCGCGTAACGATCGTGAGATTATGAACGGATGCAGTCGCCGCTATCATCGCATCGGCAATCAGCGTCGGCGATTTGCGATGCATGAATTGCGCCCATCGGATCATGCACTCCGCATCCAGGGGAATGACCCGAATCCCAAGCTGCAAACTGTCCAGCCAACGCATAAGCTCTTTTGCCTTTTGCGGATCGGTTTCTCCAGTCAACTCTATACCGCGCTGGATCTCGCCGATCGTGATGGCCGAAATCGCAAGGTCGTCACTCCTGACACTATGTATCCAGGCCAGTACCGCGCCATGCGGCTTTATCCCGCGCAATTCCGATACCACATTCGTATCAAGCAAATACAAGCGTCAATCCTCACTCAGATTGACGTCCCGCCAGACCCATTCCTTACGAGACGGGATATCGAGATCGAATCTTGGCTCCGGCGCGAGAAGCACGTCCTTGGCGGACGGCTTGGCCCGCTTGTTCAGCGCTTCCCACTCAGACACGGAAACAAGCACGGCTTTAGGTTCGCCTCTTTTTGAAACAAGCTGCGGCCCTTCCTCCAGCGAGGCATCAAGCATTTCACTAAATTTCGCTTTGGCGTCCTGAACAGGCCATTGGCGCATGACACCCTCCATCTGACTAGTTAAAAGACTAGTTACTTCTCGCCCGCAATTCAAGATCAAACTTGCGAAACAGCGATCCCGCTCCGATACTCAAGTTGATGACCGAATGGGAACACGCATGACAAACGACAACCCCACCTCCTCCTTCTACGACGACAACGCCGCCGTCTATGTCAGGCGCGATCGCAGCCTGCCGCAGCGGCGACTCGATGCCTTCCTGAATACCCTTCCCGCCGGTGCATCGATTCTGGAATTAGGCTGCGGCGGCGGCCAAGACGCAGCCTACATGATCTCGCGCGGCTTCAACGTCACGCCCACAGACGGTTCGCCGGAAATAGCCGAGCAGGCCGAAAAGTTGATCGGAAAGCCGGTCGTCGTTCTGAGGTTCGAGGAGCTGGAGGACGACCAGCTCTATGACGGCATCTGGGCCGAAGCATCCCTATTGCATGTGCGGCGACCCGATCTTCCAGGGATTTTCAACCGCATCCACAAGGCCCTGAAGAACGGCGGCATATTTCACGCCAGTTTCAAAGCGGGAGAAGCCGAGGGCTATGACGGCTTCGGCCGATATTACAATTATATCTCCGCCGACTGGCTTAACGATCTGCTCATCTCGACCGGCTGGAAGGACATTTCCCTCAACGAAACCGATGGCGGCGGCTACGATGGCAAACCGACGAGGTGGCTGCGGATGAGAGCCCGGAAAAATATTTGATCGGCTATGTAAGCCGTAAACCCGTCTTGAAACGGTCAGGGCCGGGGAAGTCTCCCTCCCCGGCCCTTTTCATTGCGGTGTAAAGCTGAAGAAGCTTAGTTGACGCTCTTGTCGACCAGCTTGTTCTTGCCGATCCAGGGCATCATGCCGCGCAGCTTGGCGCCGACTTCTTCGATCTGGTGGCTGTCGTTGTTGCGGCGGATGCCCTTGAAGCGGGCAGCGCCGGAACGGTATTCCTGCATCCACTCGGAGGTGAACTTGCCGGTCTGGATGTCCTTCAGGACACGCTTCATCTCAGCCTTGGTCTCTTCGGTGATGATGCGCGGACCGGTGACGTATTCGCCCCACTCGGCCGTGTTCGAGATCGAGTAGTTCATGTTGGCGATACCGCCTTCATAGATCAGGTCGACGATCAGCTTCACTTCATGCAGGCACTCGAAATAGGCCATCTCCGGAGCGTAGCCAGCTTCAACCAGCGTTTCGAAGCCGGCGCGGATGAGCTCGACGAGACCGCCGCAAAGAACGACCTGTTCGCCGAAGAGATCGGTTTCGCACTCTTCGCGGAAGTTGGTTTCGATGATGCCGGAACGGCCGCCGCCGACGCCGCAAGCGTAGGAGAGAGCGAGTTCAAGCGCATTGCCGGAAGCGTTCTGATGAACGGCAACGAGGCAGGGAACGCCGCCGCCCTTCTGGTATTCGCCGCGAACCGTGTGGCCCGGTCCCTTCGGAGCGATCATGACGACGTCGACCGAAGCCTTCGGCTCGATGAGGCCGAAGTGGACGTTGAGGCCATGTGCGAAAGCGATCGCAGCGCCATCACGGATGTTCGGAGCGATTTCGGACTTGTAGATGTCGGCCTGCAGTTCGTCCGGGGTCGCCATCATCATCAGGTCGGCCCAGGCAGCAGCTTCGGCAACGGTCATGACCTTGAAGCCGTCGGCTTCAGCCTTCTTGGCGGTTGCCGAGCCGGCCTTGAGCGCGATCGCAAGGTTCTGCGCACCGCTGTCCTTCAGGTTCAGCGCATGGGCGCGGCCCTGGGAACCGTAGCCAATGACGGCGACCTTCTTCGACTTGATGAGGTTGAGATCGGCATCACGATCGTAATAGACGCGCATTGTTTGTCCTTCCCTTTGCTTGTCTGGGTGCAGATTTTAAATTGTCAGACGGTCGCTGCCGCTTCCGCCAATACTTTTTCCGTGCCGTAAAGCCGGAGGAAGGCGCTGACCGCCTTCTCCGCCTGACGGCTGGTGTCCCTCAAACCGGGCTCGCCGAGCAGCATGCGCACATGCAGATCGGAAACGATAAGCCCGTAAAACGTATGATAAGCCTCGTCGGCGTCCATGAAGCGCAGCAGCCCTGCCCGCTTGCCGGCATCGATCAGCCCGCTGGCGCGCCGGTCGATCTGGCGGCGCCCGCGCTCCAGCAGAAGCTTGCCGAGCTTGGAGCCGTCGCGGTTCGATTGACCGATCGCCAGACGGTTCAATGCGAGCGAAACGTCGCCCGCCAGGACTTCCAGCAGATCGCGGGCGAAAATGACGAGATGGTCATGCAGGCTCGCCACGGTCAGCCGTTCGCCGTTGCGCTCGAAGGTGCGCACCTTGCTCGCCTGATAGGCGATCATCGCCGACAGCAGACCGTCGCGATCGCCGAACCATTTATAGAGACTTTCCTTGGAGCAATTGGCAGCGCGCGCGACGCCCGAGGTCGTCAGCGCCTTTTCGCCGCCGTCGACGAGCAGACGCAACGCCTGTTCCAGAACAGCGTTCTGGCGCGGCGAAAACTCGCTCGACTGTCCTGCTTCGCTCAGCACGATGGCCACTCCCAAATACGTACCGTACGGTACGGTTCGCCGTCGTTATGACTGAGGGAGAAGCCAGCGTCAAGCGCAAATCGTTGCTGCAATGCGTCAAAAACGAAGGAAATTATTCCGCGGCAACCGGGCTCCGCATGGCCTCGACATCCTTCAGCGGCGGAAGCCCATAGAGGCGGCTATATTCGCGGCTGAACTGCGAAGGGCTTTGATAGCCGACGCGGTGGCCGGCCGATCCGACATCGAGCTGCTCGACGATCATCAGCCGCCGCGCTTCGTGGAGCCGGAGCTGCTTCTGATATTGCATCGGCGACATCGCAGTCACCGCCTTGAAATGATGGTGCAGCGAGGAGACGCTCATGCCGACGCGTTCCGCCAGTTCCTCGATGCGCAGCGGCTGGACGAAATTGCCGCGAATCCAGGCAACCGCGCGCGCCACTCTGTTGCTCTGGCTCTCCGCCATGGCGACTTGCAGCAGCCGAGGACCGTTCGGGCCCGTCAACAGACGGTAGAGGATTTCCTGTTCGATCAATGGCGCCATGGCAGGAATATCCTCCGGCCGGTCGAGCAATCTAAGTAGCCGCAACGAGGCGTCGAGCAGTTCCGGCGATGCCGCATTGACCGCAAGCCCACGCATGGGTTCCGATATAATCGCTTGGCGCGGAATGTTGACGCGCGATAACAGCTCATTCAGCCGTTCGCTGTCGAGCACCATGGCAAAACAGAGGTAGGGAGTTTCACTGTGGACATTGGTTACCTGTGTCGACACAGGCAGATCGAGAGCGGTCAGAATATACTCGCCGACACCGTAATGGTACGTGTCGGCACCGACCGTCAGGCTTTTGCGTCCCTGGACAACGACGGCATAGGAAGGTCGATAGGCCCCATGCTGCCACACGGTCACCGCCGACTGCCGGTATAGATTGAGACCGTCGATCGGTGTGCGATGTTCTCCATCCCCCGTGGCGAAACGGGCAACGATGGAGGCGAGTTCCTGGTTGGGATTGAATGGCAGTGTCATGCGCAACCAACTGTTTTCGAGGGCTTGTCGCAGCTTATCTAGGTGACCCCTCGTCGCTGAAAAAGAGCCGCTGCCAATTTAGATTCGCAGGATCGTACATAAAGCTTGCAGGATCGCTCTAACGCTCTCACCCGGTTCCGGTCCATAAGTCGGCCACCCCAAAGCCAATCCTAACAAAAGGAAGTCTTCCATGGCAATTGCAAAGGGTTATGCCGCCACCGACGCGTCCAAGCCGCTTACTCCCTTCACCTTCGAACGTCGCGAGCCGAACGAAGACGACGTCGTCATCTCCGTTAAATATTGTGGCGTTTGCCATTCCGACATCCACCAGGCCCGCAACGAATGGGGCGGCTCGAAGTATCCGATGGTGCCTGGCCACGAAGTTGCCGGCCTCGTCACGGCCGTCGGTTCGAAGGTGACGAAGTTCAAGGTCGGTGACCGCGTCGGCGTCGGCTGCTTTGTCAATTCCTGCACGACCTGCGCGACGCGCGATTTGGACTACGAACACTTCCTGCCGGGCCTGGTCCAGACCTACAACGACGTGGAAGCAGACGGCGAGACGCCGACCTACGGCGGCTATTCCGACTCGATCGTCGTCAAGGAGGGCTATGTCCTCTCCTTCCCCGACAATATTCCGCTGGATTCGGGCGCGCCGCTGCTGTGCGCCGGCATCACGCTCTACTCGCCGCTGCGCCACTGGAAGGCAGGCCCGGGTAAGAAAGTCGCCATCGTCGGCATGGGCGGTCTCGGCCACATGGGCGTCAAGCTGGCGCATGCCATGGGCGCCGACGTGACGGTTCTCAGCCAGACGCTGTCGAAGAAGGAAGACGGCTTCAAGCTGGGCGCCAAGGATTATTACGCCACCAGCGATGCCGAGACCTTCACCAAGCTCGCAGGCACGTTTGACCTGATTATCAACACGGTCGGCACCGCCATCGACTGGAATGCCTATCTCAACCTGCTGAAGTATGACGGCAGCATGGTGCTGGTCGGCGTTCCGGAACATGCCGTTCCGGTTCACGCCTTCTCGCTCATCCCCGGCCGCCGCAGCCTTTCCGGCTCCATGATCGGCTCCATCAAGGAAACCCAGGAAATGCTCGACTTCTGCGGCGAGCACAACATCGTCGCCGAGATCGAGAAGATCAACATCCAGGAGATCAACGAAGCCTATGAGCGCGTTCTGAAGAGCGACGTTCGCTATCGCTTCGTCATCGATATCGCTTCGCTGGCCTAAGAAAAACGGCGGCGTCCGAAACGGGCGCCGCCTTCTTTAATCTTCGCGCATGGTTTCCCTTTGCGTGATCAGCCGGGCGCTGTGCTGCCGGCTGATATAGATCCACAGCCAGCTCCAGGCGACCGCAATGCGCCAGCGCACGCCGATCAGGAAGTAGATGTGGGCAAGGCCCCAGACCCACCAGGCGATCCATCCCCTGAGCTTGATCCAGCCGAAATCGATGATCGCAGCACTTTTGCCGATCGTCGCGAGACTTCCCTGATGATGATAGTGAAATGGCCCTGGTGCCGGCTGGCCCGATAACTTGGCCCGTATCATCTTGGCGACGTAAGAGCCCTGCTGCTTGGCGGCCGGCGCGATGCCCGGCACGGGACTGCCATCCCCGCGCATGACCGCCGCCGTGTCGCCGATGACAAAGATATCCGCCTCGCCAGACGCTCTCAGTTCCTTGTCAACCACGACGCGGCCGGCGCGGTCGGCCGAAACGGCGAGCCATTTCGCCGCCGGCGAAGCCTGCACGCCAGCGGCCCAGACGATCGTCCGGCTCGGCACGAAGGTCTCCCCGATCGTGACACCCTCCGCGGTGCACGATGTAACGGGTTTTCCCGTGCGAACTTCGACGCCCGACTTTTCCAGCGCCTTGTGGGCATAAGAAGACAGCCCCTCGTCAAAACTTGGGAGAACGCGCGGCCCGGCTTCGACAAGAATGATCCTGGCCTTGGTGGTGTCTATGTTGCGGAATTCCTTCGGGAGTGTCGTTCTGGCCAGCTCGGCAATAATGCCGGCAAGCTCGACGCCGGTCGGCCCGGCGCCGACGATGGTAAAAGTCAGCAAAGCGTCGCAGACGGCAGGATCGGTTTCCAGCTCCGCCTGCTCGAAGGCCAAAAGAACGCGGCGGCGGATCGTCGTCGCATCCTCCAGCGTCTTAAGGCCCGGCGCCACCGGTTCCCATTCGTCATGTCCGAAATAGGCATGCGTCGCACCCGTCGCCAGCACAAGCGTATCATAGGCGATCGTGGTGCCACCCTTCAGCGTCACCACATGTGCCTTGCTGTCGACGCCGACGACCTCCGCCAGCAATGTCGTCACTTCCGGCCGATCGCGGAAAAAGCTTCGGATTGGCCAGGCGATCTCGGACGTGGCGAGCAACGTAGTGGCGACTTGATAGAGCAGCGGCTGGAACAGATGATGGTTGCGCCGGTCGATCAGCGTGATCCGGACCGGAGCTCCCTTGAGATCGTTGACGAGCTGCAAGCCGCCAAATCCACCCCCGACGACGACAACGTGATGATCCTGCATGACGACACCCCGCACCCTGTTTTGTCTTCGCAAACGTAGGGTTGAGGATGATGGCCAGCAACCGCCTTTTACGCATGGCACCCCTGCATCTGCCACCTTGCCATAGCGGCTAAGATGCTTTCGCCGATTGCGCACGCAAGATCAGATTGAATACGTCGCGGACGTCCTTGATACCGAGAAATTGTGGAACGTTGGAAAGCGCTGGAGTCCAGGCCCCCATACCGCCGAAACGGCCATAGCCGACTTGGGTATCGGTTCCGAAGCTGATCGTCCCTGTTCCATCACCGCGCTGATCCAGATCCAGAGCCGGCAACCGTTCCAGCGATACGGTAAGAATCTTGGAAAACCAGCCGTCGCGTAAAATTATGATGCGCTGGTCACTGACCGCATACTGTGTCCTTGCGCGAACGAACGCATCGACCGCAAAACGACCAACGATAAGATAGAGACCGATCAATACGAAAGGCACGCCCCATAACCTGAAAACGACTGGCGCATTGATCTGGCGTATCACCGAACTTTCCCAGAAGATCGCAAAGCCGCCCCACAACAACGAAAAAGGCACTTGCAGTAGATCTTTCTTATTAAACATGAGCCCTTGCTTCGGCTGGCCCAGCCACAATAATTTTTCACCAGGCAGGAAGTAGTTTTGAATGTCAGAATTGCGCATGGCATATTGCCCCTAAAGCGATAATTGCGACAGCGACTCTACAACTTAAAAACTGGTGATTTTCATGACAGCTTTGCTGAGGTGATATGCAGAATCAGCACGCGACCGTAGTGAGCTCAATGTGCATAGCCGACGGGGATGGATGTGCCGCTTTTCAACTCCTCCATGGAAATGGAGGCCGAGACATCGAAGAGCTCGATCTTGCGTACGAGCATCTTGTAGATGACATCATAGTGCTCGACACGCGGCAGCACGATTTTCAGGATGTAGTCGTGATTGCCGGTCAGCCGGTGCGCCTCGACAATCTCCGGAATGTCGCTGATCGCCTTGCGAAAGGTCTCGATCCATTCGTCGGCATGATGTGCGGTCTTGATCAGCGCGTAGAGCGTGGTGGGCACACCCATCTTCTCGCGGTCGAGCACGACAATACGTCTGGCGATGTGGCCACTCTCCTCCAGCCGCTGAATGCGACGGGAACAGGCGGAGACCGACAGCGCCACGCGGTCGGCAAGATCGGTCACCGAAATGCCGGCATCGGTCTGCAAAAGATCGAGAATCTTTCTGTCTCGCCCGTCGAGCATATGCAACGATCTCCCTAATGGCGCTGTAATTTTGCGCATAATATCATTCTTGCGCAAAATCTTGCAGTGAAGATCGCATAGACGACAAAGATTGCAAACACGAGGCGCGTGAAATGTCTCAATATTCTGCTATTCACATTCGAGAACGGAGAGCGGCAGTATGCGCACTATCGGCCTGATCGGCGGCATGAGTTTCGAGAGTTCGGCAGTTTATTATCGTCTTATCAATGAGATGGTTCGCGACAGACTAGGCGGCCTCGCCTCTGCCGAGGTGCTGATGTATTCCGTCAATTTCGAAGAGATCGTCGCCATGCAGAAGGCCGGGCGTTGGGACGATGCCGCTGCCCGTCTCGGGGATGCCGCGCTTCGCCTGCAGATCGCCGGTGCCGAATGCGTGTTGATCTGCACCAACACCATGCATCTGATCGCCCCGGAAGTTGCCGCGCGTATCTCGATCCCCCTGATCCATATCATCGACGAGACCGCTGCCACGCTGAAGGCCGCCGGCCGCGTTAAGCCGCTACTGCTTGCCACGCGCTACACGATGGAACACGGCTTCTATGCCGACCGCATGGCCCGCAATGGCGTTTCCGTCATGGTCCCCGGCGCTGAAGATCGCACCACGACCCACGACATCATCTTCAATGAACTCTGCGCCGGCGTCGTCAAGGACGAGTCGCGCCGGAAGCTGATGGCCATCATCGAGCGCGCCAAAGCCGAAGGCGCCGATAGCGTCATTCTTGGCTGCACCGAGATCTGCCTGATCCTGGATCCGAACGCGCTTACTCTGCCGGGCTTCGACACCACGGCGATTCACGCACAGAAAGCTGTCGATTTCGCTGTCGGCAATGAAAAGGCAAGAGCAAGCCAGGCCGCGTAAATCAAGCCAAATTTACTTGACTGAGTCAAATAAATGATGGACATCGTCTCCTATGCTATAGGGAGACGATGTCCATGCTTGTGACTACGGAACTCGCGACCATCGATGCGGCGCGCGACTTCAATCGCTTCTATACCAGTTTCCTTGGCGTTCTGAACAAAGCCTATCTCGACAGCCCCTATGCGCTGACTGACGTCCGCGTGCTGTTCGAAGTCGGCTCGCGTGGCGGCGTCGCCGCTTCGACATTGACACGGGATCTGCATCTCGATCCCGCCTATCTCAGCCGCATTCTGAAACGCTTTCGCGAAGACGGCTTGATCGAAACCAAGCCAGATCCGGACGATCTGCGCAGCCAGATCATTACAGTCACCGACAAGGGACAAGCGCAGTTCCACGAGTTTGTCCGCCGCTCCCGCGCCGAGATCGCCGGGCATTTCGATGCGCTGGCCATCGGTGAGCCCGAACGTGTCGTGGACGCGATGCGAACGATCCAGACCGTCCTCAACTCAAGTGCCAATGTCACGCCTCCCGCCGTCATCCGCACTCACCGCGCCGGCGATATCGGCTGGATCGTCCAGAGCCAGGCCCGCTTCTATTGCGAGGAATTCGGCTGGGATCTGCGTTTCGAAGGCCTGATCGCCGAGGTCGCCGGAAAATTCCTCTCCAACTTCAATCCGCAGAAGGACCAATGCTGGATCGTCGAGCGGGGCGGACTGAACATCGGTTCCGTCATGGTCGCCGATGGCGGCGACGGCTTCGCAAAGCTCCGGCTGCTCTATGTCGACAAGACGGCACGAGGCCTCGGCCTCGGCAAGCTGCTGGTCGGTGAATGCATCCGTTTTGCCCGCAACGCCGGCTATCGTCAGCTTTCGCTCTGGACAAACGACATCCTCGATACTGCCCGAGCCATCTATGTCCAGGCTGGATTCCGACTCGTCTCGGAAGAAAAACACCGTATGTTCGGCCCCGAATTGAACGGCCAGACATGGGTGCTGGACCTCTAATCAAATAACGCGCCATCACGATTATGTTGCGCCGCAAAATTCCGCTTGATTTGGAAACGATCATTTCCTAAACAGTCTGCATGACGACAGACACACAAGACTTCTCCCCGAAGCTTCGCGGTCGCCCGCGGGAATTCGATATGGACGCAGCGCTCGACGAGGCACTGCGGGTCTTTTCCGAGCGCGGCTACTATGCCGCCTCGATTAGCGAACTGACCGAGGCCATGGGGCTGACCGCGGGCAGCGTCTACAAGGCGTTCGGCGACAAGCGGGGCGTGTTCCTGGCCGCTTTCGATCGCTATCGCCGTATGCGCCAGCAACTGATCGATGAGGCTCTTGCGAAGGGCCCGAACGCATATGAGAAACTGCGTATTTTGGTGGCGTTCTTCGCCGAAGCTTCGTGCGGTGAGATCGGCCGCAGAGGCTGTCTCGTGGTCGGCAGCGCGACCGAGCTTGCGCTTTTCGACAAGGAGGTCGCCAGCCGTGTCAGCGTGGCTTTCGATTTCGACGAGCGGCGCATTCGCGACCTCGTCCTTCTGGGTCAGGCGGATGGATCCGTGGCAAAGCATATCGACCCTGAAAGCACCGCCTGCGCCTTGCTTGCCCTAACGAAAGGCATGCGCGTGATCGGAAAGACCGGCCGCAAAACCGAACATATGCTCGCCGTCGCCGAGACGGCCATGAAACTGCTGAACTGATTTTTTCACACGAATTTTCGGGGAGCACGCTCCCTCGCCCGCATCGAGGATAAAACATGCCCGCAACTTCCGCTGCCAGACGGGAGAGCACACCGCTCCCCGAGAAGACCATTTCACCGCTGTTGACATTCATGTTCGCTGCCGCCTGCGGGCTGGTGGCCGCCAATCTCTATTACGGCCAGCCGCTGGCCGGTCCGATCAGCCAGGCGCTGGGATTCACGCCGGCGGCAACCGGTTTGATCGTGACACTAACGCAGATCGGTTACGGCCTCGGCCTGCTGCTGATCGTGCCGCTCGGCGATCTCCTGGAAAACCGCAGGCTGGTACTGACGCTGATCGGTCTTTCGGCACTGGCGCTCGTCGGCGCCGCCTTTGCGTGGTCGCCGTCGCTCTTCCTGCTCGCCTCGCTCTGCATCGGCCTCGCCTCCGTCGCTGTCCAGGTGCTGGTGCCTTTCGCCGCCCATATGGCGCCGGATGCCAGCCGCGGCGCGGTTGTGGGCAATGTCATGAGTGGCCTGCTTTGCGGCATCATGCTCGCGCGGCCCGCGGCAAGCTTCCTGTCGGAACTCTTCTCCTGGCATGCGGTCTATATCCTCTCCGCCGGCGTCATGATCGGACTTGCCATCATCCTTCGCGTCGTCCTGCCGACCCGTGTTCCGCATACCAAGCTGCATTACGGCCAACTGCTTTATTCGATGGGCCATCTCGCGCTGCATACGCCGGTGCTACAGCGCCGCGCGCTCTATCAGGCCTGCATGTTCGGCGCCTTCAGCCTGTTCTGGACGACGACGCCGCTGCTGCTTGCAAGCCCTGCCTTCGGCCTGACGCAGAACGGTATTGCGCTCTTCGCGCTGGCTGGAGCTGCGGGCGCGGTCGCTTCGCCGATTGCCGGCCGTGTCGCTGATCGCGGCTGGACGAAGCTTGCCACCACCTTCGCCCTAGTGCTCGCCATCATCGCGCTCCTTATTGGCCATGCGTCCGGCAGCGGTTCGCTACTGGCGCTGGCGACATTGACGCTCTCCGGCATCCTGCTCGATTTCGGCGTACAGACCAATCTCGTGCTCGGCCAGCGCGCCATCTTTGCGCTGAGCGCCGAACATCGCAGCCGCCTGAACGGTCTCTACATGGCGACATTCTTTGCCGGCGGCGCCCTCGGCTCGGCGATCGGCGGCTGGGCCTATGCCACCGGCGGCTGGAACCTCGCCTCTTGGATCGGCGTCTGCTTCCCGGTCGTGGCGCTGCTCATTTTCCTGACCGAGCGGCAGAAATGATCAAGACGGCTGCGGAACGATGGTCCGCAGCCAGTCGCATTCACTGAGGCCGGCAGCGGCAAATGGGTCGATCAAGGTGCCGGAGACAATAGACGCCAAGATCTGCGGCCCCGGCGGTACCCTGGCGATCATGGCAACCAGTCGATCCCGGATCCAGGCCAATGCTGCCGAATCCGACTGGTAGAACGGCGTAAACGTCAGCGATAGCAACTGGAACAGCCGCACATGCATGCGCCGCGCTTTGGCGTAAGCCGCAAGCGCCGCGCTGATATCGTCGTTGCCCGCCAATGCATGCGCAAGCGCCGCTACATCCAGCAGCGCCATATTGGCGCCCTGCCCGAGTTGCGGGCTGGTCGAATGGGCGGAGTCGCCGACGAAAACCGTGCGGCCGCTATAGGGAATGGCCACGGTTCGATGGGCGTAGCGCGCCAGCGTCAACTGTTCCCAATCGATAATTTGATCAAGCAACGGCTGGCATTCCGGCCAATAGCCGCGGATCGCCGACTTCCAGCGCTCAAGCCCCTGCCGGCGCACCTCGTCTGCATCCGCTATCTTCAAGCTCCAGAACAACGCCGCCTGCTTCGGCAGATCCGGCTTACGCTGTCCGATCGGCAACACGCCGATCATCACTTTCGCTTGGTCGTAGCGCTGCGTCAGTGCCCTCTCATCCACCAATCCATCGGGACAATCCAGCGTCGCCCAGAAGGCGCCATAGGCGAGATTGCGCACCCGTGGTGCGACCGGGCAGGCAGCGACCAACTCAGAACGCGCGCCGCTCGCGTCGACGACAAGATCATACGGCCCCAACCGCTCTCCGCCCTCGGTAATGAGATGGGTGTGACTGCCCTCTTCCAGCACGCCAGTTACCCGCCGTCCGGTGAGGACAAGGTGTCGCCGCGCAGAGACTTCGTCATAGAGCGTGTCGAACAGTGCGGCGCGATGAACCGCCAGCCCATAGCGCCCGCCGGCCAGCGTGTCATAGCGCACGTCAAGAACGATGCAGCCACGTTTCGCCTCGGTGCCGAACAGCCGATCGATGCGATTGCCGGCGGTGTGAATGGCAGGACCGAGGCCGAGCGATTCCAGCACGGTCAGGCCGGTTGGCTGCAGCATCAGCGCGGATCCGACCGGCGAAGGACTATCGAACCGCTCGATAATTTCCGTCGTATGACCGGCACGTGATAGAAACAGGGCAGCCGCAAGGCCCGCAGGTCCGGCACCGACGATCGCAATTTTCAGGGATTTCACTGGCCGCGCTCAGTCCTGCGATTGATCGAAACGGACGCGTGCAGCGCGCACAGCATCATGGTTGGCCTCGGCCCAATTCAAGAGTTGCGCCAAAGGCACATACAGCGAGCGGCCGAGATCGGTCATGCGATATTCGACACTCGGCGGCTTGGTTGGAAACACCTCGCGGCCGATATAGCCATCGCGCTGGAGGTCCCGCAGCGTCTGGGTCAACATGCGCTGTGAAATATCCGGCACCATGCGCCGCAGCTCGCCGAAACGATACGGCCGCTGCGCCAAGGCTTCCAGCAGCAACACCGACCACTTGCCGCCGATCTGCGAGATCAGGTCCCGCACCGGGCAATTCGTAAAATCGAGTTTGCTGACATCGAAGACACGCAGCGGTTCCTCTGTGCTGCGCAAGTTGACGACGGTGCTGGCGCTCATATCGGGCTGGTTCCCTTTTGGTAACGTAGGGCTGAAAAACTGCCTCCTTTACAGCCCGAAGTCAATTCCTATTCTAGTGCTAGTCTCTTTTTGAGAGCGGAAAACCTCTGCAAGTCCGCGGCGGTCAAACAAGGAAAAACATATGAGCAGCACTCTTCTCGTCACCGGCGCCGCGGGTCAGCTTGGTCAGCGCGTCATTCATCACCTGCTGGAGACATACAGGGTCGCGCCCAGCCGCATCATTGCCGCCACCCGCAGCCCGGAGAAGCTTGCCGACCTCGCCGCCAAGGGCGTCGTCACCCGCAAGGCCGATTTTGATGATGCCGCCAGCCTGTCCGCCGCCTTTGCCGGCGTCGACCGCCTGCTTATCATCAGCACCGACTCGCTCGCCGTTCCCGGTCAGCGCCTGAAGCAGCATACGGCTGCCGTTGAAGCCGCGAAGGCCGCTGGCGTGAAGCACATTCTCTACACCTCCATGCCGGCCCCGGAAGGTTCGCTCGTCAGCTTCGCGCCTGACCATCTCGGCACGGAAAACGCCATCAAGGCAAGCGGCATCGGCTACACCATCCTGCGCGACGCCTGGTATTTCGACAACTATCTGATGGGTCTGCCGCATAGCCTCGAAACCGGCAAGTGGTACACCGCGACCGGCGGCGGCCGCGTCAGCAACATCAGCCGCGAAGATTGCGCGCTCGCCATCGCCGCCGCCTTGGCGTCCGATGCGACGGAAGATGCTACCTACACTCTGACGGGCTCGACTGCCGTCACCATCGATGAGATTGCGAGCGTCGTCAGCAGGATCACCGACCGTCCGCTGGAAGTCGTACAGGTCAACGACGAACAACTCGCCGCTGGCCTCAACGGCGCCGGCCTGCCGAAATTCGTGGTCGACATGCTCGTCTCCTTCGACGCTAACATCCGCGCCGGCAATTTCAACATCCTCACGAACGACTTCAACAAGCTGACCGGCAAGGAGCCGCAGACACTGCGCAGCTTCGTCGAGGAACACAAGGCCGCGTTGCTCGGCTAAGGCTTTGGAGAAGGTCAGGCTGGGCCGCCACGGCGGCAAGGGCCTGCCTGACCGCCTACTCCAAACTAGTCCGCGTCGACGGGGAACAACCAAAGACAACATCCGCTGATCGTTAAGAACTGCGCAAATCTGCGCTTGCGTATTAGGAGCCTCAGTTGACTATACGCTGAGTGTGGACGGTACGGTGTGAGATGGCGACGAAATCTTTCGCATGACCGCGCGAAGAGAGAAGACGCACGTCGCTACGCTTACGGGCAAAACCATCGAGCAAATCACCAGAGTCGTGATTGCTCTGTCACAATGATTTCCGTCAGGGCATTGCTCTAAGCCGTCCGAAAGAGCCGCGAATCCAACAAAGCTGATAACAAAGCTGTCGATCAATCCCAGCACCAACAATACAATAAGAATTGTCAGCTTTGCGGCCTTCATTACACAAACTCACGATCACTGGGGTCGAGCTAGTTGCTGCAACTAACTCTCTTTGACAGGAGGGTTCGCAGCTTAGCCTCAGAATTGAAAAGCCATTCTGCACCCGTTTTGCGTGCAGAATGGCTGAAAAGAACAATGCTAGCAAGAGGCACGCCCGCGATATTCAGATCGCAAGCGGAAACAACAGCTATACGAGTTGATTTCTCGGTACGTGAAGGATTTTTAGCTCAAACCGCCTGACCACAAGCCCGGCGGAAGCGCCGCACCGTTTCGGCCATGCCATATTCCAGCGCATCGGCAGTCAGCCCATGGCCGATCGAAGTCTCTGCAAGCTTCGGAATACGCTTAAGCAACGCTGGCAGATTGGCGACCGTCAAATCGTGACCGGCATTGACGTCAAGGCCGTTGGCGAATGCAGCATCAGCCGTCTTGCCAAGCGCTTCGAGAATGACGGCAGCGCGCTCCGGTGCGTCATAGCAGCCACCATAGGGGCCGGTGTAAAGCTCGATGCGGTCGGCACCGACCTCCTTGGCGATCTTCACCGCGTCGGCATCGCCGTCGCCGTCGGCAAACAGCGAAACGCGGCAGCCGATCTTCTTGTATTTGGCGACGACATCGACCAGCAAATCGCGGTTCTTACGGAAATCCCAGCCGTGGTCGGATGTCGCCTGTGAGGGATCGTCGGGTACCAGCGTCACCTGCTCCGGCTCTACGGATGCACAGAGATCGAAGAACTCGTCTGTCGGATAGCCTTCGATATTGAACTCCGCTTCCGGAAATTCATCGTCGATCAGCGCCCGGATTTCGGGCAGATCAGAGAAGCGGATGTGCCGCTGATCGGGCCGCGGATGCACGGTCAGACCGCTGGCGCCGGCGGCAAGCGCGATGCGTCCCAAGCCCGTGACACTTGGCCAGGGAAGATCGCGCCGGTTACGCAGCATCGCGATGGCGTTGAGGTTCACGGAGAGCTTGGCGGGCATGATCGAAATCCATGATTTATAAAGAGGATAATACATCCGTTTTATGCGATTGCACGCCGCAAGACCAACGAGATTCGAACATCGACTCATGCAAAAGATTGATGGTCTTCCCCTCTTTTGCCGTCTCGCCCGTCCGACGATACCCCCTTCGGGCAACTTATAATTTCGCCGAAACCCGATAGCGTCGTTGTATCGGGCGCCTGATTTGATTCGTCCGGGAACGAGGGAGCTCAAGCTCACCCACAGTAAATTTGTCCTTATGAAACCTAAGAATTTTCATCGGCGACATATCTGCGTTTGTTAGTCGCGTCATTGTGAAAGCGAGTTGGGCGTAGCTGCGGCCTCCTCCGTCAGACAAAAAAATAGGCACTCAATCGTGGCGTGGGGCGCCGCGACAAAAGGGGATGGAAATATGGAGGTACTCATGTCTGACGGTTCCAAACGTCCGTTTGCTGCCGCCAACCTTGTTTCGCGGGCGCGTGCCAAGTACCGGTTCCTGCCTGAGACCGCACTTCCTTCTGACCTGCCGGAGGGGGCAGTCGCCATTGCCGATATGGCCAGCGCTTTCGGGGTGACACACAGGACGCTGCATTTTTACGAGGAAAAGCGGCTGATCTCAGCCGATCGCCACGGGCTGATGCGCATCTACGGCACCGACGATGTGCTGCGCATGGCCGTCATTACAGTCTGCCGCGAAATCGGCATGTCGATCGCCGCCATTCAGGAGATCATGGAAAAGCTCGATGATGCGGAAACATCAGACGATGCCGAGACCATCTTCCGCACGGCCCTCAACCACCGCAAGCGCGAACTCATCATCGAGATGTCCGAATTGAATCGGCAGATGCAGAAAGTCACCGATCTCCTTGATTATGATAGCACTGCAGAGCGCCCTCATTCTCATGGTGGGGACATCTGATAGACCGTTTCAGCATGGGGTTGAGGCCACCTGATCGGCGTCGTAAGGCGAGCAAGTAAACTTCAGCGGACGATCGTCAGCGTCTCGGCGGCACGCGTAATCGCCGTATAAAGCCAGCGCTCGCGCGTATCGCGAAACGCCCAGCTTTCATCGAACAACACCACATTGTTCCACTGCGAACCCTGCGCTTTATGCACGGTCAGCGCGTAGCCATAGTCGAATTCGTCATAGCGCTTGCGGGTCGACCAGGGGATCTCGCCCTCGACATCCTCGAAGGCCTGCTTCAGCAGCTTGATCTTCGCGGCACCCCGATCCATGTCGTCATCTTCCGGCCGAACAAGCAGATTGATGCCGGGCTTCGTGGTTTCCCTGGAAGATGTCATCACCTGCCAGAGCGAACCGTTGAGCAGGCCCTTGGCGGGGTCGTTGCGCAGGCAGACCAGCTTGTCCCCGGATTGCGGATATTCGGCCGTAAAACCCTTGAGCTCGCGCAGTCGCTGATTGTACCGCCGGCGGGTCCGGTTGGTGCCCACCAACACCTGATCCGCCTCGAGCACCAGCGGCTGCGTCACTTCATTCTTCGAAATCACCTGCGCGGTGCCGTAATCGCCGTGCATGATCTCCCTGCCCTCGCGCACATGCATGGCGAGTTGGATGATCGGATTGTCACGGGCCTGACGGTGAATGTCCGTCAGAAGATAGTCCGGCTCTTCGTTGGTGAAGAACCCGCCGCCCGAAACCGGCGGCAACTGCCCGGGGTCGCCGAGGACGAGGATCGGCGTGCCGAAACTCATCAGGTCCTTGCCGAGTGCTTCATCCACCATCGAACATTCGTCGACGATGATCAGCGCGGCCTTGGCGACCGGGCTCTGCCGGTTGATGGTGAACATCGGGGCGATCGACGTCTTGCCGGTTTCTTCGTCCTCGACGGCCTCTTCACCGCGCGGGCGATAGATCAGCGAATGGATGGTCTTGGCGTTGCTGGCGCCGCGTGAGCGCAGCACCTGCGCCGCCTTGCCGGTAAAGGCGGCAAACAGGACTTCGCCATCGACATGCTCGGCAAAATGCCGGGCAAGCGTCGTCTTGCCCGTACCGGCATAACCGAACAGGCGAAACAGCGGCGAGCGCCGTTCCTTCAGCCATTTGGCAACGGCCTTGAGCGCTTCGTCTTGTTGTGGTGCGAATTGCATGGGCCGACTTGGCAGGATTCGCCCGGCAGAAGCAAGCAGTAAAAAACCCAGAATTGTTGGGAATAAAATCGTGGCAATTCGCGTCTCATGTCCGGCAACGCAAAACGTGGGGCCTAGACCATAGGTCTACCATTCCGAGGAGAAACATCATGAAAGCCGCGAAATTCTTGCCGATCCTGGTCATGGCATCGGCCGTAGCGACGTCGGCCTTTGCCGCCGCCCCGGTAAAAACCGGCGAAAGCGCCAAGGGCAAGGTTCTCACAGGCGAAAACGGCATGACACTCTACACCTTCAAGAATGACAAGAAGGGTGTCTCCAATTGCAACGACGATTGCGCCAAGGCATGGCCGCCGCTAATGGCCGATAGCAAAGCCAAGGCAGAAGGCGCATATTCGATCATCACCCGCAAAGACGGGAAGAAGCAATGGGCGAAGGACGGCATGCCGCTCTATTTCTTTATGAAGGATACCAAGGCCGGTGAAGTTGCCGGCGATGGCTTCAAGGGTGTCTGGGATGCCGCACGGCCCTGATCGGACCGGCCGGGATGCGGGGGGAGCCTCCCCCGCACCCGACAGCTTCGAGGCGGAGGTGCTGGCGCTCCTCCCCTCGTTACGGCGCTATTCGCGCAGCCTCACCCGATCCGACGCCGATGGCGAAGACCTTCTGCAGGATTGCGTGGAAAAGGTGCTGGTGCGGCGCAGCCAGTGGCGCGGGCTGAACCTGCGCGGCTGGGTGCTCACCATCATGACCAATCTCTACCGCAACGGCCTGCGCCAGCAAGGTCGTCGCAATTTCGTCGATCTTGACGACAACACCGATCTGCCGGCCACTGAGACCAGCAGTGACCCTTTGGAGCGCTCGCGATTGGAAGCGGCGCTGAACAGCCTCGGGGAGGATTACCGCGCAGTGCTGATGCTGGTGGTGGTCGAAGGCTACAGCTATCAGGACGTCGCCACCACACTGGATATTCCGATCGGCACCGTCATGTCGCGCCTGTCTCGAGCGCGCCGGAAAATGACCAATCTGATGAGTGCCGAGAATGTCATTACGCTTCGGAGACCGAAATGAGCGAACGTAACCCGACCGTGACCGAAGCGGATCTCCACGCCTTTGCGGACGGATTGCTGCCGGCGGACGATCACGCCCGATTGAAAGCCTGGCTTGTCGAAAACTCCGAACAAGCGGACCAGATCTCCGCATGGCAGGCGCAAAACGCCAGCATCAAGGCGCTGTTTGCGCCGTATGAAACGTCGAAGGAAGGCGACCGTGAGCTGGTATTGCGCATCCCGGCGTCGTCTGTGCCTGCCGCAGCGTCACGTCGGCTTCGCTGGCTGCCGATGGCCGCGGCCTCCCTAGCGATCTTCCTGGTCGGCGCTGCCGCCGGCCATTTCGGCCCACCGCTTCTGACGCAGCCGGACCTTCGCCTGGCGGGTATCGAAGCGCTGCCGCGGCAGGCGCAATCGGCCTTCGTCGTCTATGCGAGCGATGTCCGCCACCCGGTCGAGGTCGGCGCGGATCAGGAAGCACATCTTGCCACCTGGCTCGGCAAGCGCATGAATGTCGCCGGCCTCAAGGTGCCGAGCCTCAGCGCGCTCGGCTTCCAGCTCGTCGGCGGCCGTCTGCTGCCGATCAACGGCACGCCCGGTGCACTCTTCATGTATGAGAACGCCAGCGGCCAACGCTTGACCGTGCTCGTCGGCAGCAACAAGGACAATACGACGACCAGCTTCCGCTTCACCAGTGCCGGTACGGTCGAGACCTTCTACTGGATCGACGGCAAGCTCGGCTATGCCGTTACCGGCGAAATCTCGCGCGACATGCTGAGGCGGGTGGCGGATGAATGCTATAAGCAGTTCTCATCGTAAGACGCTCAGCGTTCGGGATCGTTCTCCAGCAAGATCGGCTTGCCGTGCGGCGTCGCTTCCGCCGCGCGCTGCCAGCTTTTCTGCAGGTCGAGGATCGCGCTCGCATCGGCGATGCCGCGGCTGATCAACATGCTGGAGAGTGCGGCCACCCAACAGTCGAAATAATCGCTGCCGTCTTTGGCCCGGCCAGGCTTGTACAATTCGGCAGAAAGCTGCTCTGCCCACTCGCCCCAGCTAAACAGTCTCTTCTCATGCAGATGCACGGTCATTGCAAAAGCCTCCGCCGCCCAGGGCTCGGGGAAGACCGGCTCACCATCGGCGGATTTTGGCAGTTGCGGCGATTGCGCCAGGAGCGACGAGGTCTCAGACGCGCTCAAGATAGTTCTCCCAGGCGTCGATGGAGACGGTTAGCGACGGATCGGCGCCCTCACCCCAGATTTCCGGCGCATCGAAAACGACGGTGTAAATCCATTGCGGATTCTCGCCCTTGCCATGAGCATTGTCGTCGGGGAAAACGAACGAGCCCTGAACGGCTTCCACCACACCCGTCTTGGCTCGCGCATAGCGGGGCAAACGCGTATGTCCCGTCGGATTGATGTTCTTCGTCCGCACGTGATCGCCGACCGCAAAAAGCGGCGCCGTATTGACCGGCCGATCGCAGGGGCCGCCCTTGGCAAGAGCGCCGGTGACCATATCGGCCTTCAAGATACGCTTCGGCACCACACCTTGCTGCGACGAATGGCCGGTTCGCAACTCGTCGTGCGTTACAAAACCATGCCGTTGCAGCAGCACTTCGACCCCACGCGTCCAGATCTCATAATAACTGGCGGCTAGGTATGCAGCCGGAGGGATATTTTCACGCGCATGCCGGCTTTCATCGATGCTCCAGGCGCCGAACGCGCCGCAGGAGAGCGTGAGGCCGAGCGCCCGCTTTTCCCATTCCGCATGGAAGACCGGTTCGTTCGGCTCCGGCGCGACCGGACCAAAACCCATCTGCCCGCCAAGATCGTGCGGCCCGTTCATATCGTCACCTCCGGAGCCTTGGCGACCGCCGTACCGATCATGGCGTCACGGCTGACGAGATCGGCAAGGGCCGCTTCATTCATGCCCTCGGTGCCATCAGGACGTTCCGGGATAACGAGATAGCGCAGCTCGGCCGTCGAATCCCAGACGCGAATCTTCTGCCCATCAGGCAGCGTCAGACCGAATTCGGCCAACACGCCGCGTGGATCGATGACAGCGCGAGAGCGATAAGCCGGCGCCTTGTACCAGACCGGCGGCAGGCCGAGCACTGACCAGGGATAGCAGGAGCAGAGCGTGCAAACGATGAGATTATGCGTTTCTGGCGTATTGAACACCGCCCGCATATGCTCGCCCTGCCGACCGCTAAAACCAAGGCTGGCAATCGCCGCCGTTGCGTCGCGCTTCAACCATTCGGCAAATTCCGGATCGCTCCAGGCTTTCGCCACCACCTGCGCTCCGTTGCGCGGCCCGACCTTCGTCTCGTAGGTCTCGACGATGATGTCGATCGCCGCCGGATCGATCAGCCCCTTTTCCGTCAGCAGCGTCTCCAGCGCCTTCACGCGCGCCTGCATATCGGAATAGTGGTTGTCATGATCATGGTGATGATGGTCGTCATGATCGTGCATAATAAATCTCCCCGTCGAACAAGCCTCAGTTCTAAGCCTTTGCCATACGGCCGCCAAGCGCCTTCTTCATAGGTTGCAACCGCGATCAGATGCCGCAACCCCTCGCATTGTTAGCGCGTTTAGCTAGTCTGCCCAGCATGAAGATTTTGATTCTTGGCGCAACTGGTTTCATCGGCTCTGTAATCGCGGCGCGATTGCGCAAGGACGGGCATATGATCACCGGTCTTGCCCGTAATCCTGGCCGGGCGCGGATAAAACACCCTTCGATTACCTGGATCAAAGCCGATCTGGCCAAGATGACCAATCCATCAGACTGGCATGCCGTGCTGAACGACCATCAGCTCGTCATCAACTGCGCCGGCGCCCTTCAGGACGGGCCTTCCGATGATCTCGCCGCCACGCAGGAAAAGGCAATGCTGGCGCTCTATGCCGCAGCAGCACAATCGGCAATCGAGCTCGTCGTGCAGATTTCCGCCCGCACGGAAGGTGGAGGCCAAGAGCAGCCGTTCCTGGCGACAAAGCGCAATGCCGACAAGGCGCTGGCGGCAAGTGGTCTCAACCACATTATTCTGAGGCCAGCGCTCGTCCTTGGCCGCAACGCCCATGGCGGTACGGCATTGCTGCGCGCGCTTGCGGCCATACCTTTTGTCCTGCCTCTCACCCATGCGCAAAGCCCGGTCGAGACGGTCTCGGTCGATGATGTCGCCGCGATCGTCTCGGCGGCGGTTGCCGGCGAATTCGAATCCGGCGCCGACATCGATCTTGCTGCCGGCGAAGCATTGACACTGCGCGAACTCGTCATCCTTCATCGAAACTGGCTCGGCCTGCCGCCGACACGGGTCATGCCGATACCGGCCGGCTTGGCAAAGGTGGTAAGCTCGGCGGCCGACATCGCCGGCAGGTTTGGATGGCGCTCGCCGCTCCGGTCGACTGCGATGGCGGTGATGTCCGAAGGAGTTCTCAGCCGAAGGAATGCGGGGCACCTCCCAACTCAACGTTTGGCGACGGCCATCGAAACGCTGAATGCCAATCCCTCCGGCGTTCAGGATTTGTGGTTTGCCCGCCTCTACCTGTTAAAGCCGTTGATGATCGGCGGGCTGGCGCTCTTCTGGATGCTGTCGGGCATCATTCCGATGCTAGCCCCGACAGCGGCAAGCCGGCACTTCCTACCCTTCATGCCGGACGGCATGGCAATGGCTTTGACGCTGACTACCTGTCTGCTTGACATAGCCCTTGGCGCCTTTGTCCTTGTGCGGCCCTTTGCGCGATCGGCCTTGTTCGGAATGCTCGCCGTCACGCTCGGCTATCTTGCCGGCGGCACGTTGCTCGAACCGTCGCTTTGGTTCGATCCACTCGGGCCATTTGTCAAAGCACTGCCGGCGATCCTCCTGACGCTTGCCACATTTGCGGTATTGGAGGAGCGCTGATGCTGACAGAGGAGCTTCTTCGGCTTGTTCATGTCGTCGGCGCCACAGTGCTTTTCGGCACCGGTGCGGGTATCGCCTTCTTCATGGTCATGGCGCATCGTACCGGCGACCCCAAGCTGATCGCACATGTCGCCGCAACGGTCGTCATCGCCGATACCATCTTTACGGCAACGGCCGTCGTCTTTCAGCCGGTGACCGGCTATCTGCTCGCACAATCGATCGGCTGGCCGCTCGAAGAAGGATGGATCGCCCTGTCCTTACTGCTCTATGTGCTGACCGGAGTTTTCTGGCTGCCGGTGGTTTGGATACAAATCCGCCTGCGCGATCTCGCTCGAAGGGCATCCGCGACCGGAACGCCGCTGCCGGCAGCCTATCACCGTCTTTATCGCATCTGGTTTGCTTGCGGCTTCCCCGCCTTTTTCGCGGTCATCAGCATTCTTTGGCTGATGCTCAACAAGCCATCCATATCGCTACTTTAGCATCGGCCAGAGGCTGAGCACCAGCAGGACCGCCATGGTGATGTTGAACCATTTGAGGCGAACGGGGTCCGAAAGCCAGTCGCGCAGGGCCGAGCCGAAACCGGCCCAGGTCGAAACGCTGGGAACATTGACCGCCGCAAAGGCAAGGCCGACGAGTAATACGCTGATCAAATAGAGCTGCGGATTGGTGTAGGTCGCCATGGCCGTGACAGCCATGACCCAGGCCTTGGGATTGACCCACTGAAAGGCGGCAGCGCTCAGGAAACTCATCGGCTCCACGCCGCTTTCCTTCTCGCTGAGGCTGCGTGACGTCGCAATTTTCCAGGCGATCCAGACGAGATAGGCTCCACCGGCGAATTTCAGGGCAGTGTAGAGCAGCGGTACGGTATGCAGCAATGCCCCAAGCCCCAGCCCGACGCCCAGCAGCAACGACAGAAAGCCGGCGCCGATGCCGAGCATGTGCGGGATCGTGCGACGAAAACCGAAATTCACGCCCGATGCGAACAGCATCATATTGTTAGGTCCGGGCGTGATCGATGTCGTGAACGCAAACAACAGAAGAGCCAAAAATGTATCCGGCGCCATAAAGCCTCCCCGGACGCAGCTCTCTTGGTCAACGGAAGCGTCCATTCCTCGCGATGCGCGTCTGTCACAGCGGCGCCGCGCAACCCTAATTCGCCTTGGAATCGAATGCCATGAGATGATTGTCACGGTGACATGAATGGCCTCGATTGAAATCCCGATGAATGCACTTATCCTTCGCTTCTCAAGCAGCGAGGACAGGCCATGCGCGACCCCATTCCTACCGTCACCCTTCCCTCCGGCATCACGGTTCCCGCTCTTGGCCAGGGGACATGGAACATGGGCGAAACGATCGCTCGGGCTGAGGACGAGATCGCCAGCCTAAAGGCCGGGCTTGATCTCGGCATGACGCTGATCGACACCGCCGAAATGTATGGCGACGGCGGCGCGGAGGAAATCGTCGGCAAGGCGATCAAGGGGCAGCGCGACAAGGTATTCATCGTCAGCAAGGTCTATCCCATGAACGCGAGTCGCAAGGGCGCGATCGAGGCATGCGAACGCAGCCTGAAACGGATGAAAATCGACCGCATCGACCTCTATCTGCTGCATTGGCGCGGAGAGTATCCGCTGGCTGAAACAGTGGCGGCCTTCGAAGCCCTGAAAGCCGCAGGCAAGATCGGCGCCTGGGGTGTCTCGAACTTCGATGTTGACGACATGGAGGAACTGCTGGCCGTTCCCGATGGCGGCAATGTCGCCGCCAATCAAGTGCTCTACAATCTCGGCCGACGCGGCATCGAATATGATCTGCTGCCGTGGTGCCAGGAGCGCAACATTCCGATCATGGCCTATTCGCCGATCGAGCAGGGCCGCCTCGCCCATCATCCGGACCTGATCCACATCGCGAAGACCTATCAGGCAACGCCGGCTCAGGTGGCGCTTGCCTTTCTGCTGGAGCGCGACGGCGTGATCGCCATTCCCAAGACCTCCAATCCGCAACGGGTTGCGGAAAACCGCGACGCCGTCTCGCTCGACATCACCGACGAGGATTGGGCCACCCTCGACGCCGCCTTTCCGCCACCGGCGCGAAAGAAGCCGCTGGAGATGCTCTAATTGCGGGCCTCCGCGCGCTGCTGCGTGACGATCAGCTCGATTGCCTGGAAAACATCGATCTGCCGCCAGTCGGCCGGATCGCGATAGGTCGGATAAAGCGAAAAGGCAGCCGCGGCGATCTGGTCGACGGTACACCGCCTTGTTCGTCTGTCGGCAAGGACTGCTTTCGTGTAGACGCCGAATTGATCTTCCGTCACACCCCATCCGGCATAAAACGGCGCGGCATAGCAGCGTACCGGAATGCCGCGCAGCAGCGCGTCGAAGCCGAACTGGCTGGAGACCGTCCAGACCTCATCCACAACGTCCAGGACCGATGCTACCGACACCGCATCGTTGAGTAATATCCCGTCGCTCTTGCCGGCAATTTCTGTAGTCAGATATCCCTTGCGGTGGCCGGCCATGACATCCGGATGCGTCCGGATCACGCACTGCGCGCCGCTGGCCTGCGCATCGGCAAGCATCCGTTCGAACGAGGCGCGTGAACCGAGTGCCTTGCCAATGGAGATATCGCCGACGACCTGATCGACCAGCAGGATACGGCGTTTCGTTGTCCGCTCGATCGTGGGCGCCTTGTGCGGCAGATGATTGTATTTGGAGAGCTTGTTCCGAACGATCTGTTCGCGGATTGCCTTGCCAAGTTCGCCAATCTGCACCCCATCAGCCCCTTGGATCAGCCGCTCGAGACGCGACGGCCGGTTCGCATCCACCGGCAGACCGAGATCATCGACGACGATGGAGAGCGGCACTGCGCCAGCCTTTCCAAGGCCGACCGAGCGCAGAAAACCGTCTTCAAGGTTCCAATTCGGCAATCCCCGCAACCGCGAGATCGCCGCTGCCGTCTTTGCCGGCATGCGCCCGCCCCAGGATACGATACCACCGATGGCCGGCGAGAGGGTCGACGCGATCTTCTGCGACCCGAAATACTGGCCAAGCCAGGGGAAAGCCTGCCGCACATAGAAGGTAGCGCCGAGACGCATTCCTGCCGGAGGATGCCAGCTTTTCTCGCCGATATCGGGCGTATACTTTTCGGTCGAAAGCCCCAATTATGCCACCTGCGTAAGTTGGGGCCTACCTTGCACGCCCAAGCGCCGCGCAAGCTACGCGACGCCGATAAGCCGGTCAACGACAGGCGTTCTTCACATTCCCTGCGGGCCGCGGTTCATCGCGGCGATGCCGGTGCGGCAGACTTCGATCAGGCCGAGCGGCTTGATGATGGCGATGAACTGATCGATCTTCGAGGACTTGCCGGTGATTTCGAGAATGAAATGCTCGACGGTCGCGTCCACCACCTTGGCATGGAAGGCATCGGCCAGCCGCAGCGTTTCAGCGCGGGTCTCGCCGCTTCCGATCACCTTCAGCAGCGCCACTTCGCGCTCGATCGGCCGCTCCTGGCCGAGATCGCGGGCGCGTACCGTCAGGTCGACGACACGATGGACCGGCACAATGCGCTCAAGCTGCGCCTTGATCTGCTCCAGCACCTGCGGCGTGCCGCGCGTGACGATGGTGATGCGCGACAGATGCGCCTGATGCTCGGTCTCGGAAACGGTAAGGCTTTCGATGTTGTAACCCCGGCCGGAGAAGAGGCCGATGACGCGGGCGAGAACGCCGGGCTCGTTGTCGACCAGCACCGAAAGCGTATGGCTCTCGGAAGCCGCGGTTTCCGGCGAGATGAAATAGGCGGAGCCCGTGGGTTGAAGGTGTGCGGTCATTGTCCTTGTTCCGTTTCCTCGGTTCTTATGGTCAGGATGCCAGCTCGATCCTGATTTGAGTGGTGATTGGTCCAGCGGCCGGGGGACACGGCAAGCCTACCGTGTCCCGGCTTTCCGATCAAACGAGCTGCCGGCCCTTGGCGTCGATGGCGTTGGCGACGGCCTCGTCGGTGGCTTCGTCCGGCAGCAGCATCTCGTTATGTGCCTTGCCCGAGGGAATCATCGGGAAGCAGTTGGCGAGATTGGCAACTCGGCAATCGAAAATAACGGGCTTCTTGACGTCGATCATTTCCTGGATCGCGGCATCGAGATCGCCGGGCTTTTCGCAGCGCAGGCCGACGGCACCGTAGGCTTCCGCCAGCTTGACGAAATCGGGCATCGCCTCTGTATAGGAGTGCGACAGGCGGTTGCCGTGCAGCAACTGCTGCCATTGGCGCACCATGCCCATATATTGGTTGTTCAGGATGAAGATCTTGATCGGCGCATCGTGCTGGATGGCCGCCGACATTTCCTGAATGCACATCTGGATCGAGGCATCGCCGGCAATATCGATGACCAGGCTTTCCGGATGGGCGATCTGTACGCCAAGGGCAGCCGGCAGGCCGTAACCCATGGTGCCGAGGCCGCCGGAGGTCATCCAGCGGTTCGGTTGCTCGAAGCCATAGAACTGTGCCGCCCACATCTGGTGCTGGCCGACTTCGGTGGTGATGTAGGTGTCGCGATCCTTGGTCAGCTCATAGAGACGCTGGATCGCATATTGCGGCATGATGACATCGTCGTGCGGCTTGTAGGCGAAGGAATTGCGCGCACGCCAGCGTGTGATATTCGCCCACCAATCGCCGAGGCGATCTGCTGCCGGCTTATGCGGCAGTGCGCGCCACAGGCGAACCATATCTTCCAGAACATTGCCGACATCGCCAAGGATGCCGATATCGACGCGAACGTTCTTGTTGATCGACGACGGATCGATGTCGATGTGGATCTTCTTCGAATTCGGCGAAAAGGCGTTCAGACGGCCGGTAATGCGGTCGTCGAAACGCGCGCCGATACAGACCATGACGTCGCAATCATGCATCGCCATGTTGGCTTCGTAGGAACCATGCATGCCGAGCATTCCGAGCCAGTTCTTGCCGGATGCCGGATAGGCACCGAGGCCCATCAGCGTGGAAGTGATCGGGAAGCCCGTCAGCTCGACGAGTTCGCGCAACAGCTTCGAGGCTTCCGGACCGGAATTGACGACGCCGCCACCGGAATAGATGATCGGCCGGCGCGCGCTCGCCATCAGCTCGATAGCCTGCGTGATCCTGTTGAGATCGCCCTGAACCTTGGGCTGGTAGCTCTTCTGGACATCATGCGCTTCCGGCGGTGTATAAGTGCCGGTGGCGAACTGAACATCCTTCGGAATGTCGACGACGACGGGACCCGGACGGCCGGACTGGGCGATGCGGAAAGCTTCGTGGATGACCGCGGCGAGCTTGTTGACATCCTTGACCAGCCAATTGTGCTTGGTGCAGGGACGCGTAATGCCGACCGTGTCGCATTCCTGGAACGCGTCCGAGCCGATCAGTGACGTGGGAACCTGGCCGCTCAGGCAAACCAGCGGGATCGAATCCATCAAGGCGTCCTGCAGCGGCGTGACGGCATTCGTCGCGCCCGGACCGGAGGTGACCAGCATGACGCCGACTTTGCCGGTCGAGCGGGCATAACCTTCCGCCGCATGGCCTGCGCCCTGCTCATGGCGCACGAGGATATGCTGGATATCGTCCTGTTGGAAAATTTCGTCATAGATCGGCAAAACCGCGCCGCCCGGATAACCGAAGATGTGTTCGACGCCATTGTCCTTGAGCGCCTGCAACACGATCTCCGCGCCTGTCATCTGATTGCCGCTCGTCTGATTATCTTTGCCGGTCATACGTTTGTTCCGCTATCTGCTGAGGGTTTGGAAAGTGAAATCTCGATTTCGGGCATAAAAAAAGGCTCCTGTGGAGCCTGTCGTCTAGCGCATGGGTGGCTATCGCCGGATGGTTACACCATCCTGCCCATGCGCTTTCCCACCACGATAAGAGCCGTCGAGTTTTTCATGGGCGGAATTGATAGACAGAAAATTTCCAAGCGTCAACGCATTCAGCAATAAAAAATCGCGACCTTTACCGATCCTCTTAAAATGTCGAGCGGCGCTAAGGGTTTTGTTAAGCCACCTTCCTTATGTTCCATGTCTTAACGCTGGGAGTAGCCGTTTGCTCAATAATGATTTGCAGACGTCCGGCAAAGCTGGGGACCTTGATCGCCGCGACAATCTGAAGCCGGGAAATCGCTTCCTCGGCCGTGTCGTCGCGTGCACCGGTTCCAGGGCAACCATCGCCGCAGTCGCCGAGGATGGCGGTACCGATCTGACCGAGCTTTGGTCCGTCGGCAAACTGATCTCGATCAGCGTAGGCTCCAATCGCGTCGCAGCTCTCGTCTACGCCATGAACACCGGCAATACCGGCTGGGGCGAAGGACAGGACAATCTTTTCCGCATCGAAGTGGAATTGCTGGGCGAAGTCCGCGTCGGATCAAACGGCCGCGAGGAGTTTTCCAGCGGCATTTCCGCCTATCCCCATCTCGGCGCCATCGCTCACCGTATCCGCGCAGCCGATCTCATGCGCATTTTCGATGCCGGCAAGGACAGCAGTTGCGTCATCGGCAAGCTGACGCAGGATGAAAGCATCGACGCCGCCATTCATATCCCTTCGATGCTGGCCAAGCATTTCGCCGTGGTCGGCTCCACCGGCGTCGGTAAATCGACCGCTGTCTCCTTGCTGCTGCACAAGGCAATCGTCTCCGATCCCAAACTGCGCGTGCTGATCCTCGATCCGCACAACGAATTCGCCGCCGCCTTTCCCAAGCATTCTGTCGTCGTCGATACGGATACGCTCGACCTGCCCTTCTGGCTGATGCGGCTCGACGAGTTTGCCGAGGTTGTCTTCCGGGGCCGGCCGCCGATCCCCGACGAACTGGATATGCTGCGCGATATTATTCCCGAAGCGAAGCGCGCCTTTCGCGGCAGTGACTCGCCGCTGATGCGCCGTCAGACGGAAAAAAGCTCGGTGACAGCAGATACACCGGTTCCCTATCGCATGGCCGATCTGCTGGCCCTGATCGACGAGCGCATCGGCCGCCTCGAAGGCCGGCAGGAAAAACCGCATTTGCGCTCTCTGAAGATGCGCGTCATCTCGGCGATCAACGATCCGCGTTATCATTTCATGTTCTCCAACAATACGATCAGCGACACGATCATGGAGACGATCGCGCAGATCTTTCGTATTCCCGGTGATGACAAGCCGATCTGTACCTTCCAGCTCGCCGGCATTCCCTCCGAAGTAGTCAATTCCGTCGCCTCCGTTCTCTGCCGCATGGCCTTCGAGCTTGCGCTTTGGAGCGAAGGGGCGATCCATATGCTGGTCGTCTGCGAAGAAGCGCATCGCTATATCCCCGCCGACCCGAACCTCGGCTTCTTCCCAACGCGGCAGGCGATTGCCCGCATCGCCAAGGAGGGCCGCAAATACGGTGTGTCGCTCGGCATCATCACCCAGCGTCCGGGCGAACTTGATCAGACGATCCTGTCGCAATGCTCGACGCTGTTCGCCATGCGCCTCGCAAACGATCGCGACCAGGACATCATACGGTCGGCAATCCCGAACTCCTCAATTTCGACGACGAGCTTCCTGTCTTCGATCGGCAACGGCGAAGCCATCGCCTTCGGCGAAGCCATTGCAGTCCCCATGCGCATGCGCTTTTCCCGCGTCGAAGAAAACCTACTGCCGAAGGCCAGCGGTAGCATCGCAAGAACGAGCGAGGAATCACCCGATACCGTCGACTTGCGCACCATCGTCGGCCGCATGCGCTCGATCTCCGGTCCCGACATCTCTGCCTTTCAGCAGAGCTATAAGGCCTCAAGCGAGCCGGCCGCTTATATGGACGAGGACATTGGCGATGACGATTTCGATCAGCCTGCCGCAATATCCGAGCCCCAGCCGGTGCGAATTGATCCGCCACCGATAGAGCCTTATCGGCCCGACATGCTGCCGCGCGCCACGGCGGCTTCGGCTTTTAGCGCAGCTCCCCAGACGTCGATCGATAGCAGACTTGCCGAGCTGCGCCGAGAGTTCCGAGGCGGCGACAACACAAGCAGTCCATCCCCTTCGGAGAAGGAGCCCGCTCCGTCTGTGCGGCGCGAAGGCGGCCTCTCGTTGCGCGACAGTATCCTGAAGAAGCCGCTGAGCAGCCTCTATAACAAGGACTGACGCGGACTACGGACTAATCCGCTCCCAGCTTTCATTCATCTGATTGCGAAACCAGGTCATCTGCCGCTTGGCATATTGCCGCGTCGCGGCAGCACCGGTTTCAAGAACCTCCTCACGCGTCATCTCGCCGCGTAGCATCGCAGCAATCTGCGTGACGCCGATCGCCTTCATGACGGGCATCTCGTCCGGCAGTTTCAATGCCAGCAAGGCCCGCACCTCATCTTCAGCACCCATGGCGAGCATCTTTTCGAAACGGCCGTTGATGCGCTGATGCAAGACCGCGCGATCCGGCAGCACGATGATCTTTCGCGCACGATCGGCATCGACGATAACGGGACCGGTCTTGCCCTGAAAAGCGGCGATGGATTGTCCCGTCGCCTCGATCACTTCCAGGGCACGCACGATGCGCTGGCCATCCTGAGGATTGAGACTTTCCGCTACGGCTGGATCGCGAATAACAAGCTCCCGATGCAGCGCCTCGGCTCCCTCCATCAACAACCGCTCCCGCAGGTGGTTGCGAATCTCCGCGGGGATCTCGGGCATGTCGGAAAGCCCGCCGGTCAGAGCCTTGAAATAGAGCCCGGTGCCGCCGACAAAAACGGGCAGCCGTTTCTCATCGCGCAATTGCGCCACCAACGCGGCAGCCTCGCGCAGCCAGGCGCCGGTGGAATAGGCTTGCCTTGCCGGCACATGGCCATAAAGATGATGAGGAATGCCTTGCATCTCCGCTTCGGATGGCCGAGCCGTCAGCACGCGCAATGTGTCGTAGACCTGCATGCTGTCGGCATTGACGACCACGCCGTCATGCGCGCGCGCCAATTCCACGGCAAGCGCGGACTTGCCGCTGGCGGTCGGCCCGGTTATCAGGATCGCGTCGATATCGCTTATAAGGTTTCTGCTCATGGCCTTCGTTGCCACGCTTATTGCCAATCCGTCAAACCCCGTTCTCGTTCCGGCAATCGCCGAGCCGGCGGCGGACGCCGTCAAGGCGCTGGGACTTTATTGGCTGGCTGACGGCATCGCCTGCGATATTGCGCTGCGCGACGACGCCGACCTGCGGGCAGCGGAAGCCAACATTCTCGCCATCATTGCCGGAGCGCCGATCGATCTGGTCATCCAGGAAGCAGAGACGCGCCGGAAGAAATTGCTGATCGCCGACATGGACTCCACCATGATTGGCCAGGAATGCATCGACGAACTGGCCGCCGAAGTCGGATTGAAGGAAAAGGTCGCCGACATCACCGCGCGCGCCATGAATGGTGAGATCGCCTTCGAGCCGGCTTTGCGTGAGCGCGTGGCCCTGCTGAAGGGCCTGCCGCTGTCCGTCGTTGATGACGTCATCGCCAAACGCATCACCCTCACTCCCGGCGGGGCGGAACTGATCGCCACCATGAAAGCCAAGGGCTATTACAGCGCCCTCGTCTCCGGTGGCTTCACCCTCTTTACGAGCCGCATCGCGGCCACCTTGGATTTCGACGAGAACCACGCCAACATCCTGCTGGAAGACAACGGCGTGCTGACCGGCCTTGTCGCCGAACCCATTCTCGGCATGCAAGCCAAGGTCGACGCACTCAACACTATTGCCGAAAAGCTCGGCATCTCCACCGATGACGCGATTGCCGTCGGCGACGGCGCCAACGATCTCGGCATGCTGCAACTCGCCGGCTCCGGTGTCGCCCTGCACGCCAAACCGACCGTGGCTGCCCAGGCCAAGATGCGCATCGACCACGGCGACCTGACCGCCCTGCTCTACATCCAGGGCTACCGGAAAACGGATTTCATCAAACCATAGAACGGCGCAATCGCCGGGATCGGGGCTCAGATGATCATCACCGAAACCGACCGACTCATCATCCGGAACTGGCGCGAGGCGGATCGCGAACTCGCCTACGAGATCAACTCCGACGAGGCCGTCATGGAGTTCTTTCCATTCCGCCGCAATCGTGAGGAAGCCAACGCCTTTTTCGAGCGCGTCCAATCCATGATCGCTGAGACCGGGCTTGGCTTCTATGCCCTGGAGCTCAAGGCAAGTGGTGAGGCGCTTGGCTTTTGTGGACTGGCACAGACAAACCATCTGGAACCGTTTGTACCAGCAGGTACCGTCGAGATCGGCTGGCGGCTTGCGGCGCGATATTGGGGCAAGGGATTTGTCAGCGAGGCGGCGCGGGCATTGCTTGCCCACGGCTTCGAAACGCTTGATTTCGACCAGATCGTATCCTTCGCGGTTCATAATAATATCCGCTCGACATCGGTAATGGAGCGGATCGGCATGCATCGGGTCGAAGGCGGGGATTTCGACCACCCCGGCGTTCCCGATACCTACCCTCACCTGCAGCGTCACGTGCTCTATCGCCTCACCGCAGCCGAGTGGCGCGCCCTGCAATGACGATCATCGAGACGCCGCGGTTCATCCTGCGCCCGTGCCGGGAAAGCGACCGCGAACTCTTCTATGAACTGAGTTCCGATCCCGATGTCCTCGAATTCTTTCCCTTCCGCCGCAGCCGTGAAGACGCTGATGCCGTCTTCGACATGATCAGCGGACAGACGCCGGAAGACGGTTTCGATCTTCTCGTGCTGACGTTGAAGCAGAGCGGCAAGCCGATCGGCCTCAGCGGACTTTCAGGGCCGAAACTTGAACCGTTCCTTCCCGAAAACGCCGTCGAAATCGGCTGGCGACTTTCAGCAGGGAATTGGCGTCAGGGCTATGCTAGCGAGGCAGGCGCGGCCCTGTTGCGCCATGGTTTCGAGACGCTGAAACTCGATGAAATCGTGTCCATCGCCGTGCACAATAATCACCGCGCCTTGGCCGTCATGCAAAGGATTGGCATGCGTCCGGATCCGGCCGGCGCGTTCGACCACCCCGATATTCCCGCCACTCATCCGCAATTGAAGCGCCATGCGCTCTATCGCCTCAGCGCTGCAGAATGGCGCCAGCGGCAGATGCAGGCTACGGAACGTTGAAGCAGCCTATTCCAGCGCTACCGCGATGAAACGCAAATCGCCATTCGGAGAGGCGATCATCATCTGTGCATTGCGGCGACCTTCCCGCTTCAACGCTGCGACCTTTTCCGAGGCAGCCGTCGGCGTCTGCACGAATTCCTGCGCCACTTCGACGACGACTTCGCCGGGCTTCAGCCCCTTGTCCGCTGCGGCCGAACCCGGAGTGACCTGGGTGATCACCACGCCGTCGACGCTGTCGGCAATGCCGAAGCTCTTGCGGTTTTCGGCATTGAGGGTCGCAAGCCTCATGCCGAGCACGTCCTGGGTAGCCTGCGGCTGCGGCGCTTGCTGCTGCTGATCGTTGTCCTGGTCCTGGCCGTCCGCTCCCTCATCATCTTCATCCCCCTCGTCGGGATTGATGACGCCGTCGCGACCGCCATGATCATTGGGCGCAAGCTGGGGTGCCTTGTCGCCGCCGCCCTTGTCGCCCTGATTGCTGTCGCCGGCGCTGGCTGCGGCTGCCTGGTCGCTGTCCTCGAGCCGGCCAAGCGTAACCTTGACGGTCTGCTGCTTGCCGTCGCGTATGATGACGACATCGACTTCTTTGCCGACGGGGCTTTCGGCGACAACGCGCGGCAGGTCGCGCATCTCGTCAACATCCTTGCCATCGAACTTCAGGATGACATCGCCGGCCTTGATCGAGCCGTTATCGACCGGTCCGCCCTTGATGACGCCAGCCACCAGCGCGCCTTTGGCGCTGTCGAGCCCGAGGCTGTTGGCAACATCGTCGGTTACCGGCTGGATGCGCACGCCGAGCCAGCCGCGACGGGTTTCGCCGAAATCCATGAGCTGCTTGACGACACCTTCGGCCAGTTCGGACGGCACGGCGAAGCCGATGCCGATCGAGCCGCCGCTCGGCGAAATGATCGCCGTGTTGATGCCGATCACCTCACCCTTCATGTTGAAGAGCGGCCCGCCGGAATTGCCCTTGTTGATCGCCGCATCCGTCTGGATGAAATTATCATAGGGACCGGCATTGATATTGCGGCCACGGGCCGACACGATACCCACGGTCACCGAGCCGCCCAGGCCGAATGGATTGCCGATCGCCATCACCCAGTCGCCGATCCGCATCTTGCTGGAATCGCCGAATTTCACTGCTATCAGCGGATGCTTCGGTTCCACCTTGAGCACGGAAAGATCGGTCTTGGTGTCGGTGCCGATCAACCTCGCCTTCAGCTTGGTGCCGTTCGGGAAGATCGCTTCGATATCGTCGGCGCCCTCGATGACGTGGTTGTTGGTGACGATATAGCCGGATGGATCAATGACGAAGCCGGAACCGAGAGAGCTGACCTTGCGGTTGCTGTTTTCGTTGTTCCGGTTCTTGAAGAAGTCGTTGAAGAATTCCTGGAATGGCGAGTTGTCCGGCACCTTGGGTGTCGCCGGGCCATCGCCCTCATCCTTGACCTTTTGGGAGGTGGAAATGTTGACCACTGCGTCCAGCAGACCGGATGCCAGATCCGCAACCGAAGCCGGGCCGGCATTCATTGCCGGATTGCCCGTGACCGGCGGCGGCGTGTTGGGCACGACGGCTGGATTTTCGGTCGTCGTTGCCGTCGAGCCGCCCATCGGAGCCTGCGCCGGATTGGTCGCCGTGGCTGGGGTCTGGCCGTTGGAGGTCGCGGGCGGCTGCGTGCCGGACACGGCATTGCCGTTGGGTGCGCTGGCAGAGCCCGTGGCTAGAGCCTGACCCGTCTCGCCGGTTGTTGCCGGCGCTGTCGTCCCGGAATTGGCTGGCGCCTGCGTTTCGGTCTTCGTCTCGCCGCTTGGCGCAGCCGACGAACCGGTCGCCGGCGCCGTAGCCGAGCCTGACGCGGGCGCGTCCGTCGCGGAATTGGCGGGAACCTGTGCGCCTGGAGCCGCGCCGCTATTCGGCGTCGTCGTATCCGTCGAAGGCGTCTGTGTCGTCTGCGCATACGCCCGATCGACGCCTGCAAGGGTGGGACCGGTAATCAGCGCCACACTGGCCAGAAGAGCGAACGAACGTCTGAAAGGCAGGCGATTGGTCAAAGCCATCAGGCATCCTCATCGAGAAAGGGAAGTCTTGTATAAGCATCAACATAAGGCGGAATGATGAAGCGTGAAATCACCTTTTTGCGAAATCTCCGAACGTCCATCCGGCCTTTTTATTCAAGGTAAGATTGATGCCATCAAACATAAGACAAGGGGCCGCCGACAGGCAGCCCCTTGGATTTCGTGAGGTTGCCTCACATCATTTCGCAGGCGTCGTCATGGACGGCGCAGCCAGCGCCGGGGCACCCGCTGCAGGAGCCGAACCGACCGAACTATCGAAATACTTGAAGAATTCCGACTGGTTCGGCGGCAGCACCAACGTCTTGCCGCCTGAAGCAAGCGATGTGCGATAGGCGGCCATCGAGCGATAGAACTCGTAGAAGCTCGGATCGCGCGAGGAGGCGTCGGCGAAGATGCCGTTGCGCTCGGCCTCGCCCTGACCGCGCAGGACCTCCGAATCCTTCTGTGCATCCGCCACGATCTCGACCACCTGACGATCGGCAATGGCGCGGCGGCGCTGACCTTCTTCGTTACCTCTGGCGCGGATCAGCTCCGCTTCCGCCAGACGTTCGGCCTTCATGCGGTCGTAGGTCTGCTGCGACACCTCTTGGGTCAGGTCGGTACGGCGGATGCGCACATCCTCGATATTCAGCCCGAGGGACTCTGCATCGCGGTGCAGGTCGTCGCGCACTTCCGTCATCATCGAAGCGCGTTCGTTCGATAGGGCAGCTTCGAAACCGCGCAGACCGTAGACCCGGCGCAGCGATGCATCGAGGCGGGTCCTGAGGCGCGATTCCGCCGCATCGCGATCACCCGACACCGTCTCGCGGAACTTCCGCGCATCGGTGATCCTGTAGACGACAAAAGCATCGACCTCATAGAACTTGCCGCCCGAAACCTGGACACGGATATTGTCCAGATCGAAGCGCAGCTCCTGGTCCTGTATATACTGCACCCGATCGGCATCCATGAAGGCGAAGGGCAGCTTGAAGTAGAGGCCCGGCTCCGTCTTGACGGCACGGATCTGGCCGAAGCGCAGAACGATCGCCTGTTCGCGGGCATTGACCACGAAAACCGAGGAATAAACGATCAGCAGCACCACCGCGAGCGCGATGAGAATGGCTGGCAAACGGCTGGACGTCATTATTTGGCCTCCGGCTGAGGTGCGGTCGCGGGCTTACCCGACTGCGTCGTGGATTGCTTGCCGAGGTCGTTCAGCGGCAGGTAGGGCACGACGCCCTGCTTGTCGTCGATGATGATGCTGTTGGAATTGCCGATAACGGACTCCATGGTTTCGAGGAACAGCCGCTTGCGGGTCACTTCCGGCGCTTTCACGTATTCGTCATAGATGGAGACGAAGCGCTGCGCTTCACCCTGGGCTTCCTTGACGACACGGTCCTTGTAAGCAGCCGCGTCTTCACGGATTTGCGCCGCACGACCACGAGCCTGACCGAGCTTCTGATTGGCGTATTGATTGGCCTCTTGAACTTGCTGGTCTTCGTTCTGCTCGGCGCGCTGCACCTCGTCGAAGGCATCGGCCACTTCGCGCGGCGGCGACACATCCTCGATCGGTATGGCGTTGATGGAAATGCCCGAGCCATATCGGTCCATCGTATCCTGAATGATGTTTCTTACCTCGATCGCGATTTGCTGGCGATTGTCGCGATAGATATCCTGGGCCGGACGGCGGCCAACCACCTCGCGCATGGCGCTTTCGGCAACCTGCTGCAGCGTCTCGTCGGGAGTTTCGAGGTTGAAGAGGTAGGATTGCGGGTTCGTGACTGTGTAGAGCACCGAGAACTGCACGTTGACGATGTTCTGATCGCCCGTCAGCATCAGGCCGGCATTCGAACTCGAGCTCGAACGGCCGCCGATATTGCGCTGCTGTTCGGTAACCTTGACGATCTCGATACGATCCATCGGCCAGAAATGGAAATGCAGGCCGGGCATGGACACTTCCGGGCGCGGCTCGCCAAATCGCAATTCGACGCCGCGCTCGTCCGGCTGAACCGTATAGACGCACTGGATAAGCCAGAAAACGACGATGACCGCCGCGACGATGACAAAGGCGCCGCCGTTGAAGCCGCCGGGGACAAGTCCCTTCAGACGGTCCTGACCACGGCGGATGATGTCTTCAAGATCCGGCGGGCCACCGCTGCCGCTTCCCCGCGGCCGGTTCGGTCCCTGCCCCCAAGGCCCCTGATTGTTTCCGCCGCCACCGCCGCCCCACGGGCCGCCGCCGCCATTCTGATTGCTCCAGGGCATCAAAACCTCTTTGTTTGTGGACTCCCAGTATCGCGCAGACTTTGAAATTCGCAGGCGGCGGCGATTGTCTCCCGTTATAGGTATCGGCGCATCTGCTTTCAACGCAACTTCAGGAAGTTCGTCGGATTTATTGGAAAATAGTTGATTTTCGCGGGCAGCTTTTATGCTTTTCGCCTGAAATAGCTGACGAAACGCGTCGGATAATTGTCCTTTTCGCCGGCCGGCACGGCAAGCTCGCTCTCGACCTGCCATAGGGCCGGATCGATCGCCGGAAAGGACGTGTCGCCATCCACCTCGGCTTCCACATGCGTGATCAGCAACCGATCGGCAAGGCCGATCCCCTGCCGGTAGATCTCACCGCCGCCGATGACGCAGATCTCGTCAACTCCGCTCTCTGCCGCAAGGCGGCTCGCAATATCGATGGCTTCGCCGAGCGAATGCGCCATCTGTACGCCTTCGGCGGAAAAACCGGGATCGCGGCTGATCACCACGTTGGGCCTGCCCGGCAGCGGCTTGCCGATGGACTGAAACGTCTTGCGTCCCATGATGACGGGCTTGCCGAGCGTCATGGCCTTGAACCGCTTGAGATCGGACGACAGCCGCCACGGCATATCCCCGTCGCGGCCGATGATGCCGTTGCGCGAGACGGCGACGAGAATGGTTTTTACCGGTTCGGCCATCCCTACCCCCTCAGACGGCGATCGGCGCCTTGATATTGGCGTCGGCCTCATAGCCTTCCAACGTGAAATCCTCGAACTTGAAATCGAAGATGTTCTTCACCGCCGGATTAAGGCGCATGGTCGGCAGTTTTTTCGGGGTGCGGGTCAGTTGCAGCCTGGCTTGCTCGAAATGGTCGGAATAGATGTGCGTATCACCCAGCGTGTGCACGAAGTCGCCAGGCTTCAGCCCCGTGACCTGCGCTACCATCAACGTCAGCAGCGCGTATGAGGCGATGTTGAAGGGCACGCCGAGGAAGGTGTCACCGGAGCGCTGGTAAAGCTGGCAGGAAAGCTTGCCGTCGGCGACGTAGAACTGGAAGAGGCAATGGCACGGCGGCAGCGCCATTTCGTCCACCTCAGCCGGATTCCAGGCCGAAACGATATGGCGGCGGGAGTTCGGGTTGGTCTTCAGCCCTTCGATCAGATTGGCGATCTGATCGATATGGCCGCCGTCGGGAGCCGGCCAGGAACGCCATTGATGGCCGTAGACCGGGCCGAGATCGCCGTTTTCGTCGGCCCACTCATCCCAGATAGAAACGCCGTTTTCCTTGAGATAACGAATGTTCGTTTCGCCCTTCAGGAACCATAGCAGCTCGTGGATGATCGAGCGCAGATGCAGCTTCTTGGTGGTGAGCACCGGAAAACCTTCGGAAAGGTCAAAGCGCATCTGGTAACCGAAGACCGAGCGCGTACCTTTGCCGGTGCGGTCGCCGCGATCGATGCCGGTGTCCATCACATGCTTCAAAAGATCGAGATATTGCTTCATCGCACCCGCCGCCGATTCCATTCCTCCTCAATTTAATGGCAAGTCGGCACGAAACCAACTGCGGGCAAGCATAATCCCTGGAATTCTCCCATCCGGCCGTCGTTTGTTATGGCAAACCTGTGTTTCGGCGAAGCATTTATGACAAATCCCCTTCCATTCGCCTGAGGAAAACACTATATCAGCCATGCCGGTCTTCGGGCCGGCTATGGCGATAAATGAGCGGTGTAATAAACCTATTGGACCCGGGGGCGGTACCCGGCGCCTCCACCAAAAACTGGTCGGGCAAGACCGGCTTTTGATGGGGGCGAAACAGGATCGACAAGGGTGTAAAGATCGACTTTTCGCTCGGCATTGTACCACCGTTATCGGGCTAAAATTGTAGTTGCAAACGACAACTATGCGGAAGCTCGTCTCGCTGCTTAATCGCAGTGTGGCACTTCAAATAAAGTCCTAAGGGGTCGCACTCTTAGGCGGGGTTCGAAGGCACCTGGCAACAGAAGCCTTCACCTTCTCCCTCTCTTCGATATTATGTATGATCAGGCGTTGACTCGCGCACGGGGGTTTCCCGTCGGCGCAGGGCGTGGCATAAGCCTTAGAAAAAACATGGCCAACGAAAGACAGGAAAGTATGGGGCAGGATCATATCCGCTACGACATTTTGGCACAGGACGCCCTGCGTGGGGTCATCCGCAAGGTGTTGACCGAGGTCGGCACCACCGGCCGTCTGCCCGGTGACCATCATTTCTTCATCACCTTTCTGACGGGTGCGGCCGGCGTGCGCATTTCGCAGCACCTGAAGTCGAAATATCCCGAGCAGATGACCATCGTCATCCAGCATCAGTTCTGGGACCTGAAGGTTACCGAGAGCCAGTTCGAGATTGGTCTTTCGTTCTCCGACGTTCCGGAAAAGCTGGTCATCCCGTTCAATGCCATTCGGGGTTTCTACGATCCGTCCGTGAATTTCGAGCTGGAATTCGACGTGCCGCTCGCCGAGGACGAGGAAATGCCGTCCGGCGAGATCACCGCCTATCCGGTATCGGCCGAGGGCAGCGAGGAGCCCGCGGTCGCCAAGGACGGCGAGGAGAAGAAGCCGGGATCGGTCGTCTCCCTCGACGCATTCCGCAAGAAGCAATAGCATCCGGGGAAGCAGGCGCTTCCCCTTTTCACATCGGCCGTGAGGAACCATCGATGAGTGCCGAAATCGTCAATCTGCGCCAGTTCCGTAAGAAACAGACACGCTTGGAAAAAGAAAAGCAGGCGGAGCAGAACCGTGTTACCTTTGGCCGCACCAAGGCGGAGAAGCAGTTGACCAAGGCGCTCAATGAAAAGACCGCGAAAACACACGAGGCCGGCCATATCGAGTCATCCAAAACAGACGATTGAAATACCGAGCTGAAAGTCTATAGCCCTCCGAAATCAATCGCTTACCCCAGCATTTTGAATCATTTTTAGAATTACCTCTTCCGTTTCCGAACTTTTGATCGATCCGCCGATGATCCGCAAACATTCCGCCACGCTGCATGGCCATCGCACCAGCTTTTCCCTCGAAGACGCCTTCTGGGCCGAACTGAAGGTGATCGCCAATGCGCGCGGGACGTCGCTTGCGGCTCTGATCTCAGAGATCGACGACGGCCGCGATCCGGCAAGCAACCTTTCCTCGGCGCTTCGGCTCTATGTTCTGAAATGGCTGAAGGATCGCACCTGAAACGCCCCGCCTTGAACGAGGGCGCTTAGTCACTTCATTCTCTACTCAATAGCATCCCCGCTCCCAGCGACGAAAGCGGCGGATTTCGTATGGTCGATGGAGAATGATCTATCGGGCGATGCCGGGAAGATTGTTAAAGTTCAGCGGCGCGCCTGTCTGCGGCACCTGTCCGTTGAGAGCAGGTAATTGCTGCGCTTCCGCCTTCGCTCGGGCTTCCGCACTCGCCTTCGCCCTGGCTGCGGCTTCCGCCTGCTTTTCTGCCTCGGCCTTGCGCGCCAGTTCCCTCAAGCGCTTCTCTTCGGCGCTACGCTGCTGCTCGATTGCCGCATCGCGCTGACGCTGGGCTTCGCGTGCGACGGCAGTGTACTTGTAGAGCGCCACCTCGCGCCGCAGCCGCTGCTTTTCCAATACGCTTGCCTGAAGCCGCTCGACGCGCTGGCGCTCACGTTCGAAGGCGCGCAGCGACAGGAAGCTGGTAATGTCGGTAACGTCCATCGTCCGACCCGGCGTCGCCAACGGACCGGCGAAATCGAGGCGCAATGCCGGCTCGGCGCCGCTCAGCGCCTCGTTGCCGGCATCGAAATCGATGCCCATGGAGCCACGGATGCGCTCATCCGGCAGGCTGATCTCGGCATTGCCCGAAAGCTTCGCCAGGTCATTGCCGGCACTGATATTGGCAGCACGGATGACGCCGGTCGAAATATTGAACGGTATGTTGATGGCCGGCAATGCCGCCTCGCCATTGTTGAGCAATGTCTGGACGATCGGCAGCACCTTATCGGCTGTGATCTCACCTTGGATCTGGTCCGTCGCCGACAACAGCGGCGGCAAAACGGAGAGGTTGAGGCCGCGGACATGCGTGTCGCCAAGCTTGATCTCGCCCGAGCCGCTGGCGTTGGCAGCCAGTTCCCCCAGGCTCTTGCCGCTCGCTTCCATGCTCAGTCCCAAACCGAAGCGGCCATTGGCGAGCGGCGCGCCATCGCGCTGCCAGGCAACCGCGGCAAGGTCGCCATTGGCGAGGTTGAGTTTCGTTTGCATCAGCCCGGTGCCGTCCGAGTTCGCAAACATCAAATTGCCGCTAAGCGTACCGCCGTTCCAAGCGCCGGCGATGTCGTTCAGCCGCAGCTCCTCGCCCTTATAGGCAGCGTTCGTACTGAAATCCGAGATCGGGCCGAAGATGCCCGGCCACAACTGCTTGGCCGAAAGCTTGACGTTGAGATCAAGCCCGCTGAACATCGGCAACCCCAGCTTGGCCTTGGTGAGGTTGCCCGTCATCGCATCCGTCACCGGCCCGTAGATTGCTTCGCCCAGCCAGCCGAGATCGGCCTTGTCGAGCGTCAATTGGCCGGTAGCCTTGATATTCGGCGCCTTGCGGTCGAAGGTGAGCGCGCCCGAAACATTGTTGTCGGCAAGCAGGCCCTTCATATCGGAGAATACGATCTTGCCGGCATCGAGCGCGGCATTCGCCTGGAATTTGACCGGCAGGCCCGTGCCCATCTGCGGTACGCCGATGCCGTTCATGACGAAATAGGGATCAAGATCGGCACTCTCGAGCGATAGCGCGATTTTGCCGTTGAGGAAGGTTGCGGGACGCACATCGACCTTGCCGTTTGCGGTGAACGAGGTCTTGTCGGTGGCAAAGGTCAGCGCCGCATCCGCCGGATCGGTGCCGTTTGCTGTCACCTTCAGCGTCAGGCGGCCATTGGCATCCGCTTCGACGGGCAGCGGATCGAGGCCCGCCTGCCCGAACAGGATCGAGGTCACGGAATTTTCGAGCGTTGCTTCAAGCGTCGTCGTCCCTTTGCCGGTCAGCGCCAACAGGTCGGACATGCGGTAATCGAGATTGACGCGGCTGCCGTTGGAGACGCCGGCAAGCGTTACCGCCAGCCCATCGCCCTGGTCGCCGCCCAGCGTCAGCGCGCCGCGAAGCGCGGTATTTCCATACCATGCAGCGTTTCGCACCAGCCGGTCCATCGCCGGATGATGCGGCAGATGCTGGCTCAGCATATCGAAGAAGGGACCGGGATCGGCCGCCTTGAAGGTGATTTCGCCCGACCCCTTGTAGTCCAGCAGCGAACCATTGGCACGGCCGGTTGCGGTAAGCTCGGCACCGGCGACATCGCGCACGGCAAGCTTGTCGAGCGTGAGTGCGCCATCGGCGATCGAAAACGACGTTTCGACATTGTCGGCCTGCACGCCGAACGCGGCGAATTTGTCCGCTTTCAGATGGGCCGTAATCCGGTGATCGAGCAAGGTCTCGCCGGCATCCTGACCGGTGAACAGCCCTGTCAGCGCCCTCAGCGCATCGAGATCGAGCGCATCGCCGCTGAGATCGACGGCAAGCCTCGGCGCCTGGTCGTTTGCCGGCGCCTGCCGGTCGAGCTGGCCCTTGAGCGTCGCCGAGCCGACGGCGATTTCAAGATTCTCGAAGCGCTGCTCCTCGTGACGCAGGCTGACATCGGCGGAAAAACCGGCCTGTCGCAACTGCCGGATCGCCGGATCGACCGAACCCACCAGCCAGGATGCCAGACCGGATGGCTGATTGGAGGCGACCACGAGATTACCGATGAAATTCGGATCGCCCTGCAGCATCAAATTGCCCTTGGCCTCCACCTGGGTGCGGCCAGGGAGCATGCCGATGGCGTGATCGATCTTCCAGCCGGTTCCGGCAGGCTCCAGATCGAGCTGTACGTCGCGGATGGTCGTGTCGCCGGCAACGATCGCCGGCAGGCGGAAAGTCGCCTTGCCGGGCACCTGCGGCACCGGAATTTCGGCGGCAATGGCAATCAGGCTGTTTAGTCGCTGGCGCGCCGAAATGGTGGGATTGCGGTTGGTCTTGCCGCTCGTGCCCTGCGTGTTGCCGAGGCGGTTGACGTCGATCTGCTGGCCGTCGGCCGTCAGCAGGAATTCCGGCTTGGTGCCGGTGTCCAGCGTCGCCTCCCCCGTCACCACATAGGGATCGTCCGCGGTACCCACTTCGAGACGATATTCCGAAACCCGTATGCGCTCGTTGGTAAGCTCGAATCGACCTTTGACACGGGGCTGAACCTGTTCGTCGGCAGGTTTATGTGTCTGCTTGTCCTCAATCCCCGCCGTAAACATGCCGATATAATCCGGCTTGCTGTTGACCAGCTTCAATTCGCCGTCGAGGTCGACATTGAGCGGATGGCGGTCCGGCAAGAGCCGGGTGCGGACGCGCAAGACGCCATTATCGTCAGGCTGGCTGCTGGAAATGCTGAAATTGCCGTGCTCGCCGTCGAGCGCCGCATCGCCATCGATTCGCCAGGGTCCCGCCAGCGACCGGGCGGACATTTGCGCGTTGAGACCGGTTATGTGCCGGGTGCGGCCAGATTGCTCGTCGATGAACTGGATATCGCCGCCATCGACATGCACGCCCTCGAGCACCACCGACTTGGCAGGGATTTCCGGCTGGCTGCCGCGCATCCAGTCGAGCGTCCCGTCCTTCAACAGCCGCAGACGCACTTTCGGCTCGGAAACGCGCATGTCGAAAATCAGCGCTTCGCCGGACAGGAACGGCGCCAGCTCGGCGTCCATGGAGAATTGGGCGATCTGCACCAATGGCGTCCCGTCGGCTTCCTGTCCGACGCGGACGTCATGCAATGTCACGGAAGGAAAAGGCAAAAGGCGGGCGTCAACGGTGCCGTGAACGGTCACCTTCTTTCCGATGATCCGACTCGCCTGATCCTCGAAATTCTTGCGAAAATCGGTCCAGTCTATGAAGAGCGGAGCGAGCAGCGCCACGAACAGCACCACTACGAGCACTCCCCCCAGAAAAACCAGGACCTTACCTAACAATGCACACCGTCTCCATTCTGCATTCCAATTACGATATCAAGCGTCACATAGCGAAGCGGACATGCAAAAGACATCCCAGATCTTCGGCTTAAGCCTGCTTTCCTATCCAGAACCGCATCGCAATTCTTGGACCATGCTGCAAATCTAGGGCATCTCCACCGCTTTCCATGACGCCATATGAAAACGGGATGGTCTAGCCTAACGCCATTCACGCCGGGGGCAAGCCAAGATCTTGGCAATATTCCATTTTTCGATGACTGTGGAATATCTTGCCGGGATTGAAAATCGCATCAGGATCGAGCGCCTGCTTGACTTGGCGCATCAGATCGACGGCGCCGCCAAGCTCCTGTTCGAGAAACGACATCTTGCCCTGCCCTATACCATGTTCGCCGGTGCAGGTACCCTCCATCGCGAGCGCCCGCCCGTTCAGCCGGGCAACGAAGGCCTCGACGACGGCGATACCTTCCGGCGTCTTGTCATCGAACAGCACCAGGACGTGGAAATTGCCATCGCCGGCGTGACCGACGATCGGCGCCAGCAATCCGTGTTCCTCGATATCGGCCTGGGTCGCTGCAACGCATTCGGCAAGTTTCGAGATCGGCACGCAGACATCCGTCGACAAGGCCGCCAGTTCCGGCGCCAGAGCCCGCGATGCCCAATAGGCATCGTGACGCGCTTTCCAGAGTTTGTTGCGCTCTTCGAGATTGCTGGTCCAGAGGAATTCCCCGCCGCCGCATTCGCTCGCGATCTCTGCGAATTGCGCCGATTGCAGCGCGACCGTCTCGTCCGTACCGTGAAATTCCAGGAACAAGGTTGGCCGCTCGTCATAGGTCAAGCCGGAATAGCGATTGCAGGCCCGCATCTGGACGGCGTCCAGCAGTTCGATGCGAGCAACCGGAACGCCCATCTGGATGGTCATGATGACCGCGTCGCAAGCTGCCTTCACGTTCGGAAAGGCGCAGGTGCCGCCGGCGATCTTCTGCGGAATGCCTTGCAGCCGCAGCGTCACCGACGTCAGGACGCCGAGCGTTCCCTCAGCACCGACGAAGAGCCGGGTCAGGTCATAGCCGGCGGACGATTTCCTGGCGCGGCGGGCGGTGCGGATCTCCTCGCCATTGGCGGTGACTGCGGTTACGGCGAGCACATTGTCCTTCATCGTCCCGTAGCGCACCGCATTGGTGCCGGAAGCACGCGTCGAAGCCATGCCGCCGATCGAGGCATTGGCGCCAGGATCGATTGGGAAGAACAGGCCGGTATCGCGCAGATATGTGTTGAGCTGTTCGCGGGTGACGCCAGGCTCGACCGTGCAGTCGAGATCCTCGGCATTCACTTCAAGCACCCGATTCATCCGGCTGAAATCGATCGATATTCCGCCCTGCGGCGCATTCACCTGCCCTTCCAGAGAAGAACCTGTGCCGAAGGCGATAACCGGAACCTTGTGCTCGGCGCAGGCTTTGACGACCGTTTGCACGTCCGCGCTCGTCTCGGCAAAAACCACCCCGTCCGGAAGTTGCGCCGGGATATAGGTGGTCGTGTGGGCATGCTGGGCCCGAAAGCTCTCGCCGGTTTGGAAACGCTCGCCGAAGGCCTGCTTCAGGATGCCGAGAACGGCAGCAATGCCCGCCTCGTTGCGTATCCCCGCCTTCGTATCAGTCAGAGCCATCGTTCCGATCTCCCATCACAATCAAAAAAGGAAATGTTAACCCTTTTCGCGGTTCTATGAGACATCAGCGCGACGCTGTCCAGTCACGAAAATAGCCTGTGGTTTGCCTGCGCGAGACACGGTGACGGCAAGCATTCGGCGCGGCCGCGAACCGGCACGAAAAATCATTGGTACGATAGCGGCCACACGCCCCTGCCCGCCATAGCACCCATCAAAGCCATCGGACCGATCTCCCTCGCCTGCATGGGTTGTATGGGCAATAGGAACCGGCCTGTCCAGCCAGCGCTATCGAAGGAAACCAATACGGCCGCACGTTGTCGTTCATAAGCGATGGCAAACGACGCGAAATGCAAAATCTGCAATTTTTTTGGGCAGAATTCGATTTACACCGCACAAAGCTCTCGCAAAAAGCACGCGCTTGACGGGAAACTATGCCGTCCCGCGACTGGCACATGTCTTGCGTTTTACCCCGCAGCTTTGACATAGCCACGATTGGAAGGACATTCGATGAAGCGTAGACAATTGCTCATGGCACTCGGTATGGCGATGCTGACGATGGGGGCGCTTTCGAGCCCACACGCAGCCCGGGCGGACGCCTTGAGCGATATTACCGCGAAGGGCACGCTCCGCGTCGCCGTTCCCCAGGACTTTCCTCCCTTCGGCAGCGTCGGGGCGGACATGGCACCCATGGGCTATGATATCGACATGGCAAACCTGATCGCCGAAAAGCTCGGCGTGAAGACCGAGCTGGTGCCGGTGACCAGCGCCAACCGCATCCCCTATCTCCAGACGAACAAGGTCGACCTGGTGATTTCGAGCCTGGGCAAAAATGCCGAGCGCCAGGCCGTCATCGACTTCACCGACGCCTACGCACCCTTCTTCAACGGCGTCTTCGGTTCTGCCGATGTTGCGGCCGCCAAGCCCGAGGATCTTTCCGGCAAGACGATCGGTGTAACCCGCGGCGCCATCGAGGATCTCGCGCTGACGAAGGTCGCGCCGCAGGACGCGACGATCAAGCGCTATGAAGACAACAACGGCACCATCTCCGCCTTCCTCTCGGGTCAGGTCGATCTCATCGCCACTGGCAACGTGGTTGCAGCGGCCATTCTCGCCAAGAACCCGCCGAAGAAGCCGGAGATGAAGTTCCTCATCACCAATTCGCCCTGCTTCATAGGCCTGAACAAGAACGAGCCCGCCCTGCAGAAAAAGGTCAACGACATTATCGCCGCCGCCAAGGCCGATGGAACGCTGACCAAGATATCGCAGAAATGGCTGGGCGCGGCCCTCCCCGCCGGCTTCTGATCAACAGAGCATCGGCCGTGCCATCGTCCGATGGCGCGGTCCGGGCCGAGCGAGGCACCTTCTCATGCGCTATCACTTCGATTTCGGCTGGCTTGCCGATTATTATCCCGTTCTGATCAAGGGGATTCTCGTCACCATGGAGCTGACTTTCGTTGGCTCTGCGGTCGGTATCGCTCTTGGTATTGCCTGCGCCTGGGCGCGGGCGCTGGGTCCTCGCTGGCTCAAGCCTTTTGTCGCGGCCTATGTCGAGTTGATCCGCAATACGCCGTTCCTGATCCAGCTTTTCTTCATCTTCTTCGGTCTGCCCGCCGCCGGCATTCACATGAACGAGATCGCTGCCGCCAACCTTGCCATGGTCATCAATCTCGGCGCCTATAGCTGCGAGATCATTCGTGCCGGCATCCAGGCGACGCCACGCGGCCAGTTCGAGGCCGGCGCCAGCCTCGCAATGACGCCGTTCGAGACCTTCCGCCACGTCATCCTAGTGCCCTCACTCCAGCGCATCTGGCCCGCATTGTCGTCGCAGGTCGTCATTGTCATGCTCGGCTCCTCGGTCGTCTCGCAGATCGCCGCGGAGGACCTGACTTTTGCGGCGAATTTCATCCAGTCGCGCTCCTTCCGCGCTTTCGAGGCCTATTTCGTTTCCACCGCAATCTATCTGGGTCTGGCCGTCATCCTGCGGCAGTTACTTACCGTTGTGGGCGGCCTGATTTTCCCGCGCAGGGTTCGCCGATGATTCAATTCTCCACCTGGGACATTCTGCGCGGTCTGCTTCTGGCCACACGCTGGACCGTTCTGCTCTCGCTCATTTCTTTCGCCGGCGGCGGTGCTGTCGGCGCAATCTTGCTATTTCTGCGCATTGGCAAAAACCGGGCCGCGCGCACTATGGTCAAATATTTCGTCGAGCTCTTTCAAGGCACGCCGCTGCTGATGCAGCTTTTCCTGGCCTTCTTCGGCCTTGGGCTCTTCGGCATCGACGTACCGGCATGGCTGGCGGCCGGCGTTGCTCTGATCCTTTGGTCAGCCGCTTTTCTCACCGAAATCTGGCGTGGCTGCGTCGAGGCCGTGGCAAAGGGCCAATGGGAAGCCTCTGCCAGCCTTGGCATGGGCTACCTCCAGCAGATGCGCTACGTCATCCTGCCGCAGGCGCTTCGCATCGCCGTGCCGCCCACAGTCGGTTTCTCCGTGCAGGTGGTCAAGGGCACGGCTCTGACCTCGATCATCGGCTTTGTAGAGCTCTCGAAGGCCGGCACTGTCATCACCAACGCGACGTTCCAGCCGTTCACCGTCTACGGCTTCGTCGCCCTCATCTATTTCGCCCTGTGCTGGCCGCTGTCGAAGAGCAGCCAGATCCTGGAGAGGAAGCTCAATGTCGCTCATCGAGGTCACTGAAGTCCGCAAGAGTTTCGGTGCAAACGAAGTGCTGAAAGGCATCAACCTCGATGTCGCGCCCGGCGAAGTGATCGCCATCATCGGCAAGAGCGGCTCGGGCAAATCGACGCTGCTGCGCTGCATCAACGGGCTGGAAACGATCGATGACGGCGCAATCTCGGTCGCCGGCGCACAGCTCCTGCCCGATGATCTGCATTTGAAGGCCTTGCGGCTAAAGGTCGGCATGATCTTCCAGCAGTTCAATCTCTTTCCGCATCTGAGCGCCGGGCGGAACGTCATGCTGTCGCAGATGGTCGTCAAGAAGGCCTCCAAGGCCGATGCCGAGGCAATGGCGCGGCGCATGCTCGATCGCGTCGGCCTCGGGCACAAATTCGACGCCTATCCCGACGAACTTTCCGGCGGACAGCAGCAGCGCGTTGCCATTGCCCGGGCGCTTGCCATGCAGCCGATCGCGCTCCTTTGCGATGAGATCACCTCCGCGCTCGATCCCGAACTCGTGTCCGAGGTTCTCGCAGTCGTCCGCGAACTTGCCAGCGAAGGCATGACGCTGCTGATGGTGACACACGAAATGAAGTTCGCTCGTGACGTCTGCTCGCGCGTCGTCTTCATGCACCAGGGTCGCGTCCACGAAATCGGTCCGCCGGGCGATGTATTCGCCAATCCGCAGACCCCGGAACTCAAACAGTTTCTCGGCCTGCACTGAGAGCTCTCAGCCGCCGGTTAACCTCGAACCGGTGCCCCAGCAGTTCCCAGCATGCCGACCCAGGCGCCCGGCGCCATGCCGAACGCCTTCTTGAAATGCCGTGTCAGATGGCTTTGATCCGCAAACCCAGTGGCCGCAGCGACTTCGGCGATCGGCTCGCCATCGGCGATCATTCCTTTCGCCCGTTGCAGCCGCCGCATCAGCAGGAAGCGATGCGGGCTGGTGGCAAAAGCGGCGCGGAAATGCCGTGAGAGCGCAAAGCGATCGAGGCCGGTGATTCGTTCCAGCTCCTGCGAGCGGACGCCGCGCATGGCATGCGCCTCTAGATAATCGCGCGCCGTCTTCACCTGGCCCCAGGCCACGCTGCCCAGCGGCTTCTGCGGCAGATGTGCATGCGAAGCGAGCCCCGCAGCCACCCGTGAGACAAAATCATCGACAAAGAGTTCATCCAGCTCGCGGTCGAGCTCGCCGAGGGCGGCCAGCAGCAAGCCGGCCAGACGATCGTCCTCGACCACCGGGTCCTCGACAAAGGGCAGGCCAATGCGCGCGGCTTCCAGGCACTGCATCAGCATCGACGGTTCGAGATAAAGCATGCGGTAGAGCAAGCCGTCGTCGGTCGCAGCGCCGCCGTCGTGCAGCTCGTCCGGATGGAGGACGATCACCCTTCCCGGCAGGCTGTAGCGCCGTTCGCCGCGATAGCTGAAGGTCTGCACGCCGCGGATGGTGACGCCGAGCGCATAGGTATCGTGCCGGTGCGGCTCGAACGCATCACCATGGAATTGCGCCTGAATACGCTCGATACCGGGGTAAGCGGGTGCGGAGACGATGCGGTTTGCTTCCGGCATCGTGCACGAACGTTCAAGACCTTCGAAGATATGGCCGGCAACATCCTCGCGCAAAGGCTCATTCCCAGACTGCATAAGAGAGATCACCCATGTTCAATACCAAAATCGCGATCGTTCTGCGAAGCAATCTTGAATCCTGGCAGAAACTGAACGTGACTGCTTTCCTGGCGACCGGCATTGCCGGGCAATTTCCTGACATGATCGGCGAACCCTATCGCGATCGCGCCGGCAACCTCTACAACGCGCTATCGATCCAGCCGATGATCGTATTGTCGGCCAACGAAGAAACCATGAGCACGATTCATCGCCGCTCGCTGGAGCGCAACGTCACCTCCTCGATCTTCATCGAGGAAATGTTCTCAACCGGCCACGATGTCGCCAATCGCGCCGTCTTCTCCGAATTTACGCCTGAGGACGCCAAGGTGGTTGGCATCGCGCTGCGCGCGGACAAGAAGATCGTCGACAAGATCACCAAAGGCGCGACGATGCACTCGTGAACGGGCAGCGGTCAAACAAAACGGCCGGGTCGCAAAACCCGGCCGTCCTTGTTTGAAGGTCTACGTCAGATCAGCCGTTTTGGGTAATGGGCGCGATCTGGATTTCGACGCGACGGTTCTGCGCACGGCCGGCTTCGCTGGCGTTGGTGGCGACCGGCTGGCTCGGGCCGAAGCCGACGGCAGACATGCGGCGCTGGTCGATGCCCTGGCTGCCGAGATAGCTGGCAACCGAATCGGCGCGGCGTTCGGACAGTTCCTGGTTATGCTGCAGGCTGCCGGTCGAATCCGTATGGCCGTTGACGTCGATCAGCGTGCGGTTGAACTTGCGAAGCACGATCGCGACCGAATTCAGCGTCGGATCGAATTCCGGCTTGATCGCATCCTGGTCGATGTCGAAGGTAATGGCCGACGGCATATTGAGGATGATGCGGTCGCCGACGCGCGTTACGGAGACGCCAGTACCCTGCAACTGCGCGCGCAGCTCGGATTCCTGCTGGTCCATGTAATTGCCGATGCCGGCACCCGCAAGCGCACCGACGCCGGCGCCGATCAGCGCAGCATTGCGGCGCGATGCCGGCGAGTGGCCGATGAGAAGACCGGCAACCGCACCAACGCCGGCACCGATCGCGGCGCCTCCCGCCGTGTTGGATACTTTCTGCTCTCCCGTATAGGGATCGGTTGTCGTACATGCATTGAGAAAGGCTGCCGAGACGGCAAGGATGGCAAATTTCTTGATCATAGAATCGTCGCTCTCCGGTTCGATGGTCCGCAGCAGATATGAAGCATTGCGGCAATATGATGAAATATAATTTTCGTCCACCCGCGGCCGGGCTGCCCGGCCACTATTCTGGAGCGTTTTCTTCCAAACTAACCAGTTCAAGGAGATTGGATCCGCTCCGCCGATCTATTCCCCTTGAAATCCAGGCTTCCGCCGTCAGAGGTTTTGGAAGAGTTGTCTCACCGTATCGTAGCTGGCATTGGCAATCGACAATGATTGCAATCCCAGTTGCTGCTGCGTCTGCAGCGCCAATACCCTGCTTGATTGCCTCTCCATGTCGGCATCGACCAGCTTGCCGACGCCACTCGTCAGCGAATCGCTGAGATTGCTGGCAAATTGGTTTTGCAGACTGACGCGCGTTTCCAACGAGCCGAAGGCCGATCCTATCGTGTTCAGTTGGTGCAGCATGGCGGTGACGGTGTTGACCATGTCGGTCACGGCGCCCTGTGTCGTATTGGCGTCGAGCGAGATTTCCACCTGCCCGCTGGTATCGCCATTTTTACTGCCGATCAGCACATAGTTCTCGGCTGCCCCCGCTTCCGTTGCAAAAGCCGTGGAGGTGAGCACGCCATAGCCGCCCGTGCCGCTTGACTGATCGTCGATCAGATATCGTGCATCCGTCGATACGATGGGGCCGCTGGTCGAGCCGACACCCTCATAGTTCAGCATGCCGATCGAAACCGTGCCATCGGTGTGGCGGATGAGGGAGCCCGGGATCTCGTGTGGCTCGGTCGGATCGTCACCGTTCTGCAGCACGACCCAGTTGACGCCGTTGAAGCTCGTCGACTCGCCGACGCTGCGAAGCTGGTCCTTAAGTTCGGAGATTTCGTCGTTGAGCTTGGTCTTATCGACACTGCCCTCATAGCCAGTCACCAGCTTCGATCGGATCTGAGTGACGATATCGATTGCGCTGGTGATGCCCGTGGAGGCGGTGCTGACCGTGGCAGCAGCAAGCCCCAGCGCATCCTGCACGGCCGAGACGGCGCCAATATCGGTGCGCGTCAATGTCGAGATCGTCCAGTAAGTGGCGTTGTCCTTAGCGGTCTGCACACGCAGACCGGATGACATCTGACGCTGTGCGACATTCAGATCCGCCTGTGTGTTTCGAAGGACTTCAAGGGCTGTTTTGACAGGGGAACTTACCCTTATGAAGGTCGAAAAAATACTCACGACACAGGACTCCGGACGCAACGATACACAACAGATACATGAAGACATTGGAACCATGCCGCGGGCGCTCATGCGCGCGGGCCAACCGAAGTCGGCGAAGGTGGAGTCCGGCAAAAAAACAGCGCCTGAAACTCGAGCGGTTACAGGCGCTATGATTAGCAATCATGCTTAAGAAAGCGATAATGGAAACTGGCAATTTACCATAAATCGCCCTCGATCAGAAAATCGTTATCGCGTTCAGGTTGCGATCATTCCGCCGCCCGGAGCCTGGCCGCCTTCGCACGCAATGCCGCTTCCTACATCTCTTCATGCAGCCGCCGCTCCGTTGAACAACAAGCCGCAGGAACTGCGAGACAGTCCCTTGAAAGGCTAACAACCCAAGAAATGTGCACTTTTTGTTCTATTTCCCGGCCGTTTCTTTTGCCTTTCAGGGCAGAATCATTACATTGAGCCGCATGACCATCGGACATGACGACATTCCCTTCTTTGACGAGGAGCCGGAGCACGCGGCGCCGCGTCGGCCTGCCCCTGCCCCCAGCGCCGGTGGCGGTATTGCGGCCCGCGCCATGGCGGCGCGCGACAGCGGCCGCCGCCCTGACTATCTCGCTGGCCTCAATCCGGAACAGGCGGAAGCGGTCGAGACGCTGGATGGGCCCGTGCTGGTGCTCGCCGGCGCCGGCACCGGCAAGACGCGGGTGCTGACGACCCGCATCGCCCATATCCTTTCCACCAACCGTGCCTTCCCCTCTCAGATCCTCGCCGTTACCTTCACCAACAAGGCCGCGCGCGAGATGAAGGAGCGTATCGCCCTCCTCGTCGGCGGCGCGGTCGAAGGCATGCCCTGGCTCGGCACTTTCCATTCGATAGGCGTCAAGCTGCTGCGCCGTCATTCCGAGCTGGTCGGCCTCTCCTCGAGCTTCACCATTCTCGACACTGACGATGTCGTGCGCCTGATCAAGCAATTGATCCAGGCGGAGGGGCTGGACGACAAGCGTTGGCCCGCCAAGCAATTTGCCGGGATGATCGACACCTGGAAGAACAAGGGCCTTGGCCCGGCCGATATTCCGGAAGGCGATGCGCGCGCCTTTGCCAATGGCAAGGGACGCGACCTCTATACCGCGTATCAGGCCCGCTTGAAGACGCTGAACGCCTGCGACTTCGGCGACCTTTTGCTGCATCCGATCAATATGTTCCGTCAGAATCCTGATATATTGAAGGATTATCACCAGCGGTTCCGCTACATCCTCGTCGACGAATATCAGGACACCAACACCGCTCAATATATGTGGCTGCGTTTACTGGCGCAGCGGCAAAAGGGCGAGCTGCAGAATGTCTGCTGCGTCGGTGACGACGACCAGTCGATCTACGGCTGGCGCGGCGCTGAGGTGGACAACATCCTGCGTTTCGAAAAGGATTTTCCCGGCGCCAAGGTCATCAAACTGGAGCGCAATTACCGCTCTACCGAGCATATTCTCGGCGCGGCCGCACATCTCATCGCCCATAATGAGGGCCGACTTGGCAAGACACTATTCACTGACCGCTCCGATCCCGACGACATCAAGGTGCAGGTGCACGCCTCCTGGGATTCCGAGGAGGAAGCCCGCGCGATCGGCGAGGAGATCGAGCAGCTTCAGCGCAACAAGCACAATCTCAACGACATGGCGATCCTCGTGCGCGCCTCATTCCAGATGCGTGAATTCGAAGACCGCTTCGTTACGCTCGGCCTGAACTACCGCGTCGTTGGCGGCCCTCGCTTCTACGAACGCCTCGAAATCCGCGATGCCATGGCCTATTTCCGCCTCGTCTGCCAGCCGGCCGACGACCTCGCCTTCGAACGCATCATCAATACGCCGAAGCGCGGCCTCGGCGACACCACCGTGCGCGCGCTGCACGATTACGCCCGTGTCCGCGACATTCCGATGCTGGCGGCAGCGGCCGATATCATCGAAACGGACGAAATGAAGCCGAAGGCGCGCAAGGCGCTGTTCGACGTCGTGCAATCCTTCCGCCGCTGGCAGGGACTGCTTGAAAACACCCCGCATACCGAGCTTGCCGAGCAGATTCTCGAAGAGTCCGGCTATACCGACATGTGGAAGAATGACAAATCGGCGGAAGCACCCGGACGGCTGGAAAACCTGAAGGAACTCATCCGCTCGATGGAAAGCTTCGAATCCATGCGCGGCTTCCTCGAACACGTAGCCCTCGTCATGGACGCCGAGCAGAACGAGGATCTGGACGCAGTCTCGATCATGACGCTGCACTCCGCCAAGGGCTTGGAATTCGACACCGTCTTCCTGCCTGGCTGGGAGGAAGGCCTGTTTCCACACCAGCGCTCGCTCGACGAAAGCGGCCGCGCCGGCCTGGAGGAAGAACGCCGCCTCGCCTATGTCGGCCTCACCCGCGCCAAGCGCCGCTGCCACATTTGGTTCGTCTCCAACCGCCGCATCCACGGCCTCTGGCAATCGACCATCCCTTCCCGCTTTCTCGACGAACTGCCGGAAACCCATGTCGAAGTGGCCGAGATGGAGCAATCTTACGGCGGTTACGGCCGCGGCGGCTATGGCCAGTCGCGCTTCGACAAGGCCGACCCTTTCGCCAACTCCTATTCCACTCCCGGCTGGAAACGCGCCCAGGCCAACAAGACCGACGCCACCCGCGACAATTGGGGCTCCCGCTCCGGCCACGCCGTCGAACGCATCGGCTACGGCGAAAGCGGCCCCAAAACCCGCACCATCGACGGCGAACTCGTCGCCAAATCCACCTCCACCGAACCCTCTAAATTTGCGATCGGCGACCGCGTCTTCCACATAAAGTTTGGGAACGGCAATGTTTCCGAGATCGAAGGGAACAAGCTGACGATCGATTTCGATCGGGCTGGGCAGAAAAGGGTGCTGGATGGGTTTGTGGAGAGGGTTTGACGGTTGCGGTGGGCATCTGCCGCATCGATCATCTGCTTTGCCAACGCAATGCCCTTTGCCCCGGAGCTAGGGCACATGCTCCATCATGATTTGCGTGTGCAGCATCGGCGCTTCGCTTCCGAAGTAAGTCTTCAGTAGCGGCAGAAAATCGTCCGATAGATAAAAATCCGTGAGCGCGCGGTCGACCACTAGGCGGAAGTCGGCATCGTCGCGCCTCAGGGCGATTGCATATGGTTCATGCGTGAACAGGCGATCGCCGACTTCAAGCAAGGACGGATCGTGCGCGCGCTGGGCCAAGCTCATGAGTATCACCCGATCGGCAAAATAGGCGTCGATCTTATGTTCCTCCAGCGCCTTAAGTCCGTCTTCGTGCGTGTCGAAATCGGCGATCCGGGTTTTCGACGTCTCGATGCTGCGCGCCTCGCGCAATATTGCGTCCGTCGTGGTGTTTGCGCGCACGCCGATGACGCTGGTGGATGGAGCACGCTGGCTAACGGAACGAACGGCGGGCGTGTCGAGAAAAAGCGCGTGCAGATAGTCGGGCGAATCCTTGCGCAGCAGGGCGCTCGCTCCGGTCAGGAAGATCGGCTGTGAGAAATCGACAAGTTTCCGCCTCTCCAGATTGACGGTGATAGCCCCACAAAGCAGGTCGATCTGACCGTTCTTGACAGCGTCGAAACCATTGGCCAGCGTCATTTCTACATATTCGCGCTTCAACTGCGGAACCGCATGCTCGATTTCGTCCGCGACCTTCCCGCAGAGGTCGATGGCATATCCCGTCGGTTTTTCCTTCGGCTTGCTGGATGAAAACGGTGCCTCGTCGGCGATGTAGCCGATGCGCAGGGTTGTATGCTGGTGAAGCGTGTCGAGCGTCCCGGCGCTCGCTCCGCAGATCGAAAAGAAAACGGCAAGGCCCGTCAGCAGCAACCGTCTCATGCGCTTGGCCAGACCTGTATGCGGGGCAACGGCACCAGCATTATCCTCGTCTCCGAAAAACGGATGATCGCAAGGGCTGAAAAGCAGATTATGGCTTCGCGTTCATTTGTCAATCGCGGACACCTCGGCGACGCTGGTTGGCAAGACACCTCAGTTTCCTGAGATTCACCAGGTATCTTCAATGTCCGGCACGTCACCGCGACCCGTCAGCAATCTCAACAGCGTGCGTTGCCACATGCCGCCCCAATTGTCCGGTGCACTTCAAGCATTCCCTGGCCCCCAAGCCACAAGCCCGCATAGCCCCTCGAAAACCATCGCGCTCCACCTTATATTCAGTCTGAGCATTAAAAGCTTGATCCAACGCGCAACGCTTGGCATCGTGCAGTGCAACAGAGATGAAGGACAAGCCATGAAAGCGCTGCTGCTGATCGATATCCAGAATGGCTTCTGCCCCGGCGGCAATCTGCCGGTGCCGGATGGGGATCAGGTGGCGCCTGTCGCCAACAGGCTGATCGACAGTGGCAAATACGATCTGGTTCTTGCCTCCCAGGATTGGCATCCCCCCGGCCACGGCAGCTTCGCTTCCGCCCATCCCGGCAAGAAGCCCTTCGAAATGGGCATGCTCTCCGGCAAGCCGCAGATGATGTGGCCGGATCATTGCGTGCAGAATACCGAAGACGCCATGCTTCACCCTGAACTGAACCTCGACGGTATCGATTTCATCCAGCAGAAGGGTCAGAATCCGACTGTCGACAGCTATTCCGCCTTCCGCGACAATGATCATGCAGCCCTTACCGGTCTTGCCGAGCATTTGCGCGCCGAGGGTATTACCCAACTCGACCTCTGCGGGCTGGCGACGGATTACTGCGTGAAATTCTCGGCTCTGGACGCCGTGGAGATGCTGCCGGGTGTAAAGGTCCGCTTCATCGAGGACGCCAGCCGCGGCATCGATCCGAACGGCGTCGAGGCCGCGATCAACGAAATGCGGGCGCGTGGCGTCGCCATTATCGACAGCAAAGAAGCGCTTGCCTAAAATTCCTCCTATCAGGCTAAACCTTCCCTAAAGAAAATAGCGCAAGCTGTTCCCGGTATTGAAGATATTGGGACATTTCGCGTGCAGTCGATCACCATCAACGGCCGTTTCCTCAGCCAGCCTTTGTCGGGCGTGCAACGTTTCGCCCGCGAACTGACGCTGGCGCTAGACCGCAAGATCGCCGCAGGCGCCGTGCCAGCGGCCTTGAAGGGCATCAACTGGCGGCTGGCCGTGCCGCGCGATACGCCGGTTGATATCGGCCTCTCGGCCATATCGGTCAATGCCTTCAGCTCCGGTCCGGGCCATGTCTGGGAACAGACGGCGCTGCTTGCCCATTCCCGCGGCGGCCGGCTGATCGGCTTCGGCGGCAGCGGTCCCCTATTGCATCGCCGCCAGGCCGTGGTCATCCATGACGTGACGATCTTCCGTCATCCCCAATCCTTCAAGCGCAGCTATCGCCTGCTGCACGGCGCGCTCGGCTCGGTGCTGACCCGCACCGCGAAGATCGGCACCGTATCGGAATTCTCGCGCAAGGAACTGGCCTCCGTCTTCCATGTCCCCTCCGACAATATCGACGTCGTCTACAACGCCGTCGATCATTTCGCCGCCATCGAGCCGGATGAGACGATCATTGAGCGCCTGGACCTCAAAACGAACGGATTCTTCCTGCTGGTCGGCACGATGAAGCCGAACAAGAACCTCGATTTCGCCATCCGGGCTTTCGAAGCTCTGGGCGATCCCGATCAAAAGCTGGTGGTCGTCGGCGGCACCGCGCCGACAGTGTTCAAGTCGGATGGTCCCGAATCAAACGATCACATGCTCTTTCCCGGCCGGCTGAGCGATGCGGAAGTTGCCGCTCTCGAACGTCACGCCACCGCTTTCGTCTTCCCGAGCCTCTACGAAGGTTTCGGCATTCCGCCCCTGGAAGCGATGACGCAGGGCTGCCCGGTGCTCGCCGCCGATATCCCCGCGGTACGCGAAGCCTCCGGCACCGCCGCGATCTATTTCGATCCAACAAGGCAGGATGAATTGGTTGCCGCCATGCGCCGGATTGCCGGCGATGAAACATTGCGCGCGGACCTGCGCCAAAGGGGCCGCGAGAATGTCGCCCGTTTCTCCTGGGACCGCAGCGCCGATCGGGTGCTGACCATGCTGGAAGATCTCTGATCTAAAGCGCGTCGCGATCTTTCAGATTCGCTTCTTGCGCTTTAGCCCTCGATTTTGCGCGTGTCGTTATCGCAAAACCGCAGCGCACTTTTGCGCGACATGCTTTAGGATATAGCCTGCCGGCGGATCATCTTGACGAAATAACTGTAGAGACCCAGCAGACAGAAGGCCGCGCCGCCGGCCATTCCTGTGCCGACCGATATCCAGAGCGAATAGTCGAATCCGGCCGTCGCCAGCACCGGCACCGTAAGCCCGGCAGCGGAGAGCACCACCGGCTGCCATACGAAATCGAAGGGCAGCGCCATCAGCACTTTCACGCCGATCACCATCGCGATCAGCGCCCCGACCATGGCTCCGGCCATCAGCGCGCCGTCGCTGAAGGAAGCGAGATAGCCGCCCGCCAAAGCTCCTGCATTGAGCAGGGCGCAATCTACGACCGCCAGCAAAAAGATCGCCAGCAGCCGATGGCGCAGATGCGCCGGCGTCGGCAGCATGTTGAGCGTCAAGGCACGGCAGACCGACAGGCCGGTGACGAACGGCGCCGCACTCAAAAAGCCATCGCGCAGGCCCTGAGCGATGACGAAATGGCCGACCGGTTGCAGCAGCGCAAAAATCCCTGCCGCCGTCATCAAGGTGAAACCCGTGAGCAGCGAATAATAGCCGCCGAGCTGCCGCCGGAATGCTGCGGTGGCGCCCTCGCGGTCATATGTTGCGACCACATCGGGATATTGAATGGCCTGAAGAGCCGAGACAATCAGCACGAAAGGCCGCTGCAGCAGGTCGAGTGCCAGTAGCGCGCCCGCGGCCCCGCCTGCCCCCAATGCCGCCGTCAGGATCGATTTCAACCCAAGCGGTGCCAAAAGCCCGATGACCGAGGCACCCGCCGCGACGCTGCCATAGATAAAATGCTTTCGCACCAGCGGCAGTTGGAGACCGGCGGCCTCCCGCAGGCTGTTGCGGGTCAGGAACATTGCCAGCGCACTATAGGCGACGTAACCGGCAAGCAGACCGGCGACCGTATACGCGAAGCTCGGCATCATCGCCGCGCCGCCCAGCGTGCCGACCGCCAGAATGGTGGCCCGCGAACCCTGCAGCCGCGAGAAGGCGCGGAACTCCTGGCGGAAGCGCAGCATCGTCAGATGCAGATCGCTGCCTCCCTGAAAAATCGCCACCAGACCGCCAAGCACCGCGATCTCCTTCGGCACGGCGAAGAAGGTCGACGCAACCGCGGCCAGAATGCAGATCACGGAGCAGGCGGCGAATTCGACGCTCAATGCCGTACGCTCCGCTGCCTCGCTGCCTGGCACCTGCCCCGGATAGAAGCGGCTGCACGCAAAGCGCACCCATTCGAAGCAGAAGATCGCCGCGAACTGGCTGATGGAGATGAACAGCGAATAGGCCGCATAATCCGCCGGCGACAGCAGATGCGCGACCGCGATCAGCAGCCCGAAAGCCACCGCCGCCTGATAGAAATATGCAGCCAATGCTATGATCTTTGCCATGGCGGCAGCTAACAGCAAAAAGCTGAGAAAAGCGCTAATTCGGACCGAGCAATTCTGTACGTAAATCGAGCCTATCGCGATGCACTTTGCTATCAGACTGCATCAAAACCAGCGACAGCATCTTCGCAGGCGCGTCGGGAGACGCTTCCGGCCGTGCCAGGGCGGTGTATGAGACTAGCTCCGGTTCAAGCCACGCTGACCAAAACTGGTCCTACCCGTCGTAGGATTGTTCGGAGCAACATAGGCGACCGGTGCTGGTCGTCCATTTTGATCCGTGTCTTCGGGATCGGGCGACATCCAATGTGAGAGGCATCCACTAGGAGCGAATAGAAGCAGGGCAGAATAGACCACTCCAATGCCGCGATACAGTATATTGAATATCTTCTCTATCGACCCATCATGCATAAAAATCGAGACAGCGGTCGTGACAAGAAAAATCAAAACAAACGCCAGAAAGACACGGAGCGGCGGCACTCCTATGTCGCGCATTCTTGCCGACTGGATACTCAAATCCATCCAGATAAACGGAGCAAGGAAGAGTCCGAAGGGCAGCAATGCCCAGGGACTAAGGATCGTTGGTTTGCCGTTGCCGGTGAAAGCCATAACGTCGAGCAGGAGAGCAAGTAAGATACCAGCCAGGCAACCGACGCCAAAATGCCACCAAAAATACTGCCGTCTCCCCAAGGTTCCCCGGAAGCCGAAAAGAATATCAATCACGCGATCCCCCACGAAGCGTTGACCGACGGCAATACAGCACGGAGATCCTTCGCCTCCCTGAAAGATACTTCTCAAATTTTAGCGGACGAACGCCCTCCGGATTGCAACAGACCAATCTCGTTGAATTGCTTTTTTGCACTGCACACGTTAGAAGACCCCGCAATTTTAGGGATGGAAGCAGGCGACGTGGGAAGGCGTTGTCAGCGGAGGAGCGCCATTATGGAAACCATCACCACGATTGCCACCCTGCGTGTGCAGCTCGGCGAACATCGCAAGGCTGGCAAAAGCATCGGCCTGGTGCCGACCATGGGTTATCTGCACGCCGGCCACATGGAACTAATTGCCCGCGCCAGGGCGGAAAACGATATCGTTGTCGTGTCGATCTTCGTCAATCCGCTGCAATTCGGCGCCAACGAGGACCTTGCGAAGTATCCGCGCGATCTCGAGCGCGACAGCGCCATGCTGCACGATGGCAAGGTTGATATCCTCTTCGCGCCCGGTGTCGCCGACATGTATCCGCGGCCGATGGAGACGCTCGTCGACGTGCCGAAGCTCGCGATGGAGCTGGAGGGCGCGGTTCGCCCCGGCCATTTCTCTGGTGTTGCCACCGTCGTCACCAAGCTTTTCAACATCGTCCAGCCCGACAGCGCCTATTTCGGCGAAAAAGACTATCAGCAGGTGGCGATCATCCGCCGCATGGTGGACGATCTGGCCCAGCCCGTTCGCGTCGTGCCGGTGCCGACCGTACGCGATGCCGATGGCCTGGCGCTGTCGTCGCGCAATGTCTACCTCTCGAAAGAAGAACGCGCCGCCGCAATCATCGTACCGAAGGCACTGGCCGAAGCCGAACGGCTCTATGCAGAGGGCGCCGACGATCCCGCCACTTTCGAGGCGGCACTGCGCGCATTCATCGCCAACGAGCCGCTGGCAACGCCCGAAGTCGCCGCTGTTCGCCATCCCGACACCTTGGAGCCGCTGACGAAACTGCAGGGCCAGCCTATCCTCGTCGCCCTTTTTGTCCGCATCGGCACCACCCGCCTGCTCGACAACCGCGTCATTGGCCTCAAGCAGGCCACCAATAACAAGGCCGCCTGAGATGAGCACGATCGGACAAATCAAACGCACCACGCCCGCCCAGATCGAGGCGATGAAGGGCACGCGCCCGATCGTCAGCCTGACGGCCTATACGACGCCGATCGCCCGCCTGCTCGATCCGCATTGCGACCTGCTTCTGGTCGGCGACTCCCTCGGCATGGTGCTCTACGGTATGGAATCGACGGTTGGCGTGACGCTGGAAATGATGATCGCCCATGGCCAAGGCGTCATGCGCGGTGCCCAAAAGGCCTGCGTCATCGTCGACCTGCCCTTCGGCTCCTATCAGGAATCGAAGGAACAGGCCTTCCGCAATGCGGCCCGCATTTTGAAAGAAACTGGCTGTAACGGCGTCAAGCTGGAGGGCGGCGAGGAGATGGCCGAGACCGTCGCATTCCTGACCAATCGCGGCGTCCCGGTCTTCGGACATGTCGGCCTGATGCCGCAAAAGATCAACACGAGTGGCGGCTATCGCTCGCTCGGCCGCTCTGACAAGGAAGCGGAAAAGATCCGGCACGACGCCAGGGTGATCACCGAAGCCGGTGCTTTCGCGCTTCTCATAGAGGGCACGGTCGAACCGCTCGCCCGCGAAATTACCGCCTCGATCAGCATCCCGACCATCGGCATCGGCGCCTCGCCAGCCTGCGATGGCCAGATCCTCGTCTCCGACGATATGTTTGGCCTCTTCAGCGACTTCAAGCCTCGCTTCGTAAAGCATTTTGCGGAGCTGGCGCCAGTGGTTTCAAAGGCGGCGGAAGCCTATGCGGAAGAGGTGAAGGCACGGACATTCCCGGGGCAGGAACATACATTCCAAGTGAAAAAGTAGCGGACGATGGTTTGCTGCGAATGACTGAAGGTAAAGCGCTTGATTGCGCCGATGTCGCTTAGCGCTTCGCCTGACGTGAATGGTTTTCCGCTTCCCTCTCCAGCAGATAGATCGCCTCGCCAAAATCCTCCATCTTGGTCATCAGCGCCGCATGGGCGTCGCGCAGGCCCTGATTGTAGAAATGCGGACCGATTTCCGTGGCGAAGAAATCCAGCAGGAATTCTGCCGGCAATGCGCCGATCGTCTGGTCGAGCTCATCGGCGAAATATTGCTGAAGGCGGGCGACGATCGCGGCTTTTTCCTCTTTCGGGAAGGTAATCTTTTTCATTCATTGCGCTCCGGCGTTTTAGAAGCAAATCCAATCGGCTAGTTCAAAGAAATCAATTGTCCCATCAAGGAAATTGAATTGCCGAGGCTCCCCCCGCAGCTTACAGCTCGAAAAGTTTTCCATAAAGGACAAAGCGGGCGATGGGTCGCGCGGATTTTTTTGAGGGGTTGAAGGGTGGTATTCCCATCGGCCTTGCTGCGGCGCCGTTCGGCGCGTTGTTCGGGGCCTTGGCGCGCGATCAGGGCATGTCGCTCGGTGAACTCACCCTGATGAGCGGCACCGTCTATGCCGGCGCCAGCCAGATGGTGGGCATTGAGCTATTCGGCCACAATGTCCAGGCGTGGCTGATCGTTCTGTCGATCCTGGCGGTCAATTTCCGCCATGTGCTCTACTCGGCCGCGATCGCCCGTTACATCAGGCGTTTCTCGCCAATTGAAAAATTCTTAACTTTCTTCCTGCTGGTCGATCCGCAATTTGCCGAAACGATCAAGCGCGCCGAGAGCGGCAAGCCGGTCACCTTTGCCTGGTACTTCGGTTTCGCAGCGATGATCTACGTTCCCTGGGTGGTGATCAGCCTCATCGGCGGCATGCTTGGCAGCCTCGTCGGCGATCCCAAGACGATCGGCCTCGATATTTTGCTGCCGATCTATTTCCTCGGCATCGTCATCGGTTTCCGCAAACGCGACAATTTCCTGCCCGTGGTGATTGCAAGCACCGCCGCCTCGGCCATCGCCTATCGCTATGTCGGTTCGCCCTGGCACGTCAGCATCGGCGCCTTTGCCGGCGTGGCCCTAGCAGCCATGCTTCCGCCGGTCCGGTCGAACCGCAAGCCCGACCTCGCGACTGAAAATCACGAGGTTTGACCATGACCGATTTCGATCCGCATATGGTTCTGCTGATCCTCGCCGCCGCCGTCGTGACCTACCTCACACGCATCGGCGGCTACATCCTCATTACCAAGATGACCCGCATTCCTCCGCGCGTCGAGGCGGCGTTAAATGCAGTGCCGGCCGCCGTCCTCACCACGCTTGTTGCACCAGCCTTCTTCATCGGCGGCTGGGATACGAAGGTGGCGATGGCAGCGGCGCTCGTGGTGGGCTTGCGCTTCTCGCCGACGTTCATGCTGATCGCCGGCTGGATCGTCGTGATGATTTGGAGACATCTCGCCGGCGTCTAGCACCGACAAATGCGATGCCTGCCCTGCCCTTGACGGGCGGAATAGGCCACCCCTCAGTGACTTAGAGCCAAAGTCGCTTTCTCCAGCCAGACGCGGATATCCTTGTCATGGATCAGCGGCATCAGCGCTTCACGGGTTCTGGCGTGATAGTCGTTCAGCCAGTGCAATTCATCGCGAGTCAGCAGTTCCGGCAGAACGAGGCTGCGGTCGATCGGGCAGAAGGTCAGCGTTTCAAAGCCGAGCATCGGCATGTCACCGCCCTCGATCTCCTCGGAATCGCGAATATAGATAAGGTTTTCGATGCGGATGCCGAAATGGCCGGGACGGTAGTAACCGGGCTCGTTTGACAGGATCATGCCGGGCAGCAGCTCCTGCGTCGATAGCCGCGAGATACGCTGCGGTCCCTCGTGCACGGAAAGATACGAGCCGACGCCATGGCCGGTACCGTGAGCGAAATCCACGCCCGCCTTCCAGAGAGCAATGCGCGCCAGCGGATCGAGATCGCAGCCGCGCGAGCCTTTGGGGAAGCGCGCCGTGCTGATGGCGATCATACCTTTCAACACCAGCGTAAACAGACGCTTCTGCTCCTCGGAAACGGTACCGATGCCCACCGTACGGGTGATGTCGGTTGTGCCATTGATATATTGCGCGCCGGAATCAATCAGAAACAGCTCGCCGGCCTGGATCAGCCGATCGCTAGCCGTCGTAACGCGATAATGCATGATCGCCGCGTGTTCGCCCGCACCGGCAATAGTGTCGAAGGAGATATCCTTCAGCGGGTTCTGCATGCTCTGGCCGACGCGCGCACGGCTTGCCTCCAGCCGCTCGGCGGCGGCGATTTCCGTCACCGTGCCGGGCTTGCTATTGTCCAGCCAATAAAGGAATTCCACCATGGCGGCCCCGTCCTGCAGATGAGCAGCGGCCGAGCCGTTGATTTCCGCGGAATTCTTGCGCGCTCGCGGCAGCCGGGCCGGATCGGTGCCTTCCACCACCTCGCCGCCCTCACGGCGGATGATGTCGGTCAGCGCATAGGAGGCGAGATCGGGATCGACGAGAATGCGGCGGCCATTAGCAGAGGCGGCAGCCAGATGCTCGACGAGATCGGCCGGCGGCAATTGTTTGCAGATCTGCGCTAGATAGGCCTCTGCCTCGACCTTAGTCTTGCGCTTGTCGAGGAAAAGCTCCGCTTCACCCTCGGCATAGATGATGGCGCGGGCCAAAGGGTGCGGCGTATGCGGCACGTCGTTGCCGCGAATATTGAAGATCCAGGCGACCGAAGACGGATCGGTGATAAGCGCCGCCTTGAGATTCTTGGCCTTCAGATCGGCCGCAATGGCCGTCAGCTTGTCTTTGGCAAGGACACCAGCCTGCGCGATATCCTGGATAATGACGCCGCCGAGCGGCTCGGCCGGCCGGTCGCTCCAAAGCTTGTCGAGCGGATTATGCGGCAGGAAGACAAGCTTGCCTCCTATCCCCGCCAGCGCCTTTTCCAGCCGCCGAACCTCCGCGCCGGTGTGCAGCCACGGATCGATGCCGAGCCGGAAACCCTTCGGCGCGTTGCGGGGCAGCCAGACATGCGGCGGCTCGTCCACCAGATCGCCGCCGGTGAAGACCGATCTGTCCACCTGCTCGGCAAGCTGCGTCACATAGCGGCCGTCGACGAAAACCACGGCCTGTGACTGTGTCACCAGCGCAACACCCGCCGAGCCAGTGAAGCCCGTCAGCCAGGCCAGACGCTCTGAACATCTGGGCACATACTCACCCTGATACTCATCGGCACGGGGTACGAGGAAGCCGTCAATACCAAGATCGCTGAAGGCGGCCCGCAGACCGGTGACGCGCTCGCGGCCGAATTGCGGGGTGGAGGTGACGTCGAAAGACTGGAACATGGCTTAATCCGAAATTGATCGAGAATCCGCGAAACTGAGTGGTGCCAGCATGTTAGAGCATGATCCCAGGAAGTGCGAAACGATTTTCGGGCCAGATCGCGTGCTGTTGAACAGGCAGAAACTCCCGACTGATGGACACTCAAACAAGGGAAGTCGTGCGTTAACGAATCCGCCCATTTCGTGAGCAAAGCGAATAGATTGTGACATCATCGCGACGAGCAATATGCAGAGACTGCATAGCTCCCATGAAGGACCCCCACTGCCGCGCGAAAGGGCGAGTCATTATATGGAGCGCATCAAACGGGGTTCACGAGGAACCCACTCAAACAAGGACTATGAAAATGCCAATCTCTCGCTCCGTATATGTTAGCCCGGCGCTGGCAGGCGAGCGTCGCACCGTACGCCACTCCATCGGCGCGCTTCGTCAGCTCGAAGTCGAAACGTCGAAGGCAATCGGCGCAAACCGTGGCGGTCGCCACTAACAGTTATAAGACTACGCGTTCGTATTTGGATCGCGGTCCGGAACTCCTCCTCCCTACTCGGATCGAGACCAGAACGGTAGAGCCTGCTTGAGCACTCCTCCACACGCTCGCGGGCAAGATCGGTCAAATACCGATCTGCAAGGCGGTGCCTCGGCACCGCCTTTTGCATTTTAGCTCCACGGTAAGGTCCCACTCCCCGCGCGGGAATGGATTTGGGCAAGGGGCGAAGGATTCTAAGGCCGGTCGAGATGGATGGTGACCCAGCCGTTGCGCCAGATCGTGCGCACATGGCGCATCCTTGCCCCGTTGTAGGCGGCCAGTACCTTCCAGCGTTGCTCGGCAAGGATACCCGAAAGAATCACCGAACCGCCGGGCGCAAGATGGGCAACCAGTTGCGGCGCCATTCTGATCAGCGGCCGCGCGAGAATATTGGCGATGATCAGGTCGAAAGGCCCATGGCGGGAAAAGGCCGTGGAATGAAAGCCCGGCGCCGTCTCCAGCGCGATACCGGAGGCTATACCGTTGCGGCGAACGTTTTCGCGGGCAACACGAACCGCAACCGGATCAATATCGGTGGCGAGAACCGGAATATTGCGCAGCTTGCGCACGCCGATCGCCAGCACCCCGCTGCCCGTGCCGAGATCGAGCGCATTGCGCACCCGCCGGCTGGCGAGCACTTTTTCGATCGTCTCCAGACAGCCGGCTGTCGTGCCGTGATGCCCCGTACCAAAGGCCTGGCCGGCATCGATCTCGATGGCGATATCGCCTGACCCCACCTTGTCGCGATCATGCGAACCGTGCACTAGGAAGCGCCCTGCCCGAACCGGCTTAAGCCCCTCCAGCGACTTTGCGATCCAATCGACATCGGGAATGACTTCCCTTTCAATGACGAGTTCCGGAAACGCCGGCTTCAGCACGCTCGCAAAACGGGCGTGGACCTCTTCTTCGTCGTCTGCATAGAGATAGATCGAAGCTTCCCAAATATCCTTTTTCTCATCGATCTCGGTGGTGGCGATCGGCAATTCTTCGTCTTCGAATACCGGCGTCATCAGATCGAGAATCTGTTCGGCCTTTTTTTCGGTCGTCGTTACGTAAAGGCGGATTTCACTCAAGTCTTCGTTCTCTCTTGCTCTTATTCGGCCCAGTCGATCCACGGCGGCTTCGGCGTGTCATAGCCGGCCACACTATGAAGCAGTCCACGCCGCGCCGGTCCGAAACGCAGAAGCAGCGGCGCGAGCAGATTGCGTGCGGCAATCGCCAGCGGATTTTTCATAGTGATCAGGCGGGTCAGACCATAAGTCTGCTTCAGCACCTGTTTCACGGCTGGAATTCTGAGCGCCGAATACTCCTCTTCGCGGCCTTCCGCAATGAGCCAGGCAAGCCAGCAGGCATCCTCTATGCCGAGATTCATACCGCGAGCGCCAGCGGGCGAGTGAATATGGGCAGCATCGCCCGCCAGGAACACGTTACCCTTGGCCATCGGCTCGACATGGCGGAAATTGATACGGAATTGCGAGACCCAGGTCTTTTCGGCAACCGCCTCGGGATGAACGATGCGGCTTTCGAAATCCTCCAATGTCGAGATGTAGCGCAGCACATCGGCGGAGACGGGCAAACGCCCGACCATGCCGGGATCGCAAAGCGTGATCTCGGCGAAATGCGCATCCACCGGTCTCGCATACCGAAAATCGGCGAGATAGAAATAAGCCTCCAGCGCCTCGCCAGGAAAGCCCGCGCCAAGCGCCTTGCGAACGGCCGAATGCGCGCCGTCGGCACCAATCAGGATGTCGGGACGAACCGTCTCCGTGGCCCCATCCGCGTGCCGCAGCGTCACCTCCGGCTTCTGAAGATCGGCGATCTTTCCCGCCACGACCGCCGTTTGCCACTCCGGCGCAATGCCGTGCGCAGCCAGCGCCTCGATCAGCAACCGCTCGGTCACCCCTTGCGCCAGAGCATGAACCGCACCGAAACGACCCGGCAAGCGCCTGGTATCGACATCGGCAAGGATCTTGGCTCCAGAGCGGATACGGAAATGCGCAATGTGCTGCGCGGTCGCAAGGATGCGTTCGGTGAGGCCGGAGGGCGAAAGCAGTGTCAGCGTGCGGGCATTGATGCCGAGAGCCCGGCTCTCTTCCAGAGGCGCCGGCCCTTGGCCGTCATCGATGATGCGCGGGACGAAGCCGCGGCGGGCAAGCTCCAGGGCCGCAGTCAGGCCGACCGGACCTGCGCCCGCAATCAGGACGGATCTGGATTTCCTGTCTCCCCCGGCTCCGTCCGCCATCGGCGCTCCTACCCTTTCTTGATCAGGTTCTGCAGCTTCTTGACGGCTATATCCGCGTTTTCGTTATAGGAGATCGTGCCTGCAAAGCGGCCGGCGGAATCGAGCAGGAAGACCGAAGCGGTATGATCCATGGTATAATCGCCATTTGGATCTTTCGCGTCGAGCGGCACTTTCTTGGCAAAGACCCTGAAGCCCTTGACCATGTCCATCACCTTGTCGGCGTCACCCGAGATGCCGGTGATGCGGGTCGAGACGTTGGACACATACTGGTTCATGATCGCCGGCGTATCGCGCTCTGGATCAACGGTCACGAAATAGGCGTTGAGCTTCGTCCCATCCGGATCGACCTGCTTCATCCAACCATCCAGCTCGAACAAGGTTGTCGGGCAGACATCGGGGCAATGCGTATAGCCGAAGAAAAGCGCCGTCGGCTTTCCGCGAAACGCCTGATCGCTGATCGATTGACCATTCTGCGCAACCAGCGTGAACGGCACCCCGTACGGCCCCTCACCCGCAGCTTCCGGGGACTTGGTGATGCCAAAGCTCAACCAGCCCAAAAGCCCGGCCACAATCACCACGGCTACCCAGACAACAATCCGCATCGTCTTCATCGCTGTTTTCCTCACCACGCCATCCGCGGCTCGATATGTGGGACGCGCAGGCGATCATTTCGAGGGTTTAGCGGGTTGAAGTGGAGGACGCAATTCAACAAGATGTTTTCGGGCGTTCGGAGATCAAGGCCTCACGGCCTTACAGTTCTGTATCGGCGCAAAGATGCAGAATCCACCCTGCCGTTAAACCAATTCTAACCACTCCGCGCCAACATCGAAAAAGAGGCGAAGTCCGACTCGCCAGCCGCCGGATACGCGGCAAACCGATCTTCTTTTAGAAGGGCATGACGCCCGCCGGAGCAGCCAAGCGTTTTTTAAGCGCCAAAGCCACCGGATGCTGCCGCAGCCTTCAGCCGCTCCAGCCGATCCCTTTTCAATCGCTACCGCCGCCTGCCGCCGGCGCAAAACGGGAAGTTCTCAACCATGACGAATGCCATCAAACAATCGGGCGCCTATCTGGAGATCGTCTCCTTCCACCTCGGCGATCAGGAATTCTGCATTGACATCATGGCCATCCGCGAAATCCGCGGCTGGGCGCCGGTGACGCCGATGCCACACACGCCACCCTATGTACTTGGCCTGATCAACTTGCGTGGCGCAGTGATCCCGGTCATCGACATGGCCTGCCGCCTCGGCATGAAGATGACGGAACCGTCAGAACGCTCCGCCATCATCGTCACCGATATCGCCGGCAAGCTCGTCGGCCTGCTCGTCGAACAGGTCTCCGACATGATGAGCATCAAGAGCGAAGATCTGCAGCCGGCGCCGGAAATCATTCCGGAAATGCAGCGCGCCTTCTGCCGCGGCATCGTCGCGCTGGAAAAGACCATGGTCTGCTTCCTGAACCTCGACACGGTGATTGCCGACGAGCTGGCCCAGGCCGCTTAATTTCCAGACAAAACCGCAAAAGAAAATCGCCCTGGAGCAAAAGCTTCAGGGCGATTGTGTTTGTGGGACCGTCGTCGGCAGGGGTGTTGCCGGTGCGCCGGTCGCGCAGGCCGTGAACAGATGGAAGTGGCACTTCCACGTTCGCCCTAGAACTGCACCAAAACGGCGCAATCCGAAAGCGACCGAGACGTCCTCAGTGACCAAAGAGCAGGACTTTTTTTGGTACAAACCCCTTGACGGTTGTTTATGCGGTATCCCGGTAATCTTACTAGCCGTGAACTTTCAACAGCTTGCTCATTCCGTCGCCGCGCGAAACGCTGAGCTTATCGATATTTCAGTGATTCTTGGGATGCCGAATGGGCATCACTAAGAAAGCTCGCCCGATGCAAACCGGTCTCTCCCTGGCAGCCCTATACCACATGAAAACGGGATGCTTTAGGGTTTGCCGTTCTTCCAGGTGACATTCTGGCCGAACAGCGGAATGGTCGAGATCGCCATTTTCGCCGACCCGTTGGTCAATTCGCGCGAATGGACGAGATAGATCAGCGTGTCGTTCTTCTTGTCGTAGATCCGGTCGACCACTAGCTTCTTCCAGATCAGCGACAAGCCGGCGCGAAAGACCTCCTCGCCGCCCTCCGACAGGCTGATGTTGCCGATCTCGATCGGCCCCGTCTGGCGGCAGGCGATGGAGTTGTTGGAAGGATCCTCAAACCAATTGCCCTTCCTCAGCCGGTCGATGACGCTGCGGTCGAAATAGGTGACGTGGCAGGTGACGCCGGACACTTCCGGATCCGGCACGGCATCGACCAGAATGTCATTGCCGGTCCAATCCACCCCAACCTTGCCGACAATTTCAGCCGAAGCGGAAACGGGCGCCAGAGCCAGGAACGACGCGGCAATAGCGGCATGCAATTTCAGTGACGTCATCGAACATCCTCCAACATCGCCGCCGGTCGAACCGCGGCCCCGCTAAGGTAAGGTGGCGGTCTGTGGATGCAAGGGACGCCGGGCGCCATAGAAGCGCCTGTTGTTCCTCATTTTTCTTTCAACACGACCTCGCCGGTCTCCAGAAGCGATTTGAGGTTGGAGAGAATCTTCGGCCAACCGCCGGAAACGGCGCCGATGAACTTGGCGTTTTCCAGTTCCATCGTATGGGTGACGGTGAACTTGACCGAATCCCCCATGGGCTCGATGTCCATCACGCATAGCGACCAGCCTTCGGCCTTCAATTCGGGCATGAATTCGTTTCGCCATTTGATGGCCAGTCGCTTCGGCGGATCGAAGGCCTCGATCTCGCCGGTGTCGGTGACCCGCCCGTCGGGGTAAGTCATCTTCCATGGCGAGCCGACCTTCCAATCGGTCTCATGCTGGATGTTGAACCAATATTTCTTGATGAACTCCGGCGTCGTCAGCGCCGTCCAGAGCTTGTCGGGCGTGGTGCGGATGTAGGTGACATAAACGAAGCTGCTTCCGGTCATGACATTTCTCCTCGCGTAAGGTGATTTGCTGCGCACGGTGATCTGGCGGCAACTATTGGCCGCCATCGCCCTCCAAAGCCTTCTTGAGAGCGGAAAGAGCGCTCAATTGGCGGCGCTCGAATTTGTTTATCCAACGTTCGGCGATGTGATTGATCGGAACGGGATTGATGAAATGCAGCTTCTCCCGGCCCTGCCGCTGTGCGGATACCAGGTTCGCCTCTTCCAGGATGGCAAGGTGTTTCGCCACCGCCTGGCGCGTCATCTCCAGCCCCTGGCAGAGTTCGCCGAGCGTCTGGCCGTTCTGCTCATATAGACGGTCCAGCAATTGCCGCCGGCTTGCGTCCGCCAGAGCTCGAAAAACCGCATCGTCGTTCATACCAAACACGGAACCATTTAGTTGCCTATTAATGATCTTATAGGCAACTATTTGGTTGCATGTCAAGTGACATGAGCGGAGGGTACGGCAGAAAGTCCGAGGAAGGGAAAACGTCGCGCGTCAGATGGCGATGGCGTATTGCTCCTGCTCCATGCGTAGATGATCGAGCATCCGCGCAATTCCCTCCTCCAGGCTGATGTGCGGTGCAAGCCCGTAGGAGCGCTGAAGGGCCGTATCGCCGCAGCGATAAAAAACGCCTTCAGGGCGATCGCAGAGGCCTTTTACGACAGGATTCCAGCCGATTTGCCGGGCGATGGTTTCCGCCAGCTCCATAAAGGAGGTAGCCCTGCCGGTCGAAAGGTTGAGGCTGGCGCCATCCGGCAATAATTCCTTGGTTTGCCAGATGAAATCGACGCAATCATCAATATGGATGAAGTCCCGGCATTGCCGGCCGGAACCCCAGACGAAAACTTCCGCAGCGCCTCTTTCGTCAAGCAGGCGCCGGCAGATGGCAGGGAACGGATAGGCAAGATCCTGATCCTCGCCGTAGCCGCTGAACGGCCGGTAAGCGACCGCGCGGCTGCCGTAACGCTCGACATAGAGCTTCATCAGATATTCGCCGGTCAGTTTCGCCCAACCATAGCTGAGATCGGGCACGCCGATGGCGGCCTCGAAGGAAATCATATCCTCCGAAAGCAGCCGATGGTTGGCGGCCGTCTGCAGCGAGACGGGATAAGCTGCGCTGGAGCTAAAGAACACGACACAGCCGGGTTTGGCGCGTGCCGCCCATTTCCACAATTCCGTATCCACCGCCAAATCCTCGGCAACGTCGAGCGAGCGCGCCTCCAGCGTCACGCGGCCGCCAACCAATGCGGCCAGGTGGAAAACATAGTCGAAGCGTTCCAGCGGACGGAAAAAGAAGGTCCGGCAATCCTCCTCGAAAAAGGTAAAGCGCGATCCGGGAAAGCGCTGCCAGAGATCGGGATGCCGTGCCCCAGTCCCTTCCACCAGTTGATCGACGCAGACGACATCCAACCCTTCGGCCAAAAGCCGCCTGATGAGATGCCTTCCGACAAAACCACAGCCTCCCGTTACCAAAGCCCGCGTCATGTGACTGATCCTTTTTTATTGAGCGAAGAAGCCGCTCCTGCCTGTATAAATATCGACCATGCGCCGTCCCCATTCCGCCTTGCTGGGCGCAATCCGCTGGCCAAGCGCACGCGCGCCTTCGCAAAGGCTCCGCATCAGCCGGTCGTCATCGGTGCTCGCCAAGCGTTCCGCCAGTGAACCGGCATCGCCGCTTTTGAAGACCAGCCCCGCGCCGTTCCGCTCTACCTCGGCGGCTATCAGCGCATTGCTGCTGACGATGACAGGAATGCCGGACATCAGCGCCTCGGCGGCTACTAGTCCATAGGGTTCGGGCATGCGGGAGGGCATGATGAAGACGCGCGCCTCACCCGCGAGCGCCGTCACCTCCTCGTCGGCCAGCCAGCCCGGAACCCAACAATGCGGCAATGCCCGTTGCATCTCATCGAGCAGCGGTCCGCGGCCAATCAGCGTCGCCGTTCGCCCGGTCTTGTTCAACGCGTCGGCGAGCGTTCGGACGCCCTTTTCCCAACACATCCGTCCCAAGAAGACGGTGCGGTGATTGCGCCAAGCCTCCACGGGCGTCGGCGTCAACGGCTCGGTCGGCGTGCGCAAGGTCAGAAAATGCTGCAGCGGCCCCGAGTGCAGATAGGCCTCCATGCTTTCATGCGCCAGTACGATGCCGACGCGGCTCCAGAACTCCTCGCCGACGCCGCGTTGTGTCAGCGTGCGGCGAAAGCGCCAGAGCTTGTGGAGATAGTTTCGCTTGTCGCAATTGGTCGCAAGACATGCTGCCGACAGCGGGCGGACATCGCAGACCGTTCCGCTCTGGAAATTGATCAACCCTCCGTTGGGACAACTCAGAAAGAAATCATGCGCTGTGATGATGACCTTGGCCTTGTGTTTGGCGAGCGCGTAGAAGATCGACGGCGAGAGAATCTGCGACCAGCCATGCACATGCACGACGGTCTCCTCGTCCGTTTCCTTCAACAGACCGTCCAACGCCTCGTAGGCCCGCTTGTTATAATGCTTTTCGAAGACGTCGGTGAACGTGGGGCCGTCGCGAAGGGGGCGTTCGCCAAGCGCAACCGTGCGGATGCCCGCAAAGCGCGGCTTCAGTCCTTCGCCGTCATCGCCGACCAGGATGGCGCAATTCAGCCCTGCTTGCCTGCTCGCATCGACGCATTGCAGCGCCACTTTAGTCGCACCGCCGCGAATGATTGAGACGTCATTGACAAGTATGAGACGCATGGAACCCGGCACTCACCCCACCCATATTGATTGGGACCGGACGAAAGGGATTCGCCTTTTACATCATGCCCCCGACGGTATTCAGCGGCCTGTTCCGTGGTTAGTTCAATTCATCCTTTGGTACTAAGGCGAGTGGCCGCACGGTATGCGCGAGTAAATTTAACAACGCGGTTGCTTTTGCTGGGGGAGTTGACTTCTGGAAAAAACCGCTGGAAGCTGCGCGCATGATCGCAAATCGCACAACCGTGATGCATATTCTCACCACCTCACCCCTTGCAGGGAGAGTGGGAGCAGCGTTGCGTTAAGCTGACTGCGATCCCTTTCAACCCTGCCGAGGCGAGCAGGGTTCGAAAGCTTTGCTCCCTCTTGAACCTCAAGGAGAGCAACATGAATTCCGGACAGCAAGATCCAGACGAGCGACGACGCCGAGAACCAGGCGGAGTGGAAATCCGCGCCGCGCGGCCATCCGACGCCGAAGCCGTAGCCTTCATCGCCAATCTGCCCGGCTATCGCGCCGGTACGCTACGCCTGCCCTTTCAGAGCGTGGAAGAAACGCGGCAATGGCTGGAAAAGCCCGCGCCCGCATCGATCAATCTCGTCGCCGTGCTCGACGGGCAGGTCGTCGGCAACGCCGGCATGCGCCGCCATTCCGGCCGGCAGATTCACACCGGCCATCTCGGCATGGGCGTCCATGACGATTTTACCGGCCGGGGCATCGGTTCGGCGCTGCTCGCCGCCCTCGTCGACGCCGCCGATAATTGGCTGGCGATCAAACGCCTGGAATTAACGGTCTATATCGACAACGGACCGGCTATTCGGCTTTACGAGAAATTCGGTTTCGAGACCGAGGGGCGGCTCAGGGCCTTTGCGTTTCGTAACGGCGAATATGTGGATGCATTCACGATGGCGCGTGTGAGGATATAGATGGCGACGGGCGGCGATCCTTTGATCCGCCGCCGTCGATCACCCCCCGATCAACCCCAGCCACTCATCCTCGGTCATGACCTGCACATTGAATTCTCGCGCCTTGTCCAGCTTCGAACCAGCGCCCGGTCCGGCGACGACGATGTCGGTCTTTTTCGAAACCGAGCCGGAAACCTTGGCGCCGAGACTTTCAGCCTTGGCCTTGGCTTCGTCGCGGGTGAACTTCTCGAGAGAACCGGTAAAGACCACCGTCTTGCCGACGACGGGGCTGCCCGATGTGGTCGGCCGTTCCGCCTCTTGCGGCCGCACCTCTTCAAGCAGCCGCGATATCACCGCGATGTTGCGCGGTTCCTTGTAGAATTCGACGATGGCGCGGGCCAAAACTTCGCCGATCCCCTCGATATTGTTGAGGTCGTTCCAGGCGTCTCCCGCAAGGGGCGCCGCCTCCTTCATCGCCACCTCGAAGGCTTCGTAGGTGCCATAGGAGCGTGCCAGAAGCTTCGCCGTCGTTTCGCCGACATGGCGAATGCCGAGCGCGAAGATGAAGCGGTGCAGAGCGATATCCCGCCGCTCGTTGATGGCTGCATAGAGCTTGGAAACGCTGACCTTACCGAAGCCTTCGATATTCTCCAGCTTGGCAAGCGAAGACTGCTGGCGCTTTTCCAAGGTGAAGATATCGGGCGCAGTGCGCACCTGCAGCGCCGGATCCTCGTTCTCGAAGAAGAAATCGATCTGCTTCGAACCCAAGCCCTCGATGTCGAAGGCATTGCGCGACACGAAATGCTTCAAATGCTCCGTGGCCTGAGCCCGGCAGATGAAGCCGCCGGTGCAGCGCGTCACCGCATCGACCTTGCCGGTTTTCTCATTGATGTCGCGCACCGCATGGCTGCCGCAGACCGGACACACTTTGGGAAATTCGTAAGGAGCGCTCGACGCTTCCCGCTTCTCCATCACGACGTCGACGATCTGCGGAATGACATCGCCGGCGCGCTGCACGATCACCATGTCGCCGACGCGGATGTCGCGGCCATCGCGAATCGGCTCGCCCTTGTTGCCGATGCCCTTGATGTAATCGGCATTGTGCAGCGTCGCATTGGTCACCACGACGCCGCCGACGGTGATGGGCTCCAGTCGCGCAACTGGCGTCAATGCTCCCGTGCGGCCGACCTGTATGTCGATGCCCATCAGTCGGGTGAAGGCCTGCTCCGCCGGGAACTTATGCGCCGTCGCCCAACGTGGCGAGCGCGAGCGGAATCCGAGGCGAGCCTGCAACTCCAGGCTGTCAACCTTATAGACAACGCCGTCAATATCATAATCGAGGTCCGGACGCTGAAGGCCGATCTCATCATAATGCATGAGGATATCGGCGACCGAATTCAGCCGCTTCATCAGCGGATTGACCGGAAAACCCCATTTCGCGAATGTCTGCACCATGCCGAATTGCGTATCGGCCGGCATGTCCGATATCTCTCCCCAGGCATAGGCGAAGAATTTCAGCTTGCGGCTGGCCGTGATCTTCGGGTCGAGCTGGCGCAGCGAGCCGGCGGCGGTATTGCGCGGATTGACATAGGTCTGTTTCCCCTCCGCTTCCATCTGCGCGTTCAGCGCCAGGAAATCGCTCTTGGCCATATAGACTTCGCCGCGCACTTCGACGATCGCGGGCGAGCCGGCCGGCAAGGTTTGCGGGATTTCCTTGATGGTGCGGATATTGGCGGTGACATTTTCGCCGGTCGTCCCGTCGCCACGCGTCGCAGCGTTCACCATCCGGCCGTTCTCATAGCGAATCGACATGGAAAGCCCGTCGATCTTCGGCTCGGCGGTAAAGGCGATCGACTGATCGGGCAGCCTGCCGAGGAAGCGATAGACGCCGGCGACGAAATCCTGCACGTCTTCCTGAGAGAAGGTGTTGTCGAGCGAGAGCATCGGTCTTGCATGCACGACAGGCGCAAAGGTTTCCGATGGCGCAGCACCCACCCGCCGCGATGGGCTGTCAGCGCGAATTAGTGCTGGGAAACGTATTTCGATGGCATCGTTGCGCCGCTTCAGCCCATCATATTCCGCATCCGAAATCTCCGGCGCATCCTGGCCGTGGTAAAGCGCGTCATTGCGCGCTATTTCGGCAGCCAGATAGGCAAGCGCAGCGGCCGCCTCTTCTTCGGTCAAATCTTCGACGGGCTTTTGTTCGCTGCTCATGGATTCGCACTCCCCGATTTCGGAGATGTTTTAGAGCACTTCCCGGAAAAGTGCGAAGCGGTTTTCCGTTCGGAACACGTAAGAACAAAGAGAAAAATCTGGAAGCCGACAACCGCGAAAGTGGCGTTCACGACAACTTTCCGCGACAAGCGGTCATTCGCGGTGTTACAAATTCCCTATTTCCGGCTTTGCCAGACAAAGATTCTGAAAATATCAGTGTCCGACAGCCGTAACGGAAATCTGCGCCGAATTATTGAGGTAAGTGGTTCTTCCGCGTCTGTCGCAGGCGATTTAAGGTAAGGAATTATGAGAGCCAGATCTTCGGAAATGATGGGCTCGTTAGCAAATATTCGGAATCACGCGTGAACCTTCGTCCTGTCGCTCTCTCTATTTCTCTCATTATCGCAGTCATCATCATGAGCTCATTCGTCAGCCGCTCTGCTTTGGGGTTGGTCGTTAGAGCCTGCGAAGTTAACTCCGTCCTGACAGGATCGCCGTATCCGTGCCTTAAAATAGTCCAGGCGCAGGATCCGCTATCTTCCTACGCCGTTCTTCGCGAGCCGACCGAAAAAGAGCGAACCATTCTTGCGCCCCTCGCCGATGTGCCCGGCATCGAAGACCCCCGCCTTCTGACCGCGGGAGCGCCGAACTATTTCGACGCGGCATGGAGAGAGCGATCAGCCGCGATCGGCCTGCGCACATCAAAGGTTTCGCCACAGGATTTTGCGCTAGCGATAAACGCTGCCAGTTGGCGCACGCAAGATCGGTTTCATATCCACATGGGGTGCGAGACACCGCGCTTTCGTGCCCTGCTGAAGACCCACACCGCAGAGATTGGAAGCGGCCGGTTTACAAAATTGAGGACCAACGCCGGTTGGTGGGCAACGTTCCATACGGCCGATGACCTCTCAAATTTGAACCCGTTGAAGCTTGTCGCAGACGGTGTTGAGGGAGCCCGCTCGAATATGAAAAATGTGGTCGTTGGCGTCTTTGGCGCCACATTACCGGACGGGCAACATGGCTTCTATATTCTGGCGAGAATAATCGGAGCAAACAAATCCCTCGGATCCGCAGAGGATATGATTGATCCTAAATGCCAAGTCCCGCTTTTGCGCAATGGCACGGGCTAGCTGATTGAGCCTCGTGCTCCCCATCGTTCGCTTCAGGCCAAAAAGGGCATCCCGGGCATCTGATAGATAAGACCGGAAAACCCGACGACGGTTTGCGTTCAGCGATCAGCCATTGCCCGCCAACAACCGCTTGGCGGCCGCCCTCGCCTCCTCCGTCACCGAAGCGCCGGCGAGCATACGGGCGATTTCCTCGGTGCGGTCCTTGGGAGCCATGGTGGCGACACGGGTGGAGATCTTCTCCGAACCGTCGGAGACCGGCCCCTTGGAGATCAGCAGATGCGTTGCGGCGCGCGCCGCGACCTGAGGCGCATGGGTGACGGAGAGCACCTGCACACGCTCGGAAAGGCGCTTCAGCCGCTGACCGATGGCATCCGCCACTGCGCCGCCGACACCGGTGTCGATTTCGTCGAAGACTAGGGTCGGCGCCGAGCCGCGATCGGCAAGCGCCACCTTCAGCGCGAGCAGAAAACGAGAAAGCTCGCCACCGGAGGCCACCTTCATGATCGGTCCCGGCCGCGTCCCCGGATTGGTCTGCACATGGAATTCGATGATATCGATGCCCTCGGCCGTCGCCTCATCGGCATCGGTGGTGATTTCCACCATGAAGCGCGCCCGCTCCAGCTTGAGCGCCGGCAGCTCAGCCATGACAGCCGCGGCAAGCGCCTCGCCGGCGTGATGGCGCCTGGCCGAAAGGCTGAGCGCGGCAGCATCATAATCAGCCTTGGCAGCGGCAAGCTCCGCATCCAGCCGCGCCAGTCTCTCTTCGCCGGCATCAAGATCGGCAAGCTCGGCGATCATCTTCTCAGCCAGCGCCGGCAAGCCGGTCACCGGCACGGAATATTTGCGCGAGGCAGCACGCAGCGCAAACAGCCGCTCTTCGACGCGCTCCAGCTCCCTTGGATCGTACTCGGTCTTGCGGAGTGCTGCTTCCACTTCCATCTGCGCATTGGAGAGCTGATCCAGCGCCGCGTCGAGCAGCGCCACCGTGTCTTCCAACAAGCCTGGCGCCTCGTGGCTCTTGCGTTCCAACCGTCGCACCAGCGAGGCGATATGCGGCACGGGTGAGGCATTGCCGTTCAGGAACTCGGAAGCTTCCGAAATGTCGCCGGCGATGCGCTCCGCCTTCATCATCCGCGAGCGACGCTCAGCCAGCTCGTCCTCTTCACCATCCTGAGGCGCCAGCTTCTCCAGCTCCTCGACGGAAGCACGCAGATAATCGGCTTCGCGTGCCGCATTTTCCACCTGCTCCCGCTGTTTCCTCAGCGTCCGCTCGGTATCGCGCCAGATCTTGTAGAGCCGCCCCACAGCTTGGGTTTCCTCGGCAATGCCCGCGAAGGCGTCGAGCAGCATGCGATGCGCGTCGGTATCGACCAGAGCGCGATCGTCATGCTGTCCATGAATTTCGACAAGAAGCTGACCCACTTGGCGCATCAACTGAACGCTAAGCGCCTGGTCGTTGACGAAGGCCTTGGTGCGGCCGTCGGCGGACTGGACACGGCGGAAAATCAGGTCGCCATCATCGTCGATGCCATTTTCGCGCAAAAGCTTGCGGGCAGCGTGCTGCATGCCGACGTCGAATACCGCAGTCACCTGGCCGCGATCCTCGCCATGACGCACGAGATCGCCATCGCCGCGCCCGCCAAGGGCCAGCGACAGACTGTCAAGCAGAATGGATTTGCCCGCGCCCGTCTCGCCGGTTAACACCGAAAGCCCGGTCTCGAAGGCGAGATCCAGCCGCTCGATCAGAACGATATCGCGGATCGAAAGCTGGACCAGCATGTGCGCTCAATCTCACGTCCCAAGAAGAAGTTTCTTGCCGGCCCTTGAAATCCAGGAGCCTTCGCTTTCACGCGGCTCGACGCCACTGGTCTTCAGAAGCTTGTAGGAATCTGCGTACCAGCGGCTGTCCGGATAGTTGTGGCCGAGAACGGCGGCTGCTGTCTGCGCTTCCGGAACGATGCCCATGGCGTAGTAGGCTTCGACCAGGCGCGCCAACGCCTCTTCGATCTGGTTCGTCGTCGGATATTGCTCAACGACGATACGGAAGCGCGCGATGGCTGCGAGGTAGTCCTTACGCTCGAGATAGTAGCGGCCGACCTGCATTTCCTTGCCGGCGAGCTGGTCACGGGCAAAGCGGATCTTCGCCTGTGCGTCGCTGACATATTGCGAGTTGGGATAGGTGCTGACGAGCTTGGACATCGCCTCGATCGTCTGCTGCGCGGCGCGCTGATCCTGCGTCACGTCGACGATCTGCTTGGCATAGGACGCACCGACGAGATACTGAACATAGTCGGCATCCTCGGAGCCGGGATACTGCTTTAGGTAGCTGTTGCCCGTCTGGACGGCGTCATCATATTGGCCGGTGCGATATTTGACGAAGGTGCTCATTACCAGCGCCTTGCGCGCCCATTCGGAGAAGGGCTGCTGCTTGTTGATGGCGTCGAATTTCTTGCCGGCTTCCGTCATATTGCCGGCTTTGATATTGGCCAGGCCCTGATTGTAGAGAGCTTCCGGCGGATCGCTCTCGACACCGAGCTTGGTGATGTCGATGTCCTTGTCCGTGTTACAACCCGTTACCACCGCACCGGTACCGGCCAGGAGAAGCGATACGAGCAGAGCCCGTGCTGTAATCTTCATGCTTTCAGACCCTGCAAAACCCATCGGATGACTGTCCCACTAGCCGTTGTTGCGGAAACGGCGTTCTCTCTCGCTGGCGTTTCTAGCCGCAAAAGCACCATCAGGGCAACGCAATGATGATGCATTAACGCATTTTTGTGGCAAAGACTGCGCGATGGCAGGCTTTAACTGCTGTATTGACAAGAGATTCCGCTTTCTGATTGTCCGAACGCAACGCTTTGACCGGCTTTGAAAGCATCCCTGACGAATCTCGCGTCAAAAAAAGAGCCGCCCCCTTTCGGGAGCGGCGACTCTGCCACCTGGGTTCCTGGAGGTCACGCAGACCAGGGGGCGAATTCGGGAGCATTGACGGCGACGAACTCGCGGCTATGCGCGCGCTGGCGCGGTGCGGAAGTCTCGACGACATCGTAAGCCGTGGGATCGCTGAGCAATGCCTTCAGCGCATTGGCATTCATGCGATGGCCGCCGCGATAGGAGCGGTAGCAGCCGATGAACTGCGCGCCAGCCAGCGCCAGATCGCCGACGGCATCCAGCGCCTTGTGACGGACGAATTCGTCCTTGGCATAGCGCAAGCCTTCGACATTGATCACCGTGTTGTCGTCGGAGATGACGACAGAATTTTCCAGCGAGGAGCCGAGCGCATGGCCCGAAGCCCAGAGACGCTCGACATCGCGCATGAAGCCGAAGGTGCGCGCACGCGACAGCTCGGCCTTGAAGGTCTTGGCTGTCAGATCGCCTTCCCACTTCTGCCGGCCGATCAACGGGCATTCGAAATCGATCTCGACTTCGAAGCGCGTGCCGTCATAAGGCCGGAACTCGCACCAGGAACCGCCGGCTTCGATTCGCACCGGCTTGGTCACACGAATATAGCGGCGCTTGACGCCGAGCGAGACGATACCAACCTGCTCGATCGCTTCGATGAAGGGATAGGAGCTGCCATCCATGATCGGCATTTCCGCACCGGAAACTTCGACGATGACATTGTCGAGGCCGATCGCATAGATCGCCGCCATGACGTGCTCGACCGTCGCGACGGAACGCGCCGGCGAGAAGCCGAGAACTGTGCAAAGATCGGTGTTGCCAACCTGCGAGGAAACGGCGCGCAGCTCTGTCACATCGCCATTGTCATGCATGCGCTGGAAGATGACGCCGGTACCGGCTTCGGCTGGATAGAGCGTAATCGACACATTGGCGCCAGAATGAACGCCGATACCCGAAAGTGTCACAGGGCTTGCAATGGTGGTCTGAAAACCCAGCAATCCGATTGCCATATAAAATCTGCCTTCGTCTATCTGTCCCAGACCGGGCGGTCATCTTTGGATCCTGCCCTCATCGCTGGTTCAGTCTGTTACCTATTCCGCGAATTCACATGCAATCATTGCTGGATGCGATTCCGCTGGCTCGCTTGCTACCTAAATACGCGCGAGGGCACCGCATTCCAAATCACTGTTTCTTTCGCTTTGTTACGAAACCAGACGATTGAATTTGCTAGGTAATTTTAGAATTAAAGAGAGGCCGAAAATAAAGAAATCCGGGGCTCGTGAGCCCCGGATTCGATAAACATGGTTAGTATCCTATTAAAAGGATGCCCTACACCGGATCAGTTCGATTGCCGGCGCAGGAAGGCCGGGATTTCGAGCTGGTCGTCTTCCTGGCTTGCCATCCGCGCCTGCGGAACCTGGCGGCCCTGTTCGTCGAGCTGGCCACGGCGCGGAGCATAGAGGCTTGCTTCCGGCGACAGAGGACGGCGCTGCTGCGAAGCGGCACTCGGAGCCGAAGCCGTCATATCGTTGAAAGCCGGGTCCTCGTCGCGGCGGCCGAGCGAATTGGTGATTCGCTTCAGCAAGCCCATCGGGCCGCGCTCCTCGGTAGCCTGAGCGGCGACCGGCTGAGCACGATGCTCCATCTCGGCCTTAACGACCGGAGGGAAATCCTCGACTTTCGGCATGCGGACCTGCTCCGGAGCCTGCCGGATGATCGGCTCCTGGCGTACCGGCTGCTGCATCTGCATGGGGGCCGGCTGATGCTGCATCGCAGGCTGCTGATGCATGGCCGGGGCCGGCTGCTGCTGAAGCGGAGCCTGACGGACGGGCTGTGCCTCCGGTGCTGCGAAGATGCGGCTCTGAGGACGGAAGCTCTCCTCCTGAGCGACCGGCTGCTGCTGCATTACCGGCTGCTGCTGGCGGCTCATCTGGATTTCCAGTTCACGCTCCATTTCGGCTTCCGCCATACGGATGGTCTGCGCGATCGGATCGACGGCGGCCTTCGGTGCCTGCGCGACATGGGCAGGCTGAGCTGCGGCCGCTGCCGGAGCAACGGCCGCGGAGGGACGGACAGCCGGCTTTGCGACCGGACGGAATTCCATGGCCTTGTCGGCGGCTTCGTTCATCGCGCGATCGATGCCGGTCGCAACGACGGAAACGCGGATGATGCCTTCCAGCGATTCATCGAACGTGGCGCCGAGGATGATGTTGGCGTCCGGATCGACTTCTTCGCGGATGCGGGTCGCAGCTTCGTCGACTTCGAACAGGGTAAGGTCGCGGCCGCCAGTGATGGAGATCAGCAGGCCCTGCGCACCCTTCATCGAGGTTTCGTCGAGCAGCGGGTTGGCAATGGCAGCTTCTGCAGCCTGCATTGCGCGGCCCTGGCCGGAAGCCTCGCCGGTGCCCATCATGGCGCGGCCCATTTCGCGCATGACCGAACGGACGTCAGCGAAGTCGAGGTTGATGAGACCTTCCTTCACCATCAGGTCGGTGATGCAGGCAACGCCCGAATAGAGAACCTGGTCGGCCATCGAGAACGCGTCCGCGAAGGTCGTCTTGTCGTTGGCGATACGGAACAGGTTCTGGTTCGGAATGACGATCAGCGTGTCGACCGACTTCTGCAGTTCCTGGATGCCCATTTCAGCAAGCCGCATGCGGCGGCCGCCTTCGAAATGGAACGGCTTGGTGACGACGCCGACGGTCAGAATGCCCTTGTTGCGGGCGGCCTGTGCGACGACCGGCGCAGCACCCGTGCCAGTGCCGCCGCCCATGCCGGCGGTGACGAAGCACATGTGGGTACCGTTCAGGTGATCGATGATCTCGTCGATGCACTCTTCAGCAGCCGCGCGGCCAACTTCCGGCTGCGAACCGGCGCCGAGGCCTTCGGTGACATTGACGCCGAGCTGGATGATCCGCTCCGCCTTCGTCATCGTCAAAGCCTGCGCGTCCGTATTGGCGACGACGAAATCGACGCCCTGCAAACCTGCCGTGATCATGTTGTTGACGGCATTGCCGCCACCACCACCGACACCGAACACGGTGATCCGCGGCTTCAGCTCGGTGATATCTGGCTTATGCAGCTTGATAGTCATGGTACCCGTTCCTTCTCTTTATGGCCGCATCGCCACGCCGGCCAATTCACTATATTTCACTTGCCTGACCCCTGCCCGGAAAGCGCTTGCCGCGATCCGGGATCAGGCACTCAAAAACTCTCCTTCAGCCATTGGCCAACGCGGCCGATACGGCTGTTGTTACCCCCAAGCGACGAGAGCAGACCGCTGCCCGCCGCATGTGTCTCCATGTCCGCAACCTGCGGATAGATCATCAGTCCGACCGCCGTCGAAAAGGCAGGCCCCTTGGCCGCTGTCGGCAAGCCGGATACGCCCATCGGGCGGCCGATGCGGACATTGCGGGCAAGAATGCGGCGCGCCACATCCGGCAAGCCGGTCAACTGGCTGGCTCCGCCCGTGAGTACGACACGCTTGCCAACGATCGGGCTGAAACCGGAGCGCTGGATACGATCGCGGATCAGTTCCAGCGTCTCCTCGATGCGCGCCTTGACGATGCGCGACACCAGCGCCTTCGGCACCTGCGTCGGCTGGTCGCGTTCATCCTCGCCGATCGGCGGGATGGAAATCAGTTCGCGCTCTTCCGAAGAATTCGCGAGCGCGGAAGCATGAACCACCTTCAGCCGCTCGGCATCCTCGATACGGGTCGAAAGACCGCGGGCAAGGTCGGTGGTGACATGATGGCCGCCGAGGCTGACGGCGTCGGTGTGCACCAGCTTGCCTTCGGCAAAGACCGAGATCGTCGTCGTGCCGCCGCCCATGTCGATCGCGGCGCAACCGAGCTCGACTTCATCATCGACGAGAGCGGCAAGACCGCTGGCATAGGGTGTTGCCACCATGCCCTCGACAGAAAGATGCGCCCGGTTGATGCAGAGTTCGAGGTTGCGAAGCGCAGCGCGCTCCGCCGTGACCACATGCATGTCGACACCCAAGGCATCACCGAACATTGCGAGCGGATCGCGGATACCGCGTTCGCCGTCGAGCGAGTAGCCGGTTGCCAGCGAATGCAGCACGGCGCGTTCCTGACGGAGCGACTGCTGGCAGGCGGCGGCAAGCACCTTCTTCAGATCGTTTGCTTCGACTTCCTGGCCGCCCAGATCGATGGTGGCGGTGTAGATGTCGCTGCCAAGGCGACCGGCCGAAACATTGACGATCAGGCTGTCTACGGTTAGCCCGGCCATGCGTTCGGCGGCGTCGACCGAGAGACGGACGACATTTTCCAGCGCATCGAGATCGGCGATGACACCGGTCTTGATGCCGCGCGAACGCTGATGGCCGATGCCAATGATCTCGATATTATGCGTGCGGTTCGGCAGAACCTGGCTTTCCTCACGCGGCGTCAGCCGGCCGATCATGCAGACGACCTTCGTCGAGCCGATGTCGAGGACGGATACGATGTGCGACCGCTTGGAGGACAGCGGCTTCAGGCGCGGCAGACCGAAATGGGACGAACTGAATAAGCTCATGTATCCTGCCCTGCTTTCTTCAAAGCCTTGGTTCTGACATCCAACGCCGCCTGGCGGCGAAGTGCTGCGTCCGGGGTCAATTCAATGGCGGTACGGTCGTCAAGGCGAAGGTCGACGGCTGCGATATCACGCTGCAGAAGGCTTTCGTCCTTGTCGAGCTTGGTGAGCCGAGCGAGCGCACCATCGATATTGTCTTCCGGCAATTTGATGATCACGCCATTGTCGAGGTAGAGATCCCAACGGCGACCGGCGACGCGCACGAATGCCTTCACATGGCTGCGAACATCCGGCCAGTTGGCAAACTCGTCATCGATGGACGCCGCAGCCGTTTCGGCATCGCGACCGACGAAAAGCGGTAGCTTGGCGAACTTGTTGTCGCGCAACGGGGCAATCACGCTGCCGTCCTTCTGGATCAGCGAGAGTTCGGAGCCGTGCTGCCAGATGGCATAAGCCTTGCGCTCCGTGAGCTTCACTTCGACCGTCTTCGGATAGACCTTACGGACTTCGACGCCCTGCACCCAAGGCAGGCTCGCAATCTTCTGACGAGCCGCATCGACATTGAGCGCCACCAGCGACGTCGTGCCGTCGAGACCGAGAAGCTGCAGGATTTCGATTTCCGAAGTCTGATCGTTGCCGGAAACCTTCACATCTTCGATGGCAAAGCCAGCAGCCGACGTCGTCGCCTGGGCAACATCCTGCGTATGGCCACCGATCGACATGCCATAGAGGCCGGTCGCAGCGAACAGAGCGAGAGCGGAAACCGTGCCCGTATGAGCCGGAATATTGACGCGTCCGGAACCAAGGCTCACGAGGAAACGCACGGCACGACGCAGCGGGCGCGGCAACACAAACGCATCCTCGACATCGTCGATCGCGAGCGGGACGCGATGGCGGGACCGCCTCATATTTTTGACCGTCAGCGCAAACAAGACGCGTCCTCCACCATCCACCGGAGAAATTCACCAAAAGAGTAGCCGGCGTGAGCGGCCATTTCGGGCACCAGCGAGGTAGGCGTCATGCCCGGCTGGGTATTGATTTCCAGCCAGATAAGCTCGCCCTCTTCGGAAAAGCGATCGTCATAACGGAAGTCAGATCGACTGACGCCACGGCAGCCGATAGCTTGATGCGCCCTTAACGATAATGTTTGTATCTTTTGGTAAAGATTCGGTGAAATTCTGGCGGGGATGACGTGTTTTGATCCACCCTCCGCATACTTGGAATCGTAGTCGTAGAAGCTATGGCCCTGCGGCACGATCTCAGTGACGCCGAGCGCCGTATCGCCCATGACGCCGCACGTCAGCTCCCGGCCGTAGATGTAGCGCTCGACCAACACTTCGTCGCCGTAACGCCACTCGGAAGAGGTAATGATCTGCGGTGGATGCGTTTGATCTTCCTTGACGATCACGACACCGAAGCTCGAACCTTCACGCACCGGCTTCACAACGTAGGGCGGCCTCATCGGATGCTCGCCGGTAATGGCGAAACGGTTCATCACACGCGAATCGGCCACAGGAATGCCGGCGCCATCAGCCACCTTCTTGGCGCGCGACTTGTCCATGGCGAGCGCCGAGGCCAGCACGCCGGAATGCGTGTAAGGGATCTGCAGATATTCAAGGATACCCTGAATGGTGCCGTCCTCGCCGAACGGGCCATGCAAAGCATTGAAAACGACATCGGGCTTCAGATCTGCAAGGCGCGCGGACACATCGCGCTCCACATCGACACGCGTGATTTGAAAGCCTTCCAACTCGAGGGCGTCAGCACATGCTTTTCCCGAAGACAGGCTAACCGGCCTCTCCGAGGAAAATCCGCCCAAAAGGACAGCCACATGCTTGCCACCCATCAATACCCCCAATTCACACCTTCAATCGACGTTTGCTCGATGCGCCGAGCAGCGATTCTCGCGACGTCTTTGCATGCTCCATTAGAACAACATTAAGGTTAATGAAGCGTTTACTTTCGTTAACTTTCGACCGCTTTCGCCGAAGTCAATTTTTCCGAATCAAATCGAGTTGAAGAATTCTGCCATTAGAATCATGGAGTTGCTATGTTTGAATATCCACTTTTAGAAATTTTTAAACAAATAGGCCCGCGCCGAGGTCTCCGGCGCGGGCCTTCATAAGGCTTATTGCAACCCTGAATCAGTCACGATCGTCGATCAGTTTCCAGATGAGTCCGCCCAGCGCGCCACCGACGATCGGGGCCACCCAGAACAGCCAAAGCTGCTGCAGCGCCCAGCCGCCGACGAACAGAGCCTGACCGGTGGAACGGGCCGGATTGACCGACGTATTGGTGATCGGGATCGAGATCAGATGGATCAGCGTCAGTGCAAGGCCAATGGCAATCGGTGCGAACCCAGCCGGCACCCTGCTGCTGGTCGAACCGAGAATCACGATCAGGAAGAAGAGAGTCAGCACGATTTCGGCAACCAGCGCCGATACCAGCGAATAGCCGCCCGGAGAATGCTCGCCATAACCATTGGCCGCAAAACCGCCGAGCTGGAAATCAACCTTGCCGCTTGCGATCAGGTAAAGCACAGCCGCGGCAGCGATCGCGCCGACGACCTGAGCGATGATGTAGGGAATGAGCTGCGAACCGGGCAAGCGGCCGGCAACGGTAAGACCGACCGACACCGCCGGATTGAAATGGCCGCCCGATATACCGCCGACCGCAAAGGCCATGGTGAGCACGGTCAACCCAAAGGCGAAAGAAACACCGAGAAAGCCAATACCGAGGCTCGGAAAAGCTGCCGCAAAGATTGCGCTTCCGCAGCCACCAAACACCAGCCAAAATGTTCCAAGAAACTCCGCAATTAATTTTTTCTGCATGAAATCTATTCTCCCCAGCCCTCAACCAGAGCGAAAGTAAGACATTTACGAGAACGAGATTCTGGTCAAGACTTTGCTGGATAAACGCTAGCTTAAATTGCAAATGCGACCTCATTCGCCCTCAAATCAGCGATTGCGGCAGGGTTGCCGGTTTCTTGCGTCTTAGACGTTTGCGCTGAACAAAAATTGCGCTAAGGACACGTCTTACCGCTAAGATAACCTTAGCATCATCTAAATTGGTGGGACCATGACAGACGCGATATCTCCTTTATCGCCGACCCCCTCGTCATCGAACAGCGTTGTTGCGAATTCCAAGGCACGCGTTCTGATCGCGAGTCTTATCGGCACGACGATAGAATTTTTCGACTTTTACGTTTATGCGACGGCGGCGGTAATCGTCTTCCCAAAGCTGTTTTTCCCGGCTGCCGATCCGACTGCGGCGACTTTACAGTCTTTCGCAACATTCTCGATCGCCTTCTTCGCCCGTCCGATCGGCGCGATGATCTTCGGGCATTTTGGTGACAGGGTCGGCCGCAAGGCGACGCTTGTCGCAGCGCTGATGACCATGGGCCTCTCGACAGTTGTGATCGGTATGCTGCCGACCTATGAGTCGATCGGCGTTCTCGCGCCGGTACTGCTGGCGCTTTGCCGCCTCGGCCAGGGCCTCGGCCTCGGCGGCGAATGGGGCGGCGCGGTGTTGCTCGCAACCGAAAACGCTCCGGAAGGCAAGCGGAGCTGGTACGCGATGTTCCCGCAACTCGGTGCTCCCATCGGCTTCATCTTCTCGGCCGGCCTTTTTCTCATCCTGCGCGAAAGCATGAGTGATGTGGACTTCCTGAATTATGGCTGGCGCATTCCGTTCCTCATCAGCCTGGCGCTTGTTGCAGTCGGCCTCTATGTGCGCCTGAAGATCACTGAAACCCCGGAATTCCAGCGCGCAATCGATAAGGAAGAGCGCGTTTCCGTTCCGATCGCCGTTATTTTCCGTTCGCATCTGCGCAGTCTCATCCTCGGCACGATCATCGCGGTCGCGACTTTCGTGCTGTTCTATCTGATGACGGCATTCACGCTGAGCTGGGGTACCAGGCCGCTCACGGCCACACCGGCAGGTCTCGGTTATTCGCAGCAGCAGTTCTTGGTCGTCCAGCTCGTCGGCGTGGTCTTCTTCGGCCTGATGATCCCGCTTTCTGGCCTGTTGTCCGATCGCTATTCGCGCCGGCTAGTTCTGATCCTGACGACGATCGGCATCCTGATCTTCGGCCTGTTCTACTCGACGCTTCTGACCGCCGGTCTCGGCGGCGCATTCGCTTGCTCGATCATCGGTCTCGGCTTGATGGGCTTCACTTACGGCCCGATCGGTGCTGCGCTTGCTGCTCCGTTCCCGACAGCCGTTCGCTACACCGGCGCGTCGATGACCTTCAATCTTGGCGGCATTATTGGCGCCTCGCTGGCGCCCTTCATCGCCACCTGGCTGGCCTCGAATTACAGCCTCGCCTATGTCGGTTACTATCTGACGATTGCAGCCGTTCTTTCGCTGATCGGCATTCTGCTGTCAGGCAACGACGAAGTCTGAGAACTTCGCCATAACCAATTGAAAAGGCCGGGCAAAAACCCGGCCTTTTTATTGAATCAGTTTATGAACTGCAGACAGATCTGAGCCCGTTATTCCGTCGTCACACCCTGGAACGGCCGGACCTCGCGGCCGGGCATGAAGCAGCCGAGACGCTTGATTTCCCATTCCAGCTTGATACCGGAATTTTCGAAGACCTCGCGACGGACCTGCTCACCGAGATATTCGAGGTCATAGCCGGTCGCCTGCCCCATGTTGATCATGAAATTGCAGTGCAGCGATGACATCTGCGCGCCGCCGATGACGAGGCCACGGCAGCCGGCTTCGTCGATCAGCTTCCAGGCAGAATGTCCCTCCGGGTTCTTGAATGTCGAGCCACCCGTCTTTTCCCGAATCGGCTGCACGGTCTCGCGATGCGCCCGCACAGCATCCATCTCGGCTCGAATCTTGGCCCGATCCTCGGGATACCCCTCGAAAAGAACATGCGTAAAGATCAGATCGTCCGATGCCGTCGAATGGCGATAGGTGTAGCCCATCTCGGCATTGGTTAGCACATGCTTCTTGCCCTTGCGGTCAACTGCATGCACCTCGACGACGCGATCGCGCGTCTCGGAGCCGTTGGCGCCGGCATTCATACGCGCTGCGCCACCGATGCCGCCTGGAATGCCGTAATAGAAATGAAAGCCGCCGATACCGTTGTCCATGGCCATGGCGGCAACGTGCTTATCCGGGCAAATAGCGCCGGCCAGGATGCGGTTCTCACCGGCGAGCTCGACCGAACCGAAGCCCTTCGCCGAGAGGCGCAGAACGACACCCGGTATACCCCCGTCGCGCACCAGGATGTTCGAACCGACGCCGACCACCGTCAACGGCACTTCGGCCGGCAGCACCTTCAGGAAAGCGATCAGATCGTCCGTATCATGCGGCTGGAACATTAGCTCCGCCAGCCCGCCGGCGCGAAACCATGTGACGCGATCCATCGGCGCGTCCGGCGTCAACCGGCCGCGAATATCCTTTACGCTGTCGCCGAGCGACGCCAGAAGCTTTTCCCCATTTACCTGTTTCATGCGGACTTACCCGAGAGGCCTTCCAATTCCTTTGGCAATGAAGCTGCCCAATAAGTGATGCTACCAGCCCCCAAGAGAACCACAAAATCACCCGGTCGCGCAATCTCCGCGACCATGCGGGCAAGCTCTTCCTGGGACGGCAGATAGCGCGCATCGCGATGGCCGCCTGCCTTGATGCGCGACACCAGAGCTTGCGAATCCGCACCTTCGATCAGGTCTTCGCCGGCGGCATAGACGGGTGCCAGGAAAATGCTGTCAGCATCGTTGAAACAGGCGGCAAACTCTTCGAACAGGCTCGACAGGCGCGTATAGCGATGCGGCTGGTGAACAGCGATGATGCGGCCCTTGCAGGCTTCGCGCGCCGCCTTCAGCACGGCCTTGATCTCGACCGGATGATGGCCGTAATCGTCGAAAATCTTCACGCCGTTCCATTCGCCCGTCAGCGTGAAGCGACGCTTGACGCCGCCGAAGGAGGCCAGCCCCTTGGCGATCGCCACATTGGAGATGCCGAGCCGGTTGGCGACTGCGATCGCCGCGGTGGCATTGGAAATGTTGTGACGGCCGGGCATCGGCATGACGAGATCCTTGATCTCGATGACCTTCCCCGTGCGGCGCCGGCGAATTTCGATGTCGAACAGCGAGCGCGTCCCGTCGATGCGCACATTCATGAAGCGCACATCGGCCTGAGGATTTTCGCCGTAGGTGATGACCTTGCGGTCCTCGATGCGGCCGACCAGCGACTGCACTTCCGGATGGTCGAGACACATGACGCCGAAGCCGTAGAACGGCACATTCTCGACGAACTGCCGGAACGCGGCACGCACGGCGTCGAAATTGCCGTAGTGATCCAGATGCTCCGGATCGATATTGGTGACGACGGCGACATCGGCCGGCAGCTTCAGGAAGGTTCCATCCGATTCATCGGCCTCCACCACCATCCATTCGCCCTCGCCCATGCGAGCATTGGTGCCATAGGCATTGATGATGCCGCCATTGATGACCGTCGGGTCAAGTCCGCCGGCTTCGAGCAGGGTCGCGACCAGCGAGGTGGTCGTCGTCTTGCCGTGCGTGCCGCCGATGGCGATGGAGTTGCGGAAGCGCATCAGCTCGGCCAGCATCTCAGCGCGGCGCACGACCGGCAGCAACTTTTCGCGCGCGGCGGTGAGTTCGGGATTGCTCTTCTTGATGGCGGTGGAGACGACCACGACTTCCGCGTCGCCGAGATTCTCCGCCTTGTGACCGATATGGACCGTGATGCCCTTGTCGCGCAGCCGCTGCACGTTGGCGCTTTCCGACTGGTCTGACCCCTGCACGCGATGGCCGAGATTATGCAGCACTTCCGCAATCCCGCTCATCCCGATACCGCCGATACCGATAAAATGCACAAGGCCGATAGCCTTCGGCAGCTTCATACGCCCGCCCCCTTGAATTCCTGAATTGAACGTTTTGCGGCAATAGCCTCAACCATATCGGCGAGCAAGCTCGCCGCAGCCGGTTTGCCGGCCTGTTTGGCCGCAGCCGCCATCTTCGCAAGTTTCTCCGGCATCGTCATCGCGCCGCGCAGGATCGTCGAGAGCTTCTCCGGCGTCAGCTCGGCTTGCGCAATGACCTTCACGCCACCCGTGGCCGCAAGCGCAGCCGCATTGGCTGCCTGGTCGTGGTCCAGAGCATAGGGATAGGGCACAAGGATCGCCGGACGACCGATGACGGCGAGTTCCGATACAGTGGAAGCGCCGGACCGGCAGATGACGAGATGGGCGGCGCCGATGCGCTCAGCCATATCGGTGAAGAACGGCGCGACTTCGGCGCCCATCTCCAGCCGCCTGGTGCAGCTATTGACCGTCTCCATATCCTCGGGACGCACCTGCTGCGTGATGCGCAGGCGCTTGCGCAGCGGCTCCTCCAACAGGCTGATCGCCGTCGGCATTGCCTTGGAGAAGTATTGCGCACCCTGGCTGCCGCCGAAGACGACCAGATTGAAAGGATCATCCGGGCCGGACGGCACATAGGGCTGCTTCGCCGCTTCGATCACGGCCGGCCGCACGGGATTGCCTGTCGTCACCGTCTTCTCCGGAAACGCGCCGCCCTTTTCCGGCAGGAAGCCGCCAGCAATCGCCTGGACACGGGCGGCGAGCGCCTTGTTCGCGCGTCCCATCACAGCGTTTTGCTCATGAATCATCGCCGGCACGCCCATGCGGGTCGCAGCAAGCAACGGCGGTATGGTCGGATAACCGCCGAAGCCGACAACGCAGAGCGGCCTGATATTGCGGATCAGCTTGCGTGCGGCGCGCATGCCGGTCCACAGCGTCCAAAGCGACTTTGCGACCTTGATGGGATTCTTCGAACCGATCGTTGCCGACGGCACCACATGAATCTCATCAGCCGGAAACTTGCCGGCATAGCGTTCCGCGCGACTGTCGGTGACGAGGTGCACGGAATAACCGCGCTCCTTCAGCTTGTGGGCCAATGCCTCGGCCGGAAAGACGTGGCCGCCGGTTCCGCCGGCGGCAAGCAGGATAATACCTTTACTCATGATCTTCGCTCCCGCGAATACCCCCTGCGCGAGGGCATCTCCCTAATATAGGAAGCCGCCATGCCCGCGTCACTGAAGCGCTTCAAACCTCCTTCATAGACTCCCATCTTCGCGAAAGCGACCGAAGAATAGGCGTTGTCCGGGAGATGGGGATAAAGCGCAGATGGGGCCAATGCGATCACTCCGCCGGCAATCCATGCGTCACACGAAAGAGGCTGCGATCCTGCGCCCTCTTTTCCGGCCGATGGCGCGTCAGGGCCAGGATGAAGCCCGCCGTCACACAGATGGCGGTCATCGACGAGCCGCCATAGGAGATCAGCGGCAGGGTCATGCCCTTGGCGGGCAGCAATTGCAGGTTCACGCCGACATTGATGATAGACTGGATACCGATCTGCAGCACCAGGCCTGCAACGGCAAAGCGGTTGAAATCATTCTTTTCCTTATAAGCATGCGACAGGCCGCGCAGCACCAGAAAGGCGAAGATGCAGACGAGCACCATGCAGAAGACGACACCGAATTCCTCGGCAGCCACCGAGAAGATGAAGTCGGTATGGGCGTCCGGAATGATGCGCTTGACGATGCCTTCACCCGGCCCGACGCCGAACCAATTGCCGTGAATGATTGCTTCCTTGGCGGTATCGACCTGGAACGTATCGCCCTCGCCGGTCATGAACTTGTCGACGCGGAGCGCCACGTGGGGAAAGACATAATAGGCCGCCACGAAGCCACCGACGCCGAGGCCGCCGAGCACTCCGATCCACAGCCAGGGCATGCCGGCCATGAAAAACATGCCGCCCCAGACGGCGGTAGTGAGAATCGTCTGCCCAAGGTCGGGCTGGGCAACTAGGAGTGCAGCAACGATGCCGAAGAGGATGATGGCGAAGAGATTGCCCGGAATTTCCGGCTGGCGCGCATGCTCCGCAAACAGCCAGGCACAGACGACGACGAAGGCCGGCTTCATGAATTCTGATGGCTGGATGGAGAGCGCCGCGATGTTGACCCAGCGCCGCGATCCCTTGACCTCGATACCGAAGAACAAGGCGAACAGCATCATCGCCAGCGAGACGATCAGCAGAATGACCGCCGTACGGCGCACCTGCCGGGGCGTCATGAAGGAGATGCCAATCATCGTCGCGATCGCCGGAACCAGAAACAAGGCGTGACGCTTGACGAAATGGAAGGGTTCGAGCCCGATGCGCTCGGCGACGGCGGGCGACGCCGCGAACGAGAGCATGAAGCCGATGCCGATCAGCAGGATGAACAATGCCAGGAAAATACGGTCGATGGTCCAGAACCATTCGGCCAAGGCCCCACGCTCAACGCGGCTTACCATATCAATCGCCTCCTGTTGCTGACCCGACCAGCATGGTGACACCTTCGACCGCAGCCACGTGGCTGACGAAGGCATCACCCCTGACCTCGAAATTCTTGTACTGATCGAAGCTTGCGCAAGCCGGTGACAACATCACCGCCGCCGTCTCGTGTTCGTCCCTGTCGGCGTCGGCTGCGGCATGGGCGACAGCGCGCTCCAAAGTGCCGGATATTTCGTAGGGCACCTGCTCGCCGAGCGTCGCCGCGAAGGCCGGTGCCGCTTCACCGATCAGGTAGGCCTTGGCTATGCGCGGGAAGAGCGGCGCCAGCGTCGTGATACCGCCTTCTTTCGGCAGGCCGCCGGCGATCCAGTAGATATGATCGTAGCTCGAGAGCGCAGGTGCGGCGGCATCCGCATTGGTCGCCTTGGAATCATTGACGAACACGACGCGGCCACGCCGGCCGACCGGCTGCATGCGATGCTTGAGGCCAGGAAAGGATTTGAGCCCGGCGCGGATATCGTCAGCGGAAACACCGACAGCCAGACATGCGGCTATCGCCGCCGCGGCATTCTGCGCATTGTGACCGCCGCGCAGCGTCTGGATGCCGTCGAGATCGGCAATGTCCGAGGTTGCCCCAGTCGATGCCTGGACGATGCGGCTGCCTTCGGCATAAAGCCCGTCAGCCAACGCATGCCGGCGCGAGATGCGGGTAACCTTGCCGCCCGCCCGTTCGACGCGATCGGCAATCAGCGAAGAATAGCTGTCGTCGACGCCGATGACGGCAACGCCGCTGCCGGCCACCAGCCGTTCCTTGATATCGGCATAATGCTGCATCGTGCCGTGCCGGTCGAGATGATCGGGCGTCAGATTGAGTAGAATGCCGGCGGAAGGATTGAGGGTCGGGGCGAGATCGATCTGATAGGAAGAGCATTCGACGACGTAGTAGCGCTCCGCCTTCGGCGGCTCCAACGTCAGGATGGCCGTACCGATATTGCCACCGAGCTGCGTATCGCGGCCGCTCGAGTGCAGGATATGGGCAATCAATGCCGTCGTGGTCGACTTGCCGTTGGTGCCGGTGATGGCGATGAAGGGGCACTCCGGCGCATGCGCCCGCCGCTCGCGGACGAAGAGCTCGACATCGCCGATGATCTCGACACCGGCTGCGTGAGCGAGATCGACGGTCCAGTGCGGCCTCGGATGCGTCAGCGGCACGCCGGGCGACAGCACGAATGCCGAGAGGCCGCTCCAGTCGATCGTTCTGAGATCGGCGGCCGGGATACCTTCGGCCGCAGCCTTCGCCACGCTGTCGGGATTGTCGTCCCAGGCAGTCACCTCGGCACCACCGGCGACAAGCGCCCGCGCGGTGGCAAAACCCGAGCCACCGAGGCCGAACAATGCGACCTTTTTCCCCTTGAGCGTGGTGACAGGGATCATCGCCGCCTCACCGAAGCTTCAAGGTCGAGAGGCCGATCATCGCCAGGATGACCGCAACGATCCAGAAGCGCACGACCACTTGGCTTTCCGTCCAGCCCTTCTTCTCGAAGTGATGGTGGATCGGCGCCATCAGGAAGACGCGCCGGCCGGTCATCTTGAAGAAACCGACCTGGATGATGACCGAAAGCGCCTCCAGCACGAAGAGACCGCCGATGATCGCCATGACGATCTCATGCTTGGTAGCAACTGCCACCGAACCGATCATGCCGCCCAGCGCAAGAGAACCGGTGTCGCCCATGAAAATGGCCGCCGGCGGCGCATTGAACCAGAGAAAGCCGAGGCCGGCGCCGATAACAGCGCCCAACACCACGGCCAATTCGCCGGTACCGGGCACGAAGTTGATCGCCAGATAGTCGGCGAAGACATAGTTGCCGGCGAGATAGGCGATAACGCCGAAGGAGGCGGCGGCAATCATGACCGGCACGATGGCAAGCCCGTCGAGACCGTCGGTCAGGTTGACAGCGTTACCGGCGGAAACGATGACGAAAGCACCGAACAGCACGAAGAACATGCCGAGATTGAGCATGAAATTCTTGAAGAACGGGAACGCGATCGACGAACCGAAGGTCGAACCGGCGGTACCGGAGGACAATGCCGTACTCATCATAAAATAGACGGCAATGGCGGCGATGACGAATTCGATGCCGAGGCGGGCGCGGCCGGAAAAGCCCTTATCGCTCTGCTTCGTTACCTTGAGATAATCGTCATAGAAGCCGATGGCACCGAAGCCCAATGTCACCAGCAGCGTCGCGACCACATAGACGTTGGCAAGATCGGCCCAAAGCATTGACGACACGACGATGCCGGCCAAAATCATCAGCCCGCCCATGGTCGGCGTACCTGCCTTCTTGAAATGAGTCTGCGGACCGTCGGCGCGAATCGGCTGGCCCTTACCCTGGCGTACACGCAGGGAAGAGATGATTCGCGGCCCGAAGAGGAAGACGATCAACGCCGAAGTGAACAAAGCGCCGCCGGTGCGGAACGTGATGTATCTGAACAGATTGAGAAATCTGAAATGAGTACTGAAAAAATGAACGTGGTCCGACAGTTCGGCAAGCCAGATCAGCATAAGAGCCCTTTCTAAAGCCCCTGATGGGAGTGGGGCTCCGTGTCGGCAAATGCTGGAAACTTGTCAAGCAAAGCTGCCACGATCTTCCCGAATCCTATCCCCAGCGACGATTTCACCATCAAAACGTCGCCAGGGGCGACCGAGTTGATCACGAATTCCGAGAGCTCCTCCGTCGTCTCACGATATTCGACATGAACACTTTCCGGCAGCGCATCCCTCAACGCCGCCATCTCCGGACCTGCCAGCCAGACATGCTCGATGCCTGCCGCCAGCAGCGGACCGGCAAGATTGGCATGCACTCTCTGGGCATAATCCCCCATTTCCAGCATATCGCCGAGGATGGCGATCCGCCTGCCCGCTCTAGCGCCGACATTGGCATCCGGCGAAGATGTCGCCAGCAGCGCGATGGCCGCGCGCATGGATGCAGGGTTGGCGTTGTAGCTTTCATCAATCAGCGTGAAGTAGCCATTGGCGATTGCGCGCTTATGGCGCTGCCCCCTGCCCTTTTCCGCCTGCAGCGTCGCCAGCGCATCGACCGCCTTGTCGAGATCGGCCTCGACGAGCATCACTGCACCGAGGACAGCCAGCGCGTTTTCCGCGATATGCCGGCCTGGCGCTCCGATCGCCACTTCCATCGTCTCGCCGCCAATTGTCAGCCACAGCGTCGAATTCTCTTCCGAGGCGTTAAATTCCGCGAGCCGCACATCCGCCTTGGCATGCTGGCCGAAACTGTGCACATGCTCGACGCCGGCGGCCAACGCAGCGCGCTCCAGGAAATCGAACTGATCGTTGTCCCGGTTGAGGATGACGTGACCGCCCGGCACGACGCCGTCGAAAATCTCCGCCTTGGCAGCGGCAATCTCGGTGATGTTCTTGAAATTGCCGAGATGGGCCGGCGCAATCGTGGTGATGATCGCCACATGCGGCTGCACCATTCTCGTCAGCGGCCGGATCTCCTCCGGATGGTTCATGCCGATCTCGAAAACACCGAAATCCGTATCTTGAGGCATGCGCGCCAAACTCAGCGGCACGCCCCAATGATTGTTGAAGGAGGCGACGGAGGCATGCACCTTGCCCGAGGGCGACAATGTCCGGCGCAGCATCTCCTTTGTGGTGGTTTTGCCGACCGAGCCAGTCACAGCGATGATGCTCGCCTGCGTACGCTGACGGGCGGCAACGCCAAGCCTGGCGAGCCCAGCCAATACGTCGTCGACAACGATCTTTGGCACGGTCAGCCGGCCCATCGCCGGCAACCGCGCCTCGCTGATCACGATCAACGCCGCGCCGTTCGCCATCGCCAAGTTGGCGTAGTCATGGCCATCGACGCGATCGCCCTTGATGGCGAAGAAAGCTTCGCCCGGCTTGATCGAACGGCTGTCGATGGAAATCCCCGTAACGCCCTCAGGCAGCACTCCGAAGGAGCGGCCCGCAATGGCGGCGATCATGTCTTCAGTTGTCCATAGCCAGCTCAAGACTTTACCTCCTCCAGTGCTTTGCGCAGTTCGGCATGGTCGGAGAAAGGCAGCGTCACGCTGCCGATCGTCTGACCTTCCTCATGCCCCTTGCCCGCGACGATCAGCGTATCGCCGGATTTCAGCATGCCGACTGCCTCGCGGATCGCCTTGGCGCGATCGCCGATCTCGGTGGCGCAGGGTGCCGCGGCCATGATCTCGGCGCGGATCGCCGCCGGCTCTTCGGAGCGCGGATTGTCGTCGGTGACCACAACCACATCGGCTAGACGGCAGGCGATTTCGCCCATGATCGGCCGCTTGCCGCGATCGCGGTCGCCGCCGCAGCCGAAGACGACGATGACACGGCCGGTGGTGAACGGCCGCACCGAATTCAGCACATTTTCCAAGGCATCCGGCTTGTGCGCATAGTCAACATAGGCAAGTGCGCCATCATGGGTATGACCGACAAGCTCCAATCGCCCGGAAGCGCCGGAGAGCTTTTCCAGCGCCGCCATGGCAACCGGCGCGGCAACGCCGGTGGAAATGGCAAGACCGGCGGCAACGAGCGTATTGGCCACTTGGAAATCGCCGGCAAGCGGGATGTGAACCTCGAAAATATCGTCACCCAGATGCACTTCCGCGATCTGCTTATGACGGAAATGCTCGACACGCTTCAACGCCAGGAAATCGCCCTTGCGGCCGACAGTGCGTATATCCTGCCCCGCGTTGCGCGCAGCGGCAATCGCCTGTTCCGACCACGCATCGTCGGCAAAGATCACGGCCGGCGAGCCTTTCGGCAGCAGATCCCTGAACAGCCGCATCTTGGCGGCCAGGTAATCCTCGACGGTCGGGTGATAGTCCATATGGTCGCGGCCGAGATTGGTGAAGGCGGCAGCAGCAAGCCTGACGCCATCGAGGCGGAATTGGTCGAGGCCATGGCTGGAGGCTTCCATCGCCGCATGGGTGACGCCCTCATCCGAAAGCTCGGCAAGCAACTGATGCAGCGACACCGGATCGGGTGTCGTCAGCGAACCGTAATCGTTACGCGTCGGTGATATAACACCGGTCGTTCCAATCATTGCCGCCGGATGGCCCGCATGCGCCCATATCTGCCGAGTGAAAGAAGCGACGGAGGTCTTGCCGGCGGTGCCGGTAACGGCGACCATCGTCTCCGGTTGCCTGTCGTAAAAGCGGGAAGCAGCAACGGCGAGGAAACGCCGCGGCTCCGCAACGGTCAACAGCGGCGCACCAGCGGCGACCGCACCCTGGCCGGCAACAATGACAGATGCACCACGCAAAACGGCATCAGCAATGAAACTTGCGCCATCGGCCTTCGTGCCGGCGACAGCTATGAAAGCCATGCCGGGCGCAACCTTACGGCTATCGGCGGAAAGGCCTGTTATCTCAAGATCGCCAAGTGTCCCGCCAATTTGTTCATTGAGTTCCGGAAACGCATTTCCGGCAATATCCCGCAAGTTCATCGAATATACTTTTCGTTCTTGATCAGTCCGCCCCTCGCGAATCGACCCGTTTATTCTTTCACGCTTAATAAGACACCAGCAAGGCGGAGTTACCGTTTCCGAAACTCGGTTGGATTCCGAGGATCGGCGCTGCCCGGGCGATGATATCGCGAGCGATCGGCGCCGCCGTGTATGCCGAGATCGTGCCGCCATGTTCACCGGTCTTCGGCTCGTCGCAGAAGGTCATGATGACATATTGCGGATTGTCGATCGGGAAGGCAGCCAGGAAGGTGTTGAAGTTCAGCGTATGCGAATAGTGGCCGTTGACGACCTTGTCGGCCGTGCCGGTTTTACTGCCAACATCGTAGCCGGGCACGCGAGCGGCGCGGCCGGAACCCTTGGAGCCGTTGAAATCGAGCAGGAAGCGGATGTCGTCGCTCGTGCTCTTCTTGACGACAGTCTTGGCGATCGCGTCGGCCTGTTCGCGGGTCCGCGGCAGGAAGGTCGGCTCGATCAGCTTGCCGCCATTGACGAGAGCCGCACCGGCAACCGCTGTCTGCAGCGGCGTGGTGGAGACGCCGTGGCCGAAGGAGATGGTAATCGAGTTGATCTTCTTCCACACGCGCGGCTGCGTCGGCATCTTCACTTCCGGCAGCTCGGTGTTCAACTTGGTGAGCAGCCCCATCCGCGTCAGGAATTCCTTGTGCGCGTCGATACCGACTATGTCGGCAATCTTTGCCGTGCCGATGTTGGACGAATACTGGAAGATTTCCGGAACCGTCAGCACACGATGCTGACCGTGGAAGTCGTGAATGGTGAAGCCGCCGATGCGGATCGGATTGGTGGCGTCGAAGGCATCGCGCAGCGTCACCTTGCCAGCATCAAGCGCCATCGCCATGGTGAAGGTCTTGAACGTCGATCCCATTTCGAACGTGCCGTTCGTCATACGGTTCAGCCAGCCTTCTGCAGCGCCTTCGTTCGGATAATTCGGATCGAAATCGGGTGCCGACGCCATGGCCAGCACTTCGCCGGTGCGGGCGTCGAGCACCGCGGCACCGGCACCCTTTGCCTGGAAATTATTGACGGCATTGACGACGGCGTCATGCACGATGTCCTGCACGCGAAGATCGATCGACAGCTTCACCGGCTGCAGCGGCTGGTCGGTGGTCATGCCGGCAGCCGCGAGATCGGCAAGCCCCTGGTCGTCGATATATTTCTCCATACCGGTGACGCCGCGGTTGTCGATATTGACGTAGCCGAGAATATGGGCAGCGGTCGAACCGCCGGGATAGAAGCGGCGTTTTTCCGGACGGAAACCGATGCCGGGAATGCCGAGCGCCAGGATCTGGCTCTGCTGTTTCGGCGTCAACTGGCGGCGAAGCCAGGCGAAATGCGAGGTTTTGACGGCCAGCTTTTTATAGGTGCCCTTGGTGTCGAGATCGGGCAGCACGGTGCGCAATTGCTCGACCGCTTCATCGGGATCGATGATCTTGTTCGGTTCGGCAAACAGCGACACCGTGCGGATATCGGTCGCAAGCAGTGCGCCGTTGCGGTCGACGATATCGGGGCGCGATGCCATCAGCCGGTCCGGCGGCAGGATGCTCGACGTCGTATCCGGCGGCGTCATGGCGAACTGAGCAAGACGACCGCCGATGATGCAGTAGACAACGGCAAAGCTCGCAACCAACAGAATGACGCGGCTTTTGGCCTGATTAGACTTGCGCTTACGGGCACCTTCGAAGGTCGAACGGCCAAAGCCGTCATTCGGGCGGTTATTGCCGTCGGTGGAGAAATGTGCCTTGCTTTTCAAGACCATGATGCGCGAAAGAAAAGACATCACTCGTCCACCGATCCCGTTGCGATATTGTCGACTTCTTGTTTTTTGCGCTTCAGCAGCGACGGCGCCTTGGCGACCGGACGCGGCGCGGGAGCGGCGGCGACATCGGCGATCGCCTTCCTGATCTCGGCATCCGTCGTGTCGCCACTCTTCGATGCCGCGCTGGCGCTCGAGTGGGGTTTCGCATTTCCGGCCTTGGTCGTCTTGTCAGGCGTGGCGGCATCCTTGGCATCGGCGACGGTTTCCGGCGGAACCTGCGAGCGGAGCATCGGCAATTCGCTCGGCTGAACAATCGCCGTCGACAGCGTCGGCTGCAATTTGAGTTCGCTGCTGTAGTTGTTGACCAATCGCTCCAGGCGGTTTGGCTGCACGACCAGCGCCCAATCCGCCTTCAGAAGCTCGATCGTGTCCTTCTCCAGCTTGATTTCCGATTCGAGGCGGTGAACCTCTTCGAGCTTCAGTTCGGCACGATGCTTGATCGTGTAGGTCACGGTGGCCATCGCTGTCATGACGCCAATCAGGACGATGTCAAAAGTCTTCAGCATATCAACCTCCGAGCTTTCCGAGACTGGCGAGATTGGGCAGATCGAAGATCGAGAGATCGGCAGCCTCGGCGGGCGCAGCGGTGCGAAGACCCGCGCGCAGCTTGGCCGAACGCGCCCGCGGATTGGCCTCCGCTTCCGCATCGCTTGCCGAAACCATCGACTTGCCGATCGGATCGAAGGTCGCGAGCCGCTCATGAACCATGGGCATATGACGAGAACCGGTGGCACGGCCGGAGCGATCGGCGAAGAACTTCTTGACGATCCGGTCTTCCAGTGAATGAAAGGTAACGACAACCAGACGCCCGCCGGGCTTCAGCACGCGCTCGGCCGCAAACAGCGCCTGCGCCAATTCGCCAAGCTCGTCGTTGACGAAAATGCGCAGCGCCTGGAAAACACGGGTCGCCGGATGGATCTTGTCCTTGGCCTTTCGCGGCGTGACGATCTCGATCAGACCAGCGAGATCGCGGGTCGTAACGAACGGCGCTTCCGCCCGACGCTTTTCGATCGCATGGGCAATGCGCGGCGCCTGCTTTTCTTCCCCGAGGAAGGCGAAGATACGGATGAGATCGGCGAGCTTGGCGCGGTTGACGACATCGGCGGCCGATACGCCACTTGCCGACATGCGCATGTCGAGCGGGCCGTTCTTATTGAACGAGAAACCGCGCTCGGCCTCGTCGAGTTGCATGGAAGAGACACCGATATCGAGCACGACACCATCGAGCCCACCCTGCGGCGCATGATCGGCAAGCTGCGAAAACTGCGAACGAATAAGTGAAAGATGACCCGCATGAGCGGCAACCATCGCCTGCCCCGCCGCGATCGCCGTCGGATCACGATCGAGCGCGATCACATCGGCACCACCAGACAGAATAGCAGAGGTATAGCCACCAGCACCGAACGTGCCGTCGAGAATGACCTTGCCGGCGGCCGGTGCCAGCGCCTCAAGCACCTCAGCAAGAAGAACCGGAATGTGACGAACCGGTCCGCCACCAGCATCAGTCGAGCCTCCGCCAGGATTCGCCGCCATTCCGTTTCCCCGTTCTATTCTGAGCGCCTGCCCGCCAGCTTGCGCTCCTCTCGTGCCTGCGCCTGCAAGACCTGAAAAGCCTCCGGCTGCCACAGTTGAAAATGATCCGCCCGACCAACGAAGGTCACCTCGTTGGCGATACCGGTGAAACCGCGGATAAAATCCGTGACCATCAGCCGCCCTTCCGCATCGAGCCTCATAAAGACCCCGCCCCCGTGAATGAGGAGCGACATCTGGTTCGCCGCCGGCGAAAAAGGATCGTCCGCCGCAATCTGCCGCTCGAACCGATCGAGCAGATCGAGACCGCCGACGCTGATCGCCGGAAACACAAAATCCTGGAAACAATACAGCTCCTGGATATTGCGCTCCGCCAGCACGGAACGAAATGCCGCCGGCACGGATACCCGGCCCTTGGCATCGATCCTGTTGGTCGCATTCGATAGGAAGCGGTTCATGACGCGAAACACCCGTTTCCCATGACTTACGGGCGATCATTCGCCCGCAGACATAGCCAAAATCGGACACAGCTTCGCAAGCCGAAAGAGAGAATACTCTTCCGACACCCCCAAGAAAGGAGGGATCATGGCTTTGCGATGAATGGGCGATGATTTGCCCTTGTGCAGTGTGCTTTTGGGATACCATGGGACCATATGGGCGTCAATGGGATGAAGCCACAGAGACGTGGCCACAGCCTGAATATTCATAACCCGTTAAGTTTAACGAAAGGTTATGATCGCCCTGAACCGCCGATCCAAAACGGATTGTTTTCACAGACGAAAACCCCTCCGCCGACACGGTCGGAAGACCGAAAAACCAAGGCTTTTGGCGGTCTGAGAAATTGTTTCCACAGGGCAATGACGAGCATCGACGCCGGTCGAAAATATGATTTGCCAGTTGGCCTGTAAGCCGGGTTCTGTATGGCTCCGGCCGAGGCCGGAACGTGGCAGCCATTCATCTGGGACGACGCTTGCGCGCCGCCTCTTGCAACCCACCCGGATGACCGGCCCGGAAACGGGCTGGACCGCTTTCGCGATCCGCGTCATCCCTATTCGGTTTTGCTCCCGGTGGGGTTTACCGTGCCGCCGCTGTTGCCAGAGACGCGGTGGGCTCTTACCCCACCCTTTCACCCTTACCCGATCCGAAGACCAGGCGGTTTGCTTTCTGTGGCACTTTCCCTGAGGTTGCCCCCGCCGGACGTTATCCGGCACCGTGTTTCCGTGGAGCCCGGACTTTCCTCACCCCACCGCCTTTCGGCATTGGTGAGGCGCGGCTGCCCGGCCAACTGGCAGGGCTCCATTAGCCGAGAGCGCCGGCAATTGCCATCGAAATATGCAGCTTTATTTCCGTTCGGACCTAAGTACGGAAATGTGCAGAGAAATCCGTGCGGTAGCCGTCGTCCTTGATTCGGCCTTCGAGCAGCAGTTCGGCGCCGAGCCTGCCGATCTCGTCCGAACTCTTCGCCGCCGTGCCGCAGCCACCCGTTAGCACCGCTACGCGTGGTGACGACGTGTAACCGATCATGGGATAGCCAGTCGGCGAATAGGAAACGGCACAGGAATTGGTGAACGTCGATGGCCCTGTCAGGCTCGGAACCAGGTCGTGGATGATCCGCGTCAGGTGATCGCGTGCCTTGTCGCGACCGGCGGTTCGAAACCACTTACGCAAATCCGGCTCGTTTTCGAACTGGAGATCGTCTGGATCGCCGCCGATCTTGATGTAGTATTTCCCGTCAGGATAGCGGATCGGCGGCAGCAGGTAGATGCTGTCGGTATGGTCAGGCCTCGAAGATATCAGCGACGGCATGGCCGAGAGCGCCTCGGCCTCCGCCTCGCCCACCTCGAAGAAAGCCACAGTGCGACCATAAACCTTCACTTCAACCGGCTGCGGCAACAGATTCTCGGCAATGGAGAAACTGCCGGCGGCAAGCAGGACTCTCTCCGCCCGGAACGTCTCGCCTTCCGCCGTTGTGACGACCGCCAGACGGTCCTCGTCGCGGATCGAGACAACCGTCTGCTTGATGACGCGAGCCCCCGCCTTCTCCGCCAGCAACGACTGTGCCTTCACCAGCCGCCGCGGGCTGATATGTCCCGCGCCTTTCGGCTCGTAGACGCCCTCGCTGCCTTCAGCAAAGGAGAAGAAGGGGAATTTCGCCTTCAGCGCAGCGTCGTCCAGAAGCTCCGTCCGGACACCGAGCCGAGCTGCCGCATCGACGACATTGCTGACGTAGTCATGGGCGCCGCCACGCTTGGACCCGACCACAAGGCAGCCGACCGGGGCGTAGAATTGAATGCCGCTGTCGCGCTCGATCTCCGCATAGCGGCCGATCGAACGGTTGGCGAGCCGCGCCCAGTCGGCGTCGGGATCGATGGTGCGGGTGATCCGGCCTTCGTCATAGTGACTGCCGAAAACGCCCTGGTGGTTCACACGGTCTTCGGGCTCGTCCGGGCCGATGACGGCTATGCCGTCTGTCTGTTTGGCCAGATGGCGCGCGGCAGCAGCCCCCATCATTCCTCGACCGACGACGATGAACCTGAAATCCGCTGCCATGTTATGTCCCTCGCAAATGATCGCAAATTCGATAACATGGAAAGCGAGTCCGCCCCACCCGCAATCCTCTTAAAAGCGGCGATTAATCGAGGAGCGCCAGCACCTTACCGCAATATTTCTGCGAGACCGGATTCATGCGCGTTGCTGCATGACCGGCATTGTATTTGAGGATGGTGTTGCAGGTTGGTCCACCGCCAAGTTGCTGTGCCGCGGCGAGGTATTTCATGCCGAACTTGATGTTCGTCTCGGGATCGTAAAGTCCCTTGGCACTGCCCGAATAGCCCATCAGCTTTGCGGTCGTGGGCTTGATCTGCATCAGGCCGATCTCGCCGGCACTACCGCGCCGTTTTGGATTGAAATTGCTTTCGATCTGAATGACCGCGGTCGCCAATTCGACCGGCACGCCGTTCTGCTTAGCGTATTTGGTAATCAGCGCCGAATAGGGATTTTGCGTCGTGAAGGAGTTTTCCGCATCTCTCAATTCGGCGGGGACACTCGGCATTGGATAGCCGACCGTACGCGTAATGATCTGCAGGGGGACGGTCTGGGTTTTCTCGCCGTGGGGGTCGGCATAGGCGCAATCATATCCTGTCAGCAGTACGCTCACGCACGCTGCCGCCGCAACAATCAGATTTTTCATTTAGTCTTTTGTCTCCGAGCGCGGAACCGTGGACAGCACAAGCCATCAGTCCGGCGGGAGGCAAAAAGAGCCGCCGGAGTTCACGGTCCCCGTTATTCTTTACGGCCGCGCGACACACAAACTAACTTGCGCGACCGCCGTTCAAGCGGGCGCCGTTAGACCAGCCCAATGCGGAGATAATAGGGAAATGATGTGGCGCTGAAGCACGTTACGCATTTTGAGCGTTACGGCGTCTATTCCACCGTAAAAACGAGGCCCACCTACCCTTAGGAGAAGCGAGGCAGCGCGGACAGCAAACGATGAAGTGTATCGATGGTCGAAAAATCGGCGATCCCATCCACTCGCTCCTGGCGAAAATGGCGCTGGAAAGCCTCGACGTCTCCCGCCAGTTTTGTGGAGAATTCGCCTGTAATTTCCGTTTCATAACCATAGAGCGAGAGCATGGATTGCAAAGCCTCGATCGGCTGCCCGACATCGCCCCTCTGAAAGAACCGCCCGCCGGTGATCGGCGTCGGTTCGACCCAGTGGCCGACGCCCGCTTCGGCCAGTCGCGCCCACGGAAATTTTTCGCCCGGATCGACCTTGCGAACAGGAGCGACATCGGAGTGTGCAAGCACACGCTCAGGTGAAATCGCCCAGCGATGGCCGCAATCACGACACAGTTCGATGACCGCCTCGATCTGTGCATCGGGAAAATCCGGCAGCCCGCCGGGATGACCGGCATTGGCGATTTCGATGCCGATCGACAGCGAATTGATGTCGGCCTCGTTATGCCAGACGCTCTTGCCGGCATGCCAGGCACGACGTTCCTCCGGTACGAGCTGGATCACCCGCCCATCCTCGAAGACGAAGTAATGGCTCGACACCTGGCTCTCGTCGCGACAGAGCCAATCAAGCGCGCCTTCGGCCGTGCCCATGCCGGTATAGTGCAGCAGGATCATGTCTGGCTTGCGCCCGTCCCGCCGCTCGCCATGGTTCGGCGACGGCTGCACGCTGGCACCGGAAAAATCTGCCGCAAAGGAACTCATGCAGCGCGGCGTTCTTTCTCGATTTCCGCGTAGGCTGCATTGAGCGCCGCCATGCGCTCATTGGCGATGAGGTGGAATTCCTCCGGCACACCGCGCGAGACGAGGCGGTCAGGGTGATTCTCATAGACCAGGCCATGATAGCGGCGACGGATGGTCGTGAAATCGTCCTGGGGCGATACGCCGAGCACCTTGTAGGGATCGCGGCCGCCGGCGCTGACATGGCGCGCCATGATCTGTTCGAAACGCTGCTCGCTCATATGGAAGATCTGAGCAATATGCTGCAGGAAGGCCATTTCCTTCTCGTGGATCAGACCATCAGCCTTGGCGATATGGAAGAGACCATCGAGCACGTCTTCCAGCACCGGGCAATTCTTCGCGCAGGTGACGCAGAGCGACGACAGCTTTTCTGCATAGGCCTCGTAGCCCGCAACGTCCTGGCGTGCCAGATTATAAAGACGTGCGACGTTCTTCGCCTGATCCGGCGGAAATTCGAAAATCTCACGGAAGGCGTTGACCTCGTTTTCGGTCACCACGCCATCGGCCTTCGCCATCTTGGCGGAAAGCGCGATGATAGCGACGGAAAAGGCCACCTTGCGGCGGGTCTCCGGATCGCCTTCGAACAGCGTACGAATGGCTTCGACCACTGCCGACAGGGCATTGCCAGCGGTGCCACCAACAGCATTCAGCAATTTTTCCCAAAACGACATGATGGTCTCAATTACCCCTTCTGAATAGAAACACGTTGATCAAATAATGGTTGCGATTGCAAGGAGTCCATTGGTCGCACAGACGAAAACACTTTTCACAATTCGGTAATGATGGCGTGTTCGAAGCTGTGATTTGCGATTCCGCCGGATCGGGCAACTCATTGCCCGGATGAAAAAGCAAGCACGCATTTCTTAAATTCTTTACTTTACAGCCATGCCCGCCTGTCGCATCCATTCCGAGGCAATCACCGAAATGAGGCAGCCCGGCTGCGAGGAGGATACCCATGGCCAAACAGAAAGTCGCAATGCTCACCGCCGGCGGATTGGCGCCCTGTCTCTCCTCTGCGGTCGGCGGCCTGATCCAGCGCTACAGCGACGTTGCGCCCGATCTCGACATTATAGCCTATCGCTCCGGCTATCAGGGCGTTCTGCTGGGTGACCGCATCGAGGTGACGCCTGGCATGCGCGAGCGTGCACATCTATTGCACCGCTACGGCGGCTCGCCGATCGGCAACAGCCGCGTCAAGCTCACCAACGCCGCCGACTGCGTCAAACGCGGTCTCGTCAAGGAAGGCGAAAATCCGCTGCGCGTGGCCGCCGAGCGCCTCGCCTCCGACGGCGTCACCATTCTCCATACAATTGGCGGTGACGACACCAACACGACCGCAGCCGATCTTGCCGCCTACCTCGGCGCCAACGGCTATAACTTGACCGTGGTCGGCCTGCCGAAGACGGTCGACAACGATGTCGTGCCGATCCGCCAGTCCCTCGGCGCCTGGACGGCGGCCGAAGTCGGCGCGCATTTCTTCGACAATGTCAGCAACGAACAGACCGCCGCTCCGCGCACCCTCGTCATCCATGAAGTCATGGGCAGAAGCTGCGGCTGGCTGACGGCGGCGACAGCCCGCGCCTATATTCAGAAGACCAGTGCCAATGAATATGTGGATGGCTTCATGATGAATGCCGCCATGAAGAGCATCGACGGCCTCTATCTCCCGGAAATGGCCTTCGACATCGAAGCAGAAGCCGAGCGCCTGAAGGCCGTTATGGACAAGACTGGCCAGGTGACGCTGTTCGTTTCGGAAGGCGCCGGCCTCGAGGCCATCGTGGCCGAGCGGGAAGCTGCCGGTGAAACCATCAAGCGCGATGCCTTCGGTCATGTGAAGATCGACACTATCAATGTCGGCAACTGGTTCCAGAAGCAATTCGCCACCCTGCTCGGCGCAGAGCGCTCCCTGGTGCAAAAGTCGGGCTATTTTGCCCGCTCGGCGCCCGCTAACGGCGACGACCTGCGCCTGATCCAGGGCATGGTCGACCTCGCGGTCGAAAGCGCATTGAATAAGATCTCGGGCGTCACCGGCCATGACGAAGGCCAGGGCGGCAAGCTGCGCACCATCGAATTCCCGCGCATCAAGGGCGGCAAGCCCTTTGATCTGTCCCTGCCGTGGTTCGCCGAAGTCATGGATCACATCGGGCAAAAATACGCGCAATCCTAATTGACGGATCGCAAATCCAATGTCTTTGCTGGCGGCGAATAGGAATAGAGGAGGATTCCATGTCCATCGAAACCTGGCTCGCGTTCGCCGCCGCATCCTGCATTATGCTGGCAATACCCGGTCCGACCATTCTCCTTGTGATCTCATATGCACTCGGCCACGGTCGTAAGACGGCGCTGGCAACGGTGACCGGCGTAACGCTTGGCGATTTCACGGCGATGACTGCCTCGCTCGCTGGTCTCGGCGCCCTTCTCGCCACCTCGGCCACTCTGTTCACGATTCTCAAGCTGATCGGCGCAGCCTACCTGATGTTTCTGGGAATCAAGCTCTGGCGCGCCCCGATTGTGACCGGCCCGATGGGCGACAATGACAATCTTCCCGAGGAAAAGCCGCTCAAGATTTTACTGCACGCTTACGTTGTGACCGCCTTGAACCCGAAGAGCATTGTCTTCTTCATCGCCTTCGTGCCGCAGTTTCTCGACCTGTCGAAGCCCTTCCTTCAGCAAACCGTTATTTTGGAGGCGACATTCCTCACTCTGGCAGCACTGAACTCCCTGCTCTACGTTTTCATCGCCGATATGGCGCGCGGTTTTATTCGCAAGGCAAGCGTGCAACGCGCCGTTAACCGGACGGGCGGAACCCTGTTGATAGCCGCCGGCGCAGTGACCGCCGGATATCGCCGGTTGGCCGCTTGATGCTGTCCAGGGTTGCGGGGCGATCACGGATAGGTTAATGGGGGATTCATAAATTTATCAACCCTGTGGCTGATTTGCACCGCAGGGCGGTTTGGTTTTTTCGAAAGTGACAGAATGGTAGCGATCGGATTTCCCAGCCTAAAGCGCAGCGTTGCCTTTTCGGCAATGATGTGCGGCGTCCTCGCAGGGTGTGCAAGCACTCAGCAGCAGACGTCCCAGGCAGAACTCCCGTCGGCACAAACCAACGTGCCGCATCCGAATACAAACCCGGCTCCGGTCGGTGCTGCGTCGACCACAGGCGGCGTAGCGGTGGCTTCCACCACACCAGCTACAGGCCAGCAGATTCAGCCTCAGCAGCAGGCAGCATTGATGAAGTCGGACCGGGTTGGCGCCGGTTCGGTGGCTCCGAATCAGATTCAGGCAGCCCAGGACCGCATGGTTGGTCCGGTGGCAAATGCACCGAATGCAGCGAACCAGGGTACTGTCGCGATAGCGGCCGTAACCGGCGCGCCCGCAGCGGGCACATCCGCAGCCGCCGCTTATGCGGCCTCCGACGAACCCGTGGTTCCCACCGTCGTCGCCATCCCGATCCCGAACCCGGCACGTCCAGGCGATACCGCGCTGCTGCCGGTGTCAGGTTCCGCGACCCAGGGTCAGGCGACCATTCCGATGACGTCGGACGTGGCGGCCATTCAGTCCGTCGTTCCGACGCCCCGCCCGGGCGAAGATGCACCGATCATGGCGCCTGCCGAAGTCGCCTATGCCGCGCCGATGCAGATCGCCGGCATGGGTTATGCGGACACCCGCATGCATTATGATTTCAACTTCGATGCCAGCGGCCCGACGGTCGTTTCGGCGGTACTGACCCCTCAGAATTACGATTCCGACGTGCCGGCGGAGGAGAAGAGCTACGTTTCGAAGCTCATCCAGAAATATGCCAAGCTTTATGAAATTCCGGAATCTTTGATCCATCGCGTCGTTCATCGCGAGAGCCGCTACAATCCGAAGGCATATAACCGCGGCGGTTACTTTGGCCTGATGCAGATTAGATACAACACGGCCAAGTCCATGGGCTACGACGGTCCGCCTGCAGGCCTACTCGATGCCGAGACCAACATCAAATATGCCGCGAAATATCTGCGCGGCGCATGGATGGTGGCCGACAACAAGGCCGAGGCCAAAGAAGCCAATGCCGTTCAGCTCTATGCGCGCGGCTATTATTATGATGCCAAGCGCAAGGGCCTGCCGGACGTCGCGCAAGGCAATTACTGATTATCCCGGATCATTTCGCCAGCGCCGGTTGGGCCATGTCCTGACCGGCGTTGATTATATCCAGTATCCTCTTCAGTAGAATTTGCGGCTTATAGTCCAGCCAGCCCGGCGTCAGCCCCATGCGCACCAGCACGAGATTGGCTGACGGCACAATGGCGACGCTCTGGCCATCATGTCCGAGCATCCAGAACGTATCCGTCGGCAGGCCGAACTGCGCATCCGAACCACCGGGACCGGCAAGCCAGGCTTGAACCTGCGTATAGATGCCTTCGGATGCCGTCGTCGGAGTGCGCATCGCGCCAACAAAGCCTTCCGGCAACAGGCGCTGGCCCTTCCAGACACCATCCTGCAGCAGGAATTGGCCAAAGCGCGCCCAGTCGCGCGGCGTCGCATAAAGATAGGAACTGCCGACATAAGTACCGCGCTCATCGGCTTCCAACACAGCGCTGAACATGCCGAGCGGCGCAAACAACGCTTCACGCGGATAGGTGATCGCCGCACTCTCATTGGGAAGCTTGTTCATCCAAATCCGAGAGAGCAGCGTCGCCGTGCCGCTGGAATAGCTGAATCGTTCGCCTGCCGCCGCCTCTTGAGGCGCACTCGAGGCAACCCTGGTCGAATCCGGATCGAGATAGAGCATGCGCGTCACGTCTGAGACTGCGCCATATCCCTCATTGAAGGCCAAACCGCTCTCCATGCTAAGGAGATCGCTGAGCTTGATGTTCTTGCGCGCGTCGGCACTCCATTGCGGCAAAAGATTCTGATCGTCGAAGGACATGCGGCCGGAAAGCATGAGGCGGCCGATGATGGCGGCATTGACGGTCTTCGTCATCGACCAGCCGATCAAAGGCGTGCCCTTGTCGAATCCCTCGCCATAGGTCTCCGCGATGATGCGGCCGTTCTTGACGACGACGATGGCGCGCATGGCGGGACCGGCAAAGTCCGGATTGGCAAGGAGCTTGGAGAGCGCGAGGCCGGTGTCGTCTTGGCCCAGCACGGCCTTATCGCCATCCGGCCAAGGAGAATCGCTTTTGGCCGCTTTGATCTTATTGAGGAACGCCGCGCTGCGCGCCGCCGGCAGATCGCCGTCCGGCACCGTCGTGCAGCCGAGCGCGCCGCGGTAGAGCGCATAGTTTGGTGCAAACATGCCGAGAAAGCGGGCGGTTACCACGCCTTCCTCTCGATTGACCGAAACCCGAACGAGCTTCAGCGCCGGATTGCCCGGCGCCTGCACGTCATCCGCCAATATCCGCTCGGGATCGCGCTTGGCGATAAAGGTATTCGAGCAGACGATCTTGGCGGCATAGCCGTCCCCGACCCTCAACAATTCCGGTGGCCAGACCGAAAGCCAGACCGCACCGCCCGCGACAATGATCAGCAGCAAAAAAACAAGAGCCCCGACCACTCTCGATATTAAACGCATATCACACACCCTCCGAAGGAATGCGGAGACAATCAGGAAATGCAGGAATGTGAAAGACCTATCGTCGCCACAGCCTTGCAAATATCACCGTGACGGCCCTACCGGCCGGGTCTGCCAACAGTCCACGTCATCAGACTGTAGCATTGCCGGGTTACACGCGCTGAACCTGACAAATCGGTGACAAGACTCAGATGACGGAATTTGCCCCGGATGCCGGTCTCCACAAGAATCGGAAACTCAAGGACGCTCTGCTGCAACACAAGGCTCTGTCGAAGGCCGGCTTTTCGGAGCGCCTGTTCGGCATGTTGTTTTCCGGCCTTGTCTATCCGCAGATCTGGGAGGATCCGGATATCGACATGGAGGCGATGGAGCTGCAGCCGCACCACCGCATCGTCACAATCGGCTCGGGCGGCTGCAACATGCTCGCCTATCTTTCGCAGAACCCGGCTTCCATCGATGTCGTCGACCTCAATCGTCACCACATCGCGCTGAACAAGCTCAAGCTCGCCGCCTTCCGGCTGCTACCCGGACATGCCGATCTCGTGCGCTTCTTCGGCACGCCGGACGTTAGCGCCAATAGCCAGGCATACGATCAGTTCATCGCGCCGCGTCTCGATCCGGCGACCGCCGCTCACTGGGATGGCCGCGACATGTATGGCCGCCGCCGCGTCACGGTGTTCAACCGCAACATCTATAAGACCGGCCTGCTCGGCCGCTTCATCGGCGCCGCCCATGTGCTGGCCCGCCTGCACGGCGTCCGCCTCGGCAAGATGACGGAAGCCCGCACGGTCCGCGAACAGCGGCAGTTCTTCGACAACGAAATTGCGCCGATCTTCGACAAGCCGATGGTCCGCTGGCTACTCGGCCGTAAGAGCTCGCTTTTCGGCCTCGGCATCCCGCCGCAACAATATGACGAACTTGCGAGCCTCGCAGGTGACGATTCCATATCTGGCGTCCTGAAGCACCGCCTGGAAAAGCTGGCCTGCCACTTCCCGATGCGGGACAATTATTTCGCCTGGCAGGCCTTTGCGCGGCGCTATGCCTCCCAACACCAAGGCCCGTTGCCGACCTATCTGCGGCCTGAGCACTACGCCGCAATCCGCGCCAATGCCGACCGCGTCGATGTGCATCATGCCAACTTCACGGAGCTTCTGGCCTCCAAGCCCGCCGCTTCGCGCGACCGCTATATCCTGCTCGACGCCCAGGACTGGATGACCGACGAACAGCTCAACGACCTCTGGGCTGAAATTACCCGCACGGCCCGCGAAGGCGCCCGCGTCATTTTCCGCACCGCCGCCGAAAAGAGCATCATCGAAGGTCGCCTCTCCCCCGCCATTCGCGATCAGTGGGTCTATTTCGAAGAGCGCTCGCAGGAGCTTAACGTCCGCGACCGCTCGGCGATCTACGGCGGCTTCCACATCTACGGGAAAAAAGCGTGAGCCAGGCGGATACAGGTCTTCAGACAAGCTCGAAGAACCATGCCGGACTGATGGACGGCATGTACCGTTACCAGCGGCACATCTACGACCTGACCCGCAAATATTACCTCTTCGGCCGCGATCGCACCATTGCGCACCTCAACGTGCCTTTGAGCGGCTCCCTACTGGAAGTGGGTTGCGGCACCGGCCGCAACATGTTGCTGGCTCATCGTCGCTTTCCCTCGGCGAGACTCTATGGCCTCGACATCTCCCAAGAGATGCTGATTTCGGCCCGCAATAATTTTCGCGGGCTGAAACAAGTACCGGATTTCCGCGTCGCCGACGCCACTGCCTTCTCGGCTGGTGATTTCGGTGTCGACGGTTTCGATCGTGTCATGATTTCCTACGCACTCTCGATGATCCCGGACTGGAAGAGCGCGATCGATGCTTCGCTGAACGCGGTCATTCCCGGCGGCGAACTGCACATCGTCGATTTCGGCCAACAGGAGCGCCTGCCTGGTTGGTTCCGCACCATGCTGAAAGGCTGGCTGACAAAGTTCCACGTCACCCCCCGCGCCGACCTCCGCGCCGTGCTCGAAGAGCGAGTCGCGGCGCGCGGCGCGAAGCTGGTATTCGAAGAAATCGGCCGGGGTTATGCATGGAGAGCTGTCGTCATTAAGCCGGCCGCCTAGCAAAAAAAGTGGAATTCGGCACGAAATCCGCTCATGCGGCATTCCAAGTATAAGAATTTACTTGAAGATAACGCATTTTTTACGTTGATATGGTGAAAAAGTGGCAAGGGCCGGCTGACAAACAGCTTGGTCCTTTGCCTCTTTTGGATTTTGGGGACCACACATCACGGAAGCCAAGTCTTGGGGCAGCAAGATTACTCGCGCCATAACGGGATATCCATGCGCAGGCTTCTGTCATGCTTACTGCCGCTCGCCCTCCTGCTGAATAGCTGCACCATGGGTTATGACAGCTTCCAGACCGCGTCGATACCGAAGACGCGTTTCAAGGATACGAAGCCGCAGGATTTCGGTCGCGACCATCCGGAGCGCCACCCCATTCACGGCATCGACATCTCGAAATGGCAAGGCGATATCGACTGGCGGACGGTGAAGAGTTCCGGCGTCGCCTTCGCCTTCATCAAGGCGACCGAAGGCAAGGATAGGGTCGATCCCCGCTTCAACGAATATTGGCAGGAAGCCAATAGCGCCGGCATTCCGTACGCCCCCTATCACTTCTACTATTTCTGCTCGACAGCGGACGACCAGGCCGACTGGTTCATCAACAATGTGCCGAAGAATGCAATGATGCTGCCGCCGGTGCTCGACGTCGAGTGGAACGCCGAATCCAAGACCTGCCGCACCCGGCCGGATCCGCAGACGGTGCGCACAGAGATCAAGCGGTTCATGGACCGCCTGGAGGCTTATTACGGCAAGCGCCCGATCATCTATACGTCGGTCGACTTCCATCGCGACAATCTTGCCGGCTATTTCAAGGATTATCACTTCTGGGTCCGCTCGGTCGCAAAGCATCCGACGGCGACCTATGCCGATCGCTCCTGGGCATTCTGGCAATACACGTCGACAGGCGTAATTCCAGGCATCAAGGGGCCAACGGACATCAATGTTTTTGCCGGTTCCGAACAGAATTGGCACAACTGGGTGGCGGCAGTAGAGAAGCAAGGAAATTCTTGAGACTACCTGAATTTCTCTCTTGCTTCTGTCACAATCTTCTGTGAAAGCGACCCTATTCTATCAGCAAAGAGGATCGCCTATGGACCCCTATACCATTCGACGCAGCGCACTCGCGTTTGTCTTCGCTTCAGCCATGGCAAGTGTGGCAATGGCGCAGAACGCGACCCCGACCGCGGCGGCGAATGCAGGTGGAACCAATGCCCCGCAGGTGGCTTGCGGCGGTGATCTCTCTTCCTTCCTGGCCGGCGTCAAGGCCGAGGCCACCGCGGCTGGCGCGGATGCTGCGGCCGCGGACAAGACACTGGCCGGCGCGCAGATCGACCAGAAGGTCCTCGCTATGGATCGTAGCCAGGGCGTATTCCGCCAGACCTTCCTCGAATTCTCGCAGCGCACTGTCAGCCAGGCCCGCCTCGACATCGGCCGCCAGAAGATAAAGCAGTATGCCGACGTCTTCGCCAAGGCCGAGCAGGACTACGGCGTGCCGCCCGGCGTCATCACCGCCTATTGGGCGATGGAAACCGATTTTGGCGCCGTTCAGGGCAATTTCAACACCCGCAACGCGCTCGTTACTCTCTCGCACGACTGCCGGCGCCCCGAGTTTTTCCGCCCTCGTCTGATCGCATTCATTGAAATGGTGCAGCATGGCGATGCCGATCCGGAAACCACGACCGGTGCATGGGCTGGCGAAATCGGCCAGACGCAGATGCTGCCGCCCTCGATCATTGCTTTCGGTGTTGATGGCGATGGCGACGGCCACGTCAATTTGAAGACAAGCGCGCCCGACGTCATTCTGACGACGGCCCGATACATCCAAAGCCTGGGCTTCCAGCGCGGCCAACCCTGGCTGCAGGAAGTCACGGTGCCGGATAATCTGCCTTGGGAGAAATCCGGCCTGGGCGGCCCACTCACGGCCGCCGACTGGTTCCAGCTAGGCGTCAAGCCGCGCGACGGTAACACCAATTTCGGTTCCCTGGCGGCCGCCCTCATCCTGCCGCAGGGCCGCAAAGGCCCGGCTTTCCTGACCTATCCGAACTACAACGCCTATCTGGAATGGAACCAGTCGTTCATCTACACGACGTCCGCAGCCTATTTCGCCACACGTTTTGCTGGCGCTCCAACCTATAACAAAGGCACACCGGAAGCGGGGCTGAACGATGTCGATATGAAAGCGCTTCAAACCAAGCTTTCGGCACGCGGCTACGATGTCGGCAAGATAGACGGTATTCTCGGCTCGGGCACGCGCGTCGCCGTTCAAAAAGAACAGTTTCGCCTCGGCCTTCCCGCTGACGGCTGGGCGACACAATCATTGCTGAACGCGCTTTAAGGGCGATTGCCTTGCCATGGAAGGCGGCCGCTGGCCGCCTTTTTCGTTTTTGCACCTGCAACTATCAGATGATTTTCCGGGTATCCGATCGAGGCTCGGCAAGAAACGGGTGGAAAGCGCCTCTGATTTCGTCAAAATAAACTCAAAATGGCGGAGGTGCAGCGGATGAACACCAGCAATGGCATGAACGCACTGACCTGGAGCCTGCTGTTGGCGCTCGGCTTGATCTGGGGCGGTTCATTCTTCTTCGCCCGCATCGCCGTCCATTATGTGCCGCCGTTTACGCTGGTCTTCCTTCGCTTGTCGCTCGCGGCAATAGCGCTGCATGCCTACATTGCCGGTCGTTTCGCAATCTATGATTTGCTGCGAACCCATTGGCGGCAGTTCCTATTGCTGGGCTTGATCAACAACGCCGTGCCGCATGCGCTGATCTTCGTCGGTCAAACCCAGATGGGTGCGGGGCTCGCATCCATTCTGAACGCAACGACGCCGATCTGGACCGTATTGATCGGCAATCACTTCACCACCGACGAGCGGCTGACCTCCGCCAAGCTCGCCGGCTGCTTGACAGGGCTCGCCGGCACGATCGTGCTGCTCGGCCCAAGCGTGGCGAGTGGAGCCGAAGTTCCGCTCTGGGCGCTGCTGCTGCCAATCCTTGCCGCGATCTCCTACGGTTTCGCCGCGATCTATGCCAAGCGTTTCAAAGGCATGGCGCCGCCCGTTATCGCAGCAGGTCAACTGACCTGCTCCGCGGCGCTCATACTGCCGATGGCTCTTTTGCTGGATCAACCTTGGACATTGGCCACGCCACCAGCCAGCGCCCTCGCCGCCATTCTCGGCATGGCGCTGTTGTCGACGGCCTTCGCCTATATCCTCTATTTCCGCATCATGGCGCTCGCCGGCGCCACCAACGCCTCGCTGGTGACCCTGCTCGTACCGCCAAGCGCCATTCTCCTCGGCTTTCTCTTCCTCGGCGAACGCCTGGGACTGACGGAAATTGCCGGCATGCTGCTGATCGGCACAGGCCTGCTCATTCTCGACGGGCGGCTTTTCGCACGCCTGCGACCGAACGCGGGAACGGGTGACCTATAATTCGGCCGCAACGGCCCGCCGGACCAATCTGCCAAGCACTGACGGCACGATCAGGAAAAACGCGAAATAAAGGGTGGTCAGCACCGGCACCAAATAGACGACGGCACTCTCGTCTGGAGAAAGACTGCCGAGATAGCCGAGGGCGGCCCAGATGATGGCCAGAGCCAGACAAGCGAACAGCCAGAGACGCCACAGATGCCCCTGTCGCAGCCTTTCGGCGCGCATGAAGGGCGCGATTGCCGGAGCGAGCATGGCGCCAAACATCAACAGCAAACCACCAAGCTTATTCTCCGTCGCGCGCAACAACGCATAGAACGGGAGAAGATACCAGGGCGACACGATCTGAAACGTATCTTCCGTCGGCAAATCGGGAAGGCTGAACAGACGGTTCATCGTCAGACCGAAAGCAATGCCGGAGACCACCGCCGCGACGCCAACCACGGCAAGGAAAATCATGATCCGACGCCAGGAGTGCCTTTGCCAGGTCGCATGATGCATGACGCCCAGATCGACGATCAGGAGCGCAAGCGACAGCACGATCTTGCAATCATAGCCCGTCACGGACCAGGCAGCCATGATGTTGCCAATCAACGGGAATTGCGCCAGCCAGAACTCCAACTGTCCCCAAGGCACCAGAAAGGAGAGGAAGGGTACCAGTTCCGACATCACCCAAACGCCGATCAGCAGGACCCACGGCACTTTCCGCCAGGCTGAGAAATCGCCGATATAGATCGAAAAACCGATATGGATGAACAGCGCCAGATAAAATGTGCCGGTCAAGCTCAGCGCGCCGTTTCGCGCCGGAAGAAGCAAGCCGGCCAATACGACAAGAACGAGGAAAAGACCGATATCGTGCGCTCGCGACCGATTTATCTCATCGCTCATGACGCACTTCACCCACCCTTTCCACTGCCGGCGAATATCCCAGATTAACCGATTCATGCCTCAGCAAAAGACATCCGCCTTAATCTTGTTCACAGCTAAATTAACGATGCATTAAATTTCGTGAACGCCACACCTTTATAGTTTTCGCATTAAAAACAATCACTTGCCACGATATCTCGATTCAAAACCTGCGCAACCTACCGCGTCGCAGCATCGAATTCGCTTTCCAAGCGACACATTTTTGACATAGGCTCTAACAGTTGACTAAGGAGGAAGACATGGGATTGACGCGATCCATCAACGTCCTAGTGGTCAGTGCAGCGTTCCTATTCGTTTTGACGATGCTTTTCATCTGACGAAATAGCGACAGTGCAGGAAACCGAACTCCTGAAAGCGAACAAAACACCTATTCCATTTAAAAAGCGCATGCCGGAAACCGACATGCGCTTTTTCATGTTCACACCCCAGATCTTGTCAGGCGGCGGCGCCGGCACGCGCATCTGCCCTGCGCTGTATGCCCAATCGCTCAAGAACGGCCGAGACCAGCGGCGAGCGGTTCATCGTATAGAGATGAAACTCATGAATGCCGCGACGAACCAGGTCCTCGATCTGCTCCGCGGCGACATCCGCAGCGACATTGGCCCGCTTGTCGGCCTGCTCGTCCAAGCCGTCAAAACGCTCGTCCAGCCAGGAAGGAATGTTGGTGCCGCAGGCGCCGGCAAACCGCTTTAATTGCGTCAAGTTCTGGATCGGCATGATACCCGGCACGACGGGAATCTTGATACCGGCGGCACGGACGCGGTCGTGATAACGTTCAAACGCGTCATTGTCGAAGAAGAACTGGGTCAGCGCCCTGTTGGCGCCGTTATCGGCCTTGCGCTTCAGCATGTCGATATCGGCTGCTGTATCACGGCTCTCCGGATGTTTCTCCGGATAGGCGGAGACGGAAATATCGAAATCGCCGCGCTCGCGTAGTGCCAATACCAGCTCGGCCGCATTGGCGTAGCCGCCCGGATGCGGCTGGTAGGCGGAGCCGACCCCGCCCGGCGGGTCGCCACGCAACGCCACGAAACGGCGGGTGCCGGCGGCGAGCAAATCGTCGATGACACGATGCGTTTCCTCGCGCGTTGCCCCCACGCAGGTCAGATGCGAAGCAGTCGAGAACGGCGTCTCGTGGATCATCCGACGCACGGCAGACAATGTCGGCGCCTTGGTCGAACCACCCGCGCCATAGGTAACCGAGACAAAATCCGCGTCCCATTCGGCCAGATCAGCCACCGTGTTCCACAATTGCGTCTCGGCTTCGTCCGATTTCGGCGGGAAGAATTCGAAGGAAATACGAATGCCACGCTGGCCGTTTTCAGTCTTTGAAGGCATATCAAGCTCTCCCGGCAAGAATGGGGGACGATTGGCGATCCTGCCCGGCGGCGATCAGCAGCCGCGGGTCGCGCGCCAGCCAGATCGTGACCGTCAGCGCTTGACCGCCTTCCTTCCCCGAATGAAGGTCCTGCACCTGTTCGACATCAAGCCCTGCCATTTTCAACCATTCCGATATGGTCTGATGCGAGAAACCGAGTCTCAGATGCGCATGTTCGTCGCGTAGATATTCCAGCCCGTGCGGCGCAAGATCGATGATCACCAGCCGGCCGCCGGGCCTGAGCATTCGCGCCGCCTCGTTAATGGCAATCTCCGGCTGGTCGAGGAAATGCAGCACCTGATGGATGGTAATCAGGTCGAAATCCTGCGCCTCGAGCGGCAGGTTGAAAATGTCGCCATGCCGCACGGAAGCGGCGGTGATGTTTGAGCGGTCGAGATTGGCGCGCGCCACGGCCAACATGTCACGGCTGGCGTCGATGCCGACCGCGCGGCGATAATGACCCGCCAACAATTGCAGCATACGGCCCGTGCCGGTGCCTAGATCCAGGAAAGAGTCGATCTGCTGCGGACCAATCAAGTCGATCAGCGCCTTGTCGACATCCTCGTCGGCCACATGCAGTCGGCGAAGCTCGTCCCATTCCGCAGCGTTGCGGCTGAAATAGGCCTGTGCCCGTTCCGCACGGACACGCTTGACGGCAGAAAGCCGCTCGCCATCCCGCAGCAACACCGGATCGTTTTCAGCCGTGTGGCGGAGAAGCGTGCGCACGAGGACGACCGCCTTGCCTTCCTGCTTCAGACGGAAATAGGCCCAGGCACCCTCCTGATAGCGGTCGATCAGGCCGGCCTCGCCGAGCAGCTTCAGATGGCGGGAAATGCGGGGCTGCGACTGGCCGAGAATTTCGGTAAGATCCGTCACGGTGAGATCGCCAGCCGCAAGAAGCGCCAGCAGACGTAACCGCGTCGGCTCGCCGGCCGCCTTCAGTATGTCCACCAGATCATCCAAACCGAATTTCACGAGATCCGTCATCCAGCACCCAATCAAGATATAAAGATATCTTTATGTGATTTGCATTCGATCTGCAAGACCCAATTGCTGGCTGGGAGAATTCGACGTCGGAAATCTGTTAGGTTTTGTCGACCGGGGAATATGCGCTTCCTGACCTACGGCAAAGAAAAACCCCGGACTTGCCGGGGCTCTCCATGACAGAAAGACAGCAAACTTATCGTGTCAGGCGCTTGTGCGCCTGGCTGCCCGGATTGAGAGCATCGGGGCCGAGGCGGCGGATCTTGTCTTGCTCGTAATCTTCGAAATTGCCTTCGAACCATTCAACATGGCCTTCGCCTTCAAAGGCCAGAATATGCGTGGCCAGGCGGTCGAGGAACATGCGATCATGGCTGATGATGATGGCGCAGCCAGCGAAGTTTTCGAGCGCGCTTTCCAGCGCCCCCAGCGTTTCCGTATCGAGGTCGTTGGTCGGTTCGTCGAGCAGAAGCACGTTGCCGCCAGCCTTCAGCATCTTGGCCAAGTGAACGCGGTTGCGCTGACCGCCGGAGAGATTGCCGACCTTCTGCTGCTGGTCGCCGCCCTTGAAGTTGAAGGCACCGCAATAGGCGCGCGAGTTCATGTCGAACTTGCCGAGCTTGATGATTTCGGCGCCGCCGGAGATTTCCTCCCATACGGTCTTATTGCCGTCAAGCGCGTCGCGGCTCTGGTCGACATAGCTGAGATGCACTGTCTCGCCGATGCGGATCGAGCCGGAATCCGGCTTTTCCTGCCCGGTAATCATCTTGAACAGGGTCGTCTTGCCGGCGCCGTTCGGGCCGATGATGCCGACGATGCCGCCCGGCGGCAGCTTGATCGACAGATCGTTGACCAGCGTGCGACCTTCGAAGCCCTTGGTGATGCCCTCCATCTCGATCACCACCTGGCCGAGACGCTCGCTGACCGGAATGATGATCTGCGCATCACCGGGGCGCTGATTTTCGGCAGCATCGACTAGCTGTTCGTAAGCGTTGATACGCGCCTTGGACTTGGCTTGACGGGCCTTGGGGCTGGAGGCGATCCATTCCTGTTCGCGGCTGATTGCCTTCTGACGGCCAGCTTCTTCCCGGGCTTCCTGCAGCATGCGCTTGGCTTTGGCCTGCAGATAAGCGGAATAATTGCCTTCGTAGGGAATGCCACGACCGCGGTCGAGTTCGAGAATCCAGCCGGTAACATTGTCGAGGAAGTAACGGTCGTGGGTGATCATCATCACGGCACCCGGATAGTCGCGCAGGTGCTTTTCCAGCCAGGCGATGGTCTCGGCGTCGAGATGGTTGGTCGGTTCGTCGAGCAGCAGCAGGTCCGGCTGCGAGAGAAGCAAGCGGCAAAGCGCGATACGGCGGCGCTCACCGCCGGAAAGGCTGGTGACTTCGGCATCGCGCGGCGGGCAGCACAATGCTTCCATCGCCATCTCGACCTGGCTTTCCAGATCCCAGAGATTCTGGCTGTCGATGATATCCTGGAGTTTGGCGCCCTCGTCCGCCGTCTCGTCGGAATAGTTCATCATCAATTCGTTGTAGCGATTGAGGATTTCGGTTTTCTTGGCAACGCCTTCCATGACGTTTTCGAACACCGTCTTGTTGGGATCGAGCTGAGGCTCCTGCGCCAGGTAGCCGATAGTGGCGCCTTCGGCCAACCAGGCTTCGCCAGTATATTCCTTGTCGAGGCCGGCCATGATGCGCAGCACGGTCGACTTACCGGCACCGTTCGGGCCGAGAATGCCGATCTTGGCGTCGGGATAAAAAGAGAGATGAATATTTTCGAGGATCTTCTTGGCGCCATAGGCCTTATTTAGACCGGCCATATGATAGATGAACTGACGTGCCATAGCTTGGGTTACTCCACGGGCGGATACATTGCGAATTGTGCCGCTATGTAGGCGAAACCCCGCCCTCGGGCAACGGAGAAACCTTGTCCGAGGGCATTTATCGCGCCGAGCCGCCTGCTGGGTGTCAGAAACCCGCTGCGTCCACCACGCCCTGATCGCAGCCGAACGATGTGCTGCCGGCGCCCTGGATCAATTGCTCGAGTCGCGGCTCGTTTCCTTCCGACGGCTGAATAGCGTCTTCCGACAAGCCGATCGTCAGTTCCGAGATCACCCGCACCTTGCCGACTTGGCGGCAGCTCATCTTCACGCGGCCACTGGCGCCCTCGCCAAAACTTTTGTCGAAAGCAGCCTTGATGGTTTCGGCATCGAGCGTCTTGCCGATATTCTGCGCGAAAAGATCGCGCACAGCGGACGCATTGAGTTCATTGATCAACCCCACCGCAGTCCCGAAATAATCATCGGCGCTGAGCTTGGTGCAACTGCCGTGTTTGATCCACTCATGCCGCTCCAGACCGGATTGCGTGCCGGGCATGACTTTGTCCAGCGCGGCCTTGGTTTCCGCCGAGAGTTGAACAGCCGGCAGGTCTTTCCAGTCCCGGCCGCGATCGGACTGCTTCAGATCATCGGAAACGTCGCAATATTCCTGCCGCATCGGCCAGAGGCCGTGTAGTGAAAAGTTCTTGGCGTCAAAATTATTCGCTGATTGATTTCGGCATTCCGCCTTCTTTTGGTTCGTCGCGCAGAACGCGGGTTCCCAACTCGCCGCCAGAATAAAGCGCGTCCGTCCATGGCTATTCTCCTCAGCCACGGCACTCGTCGCCATCACCACCGCAGTCAGAACCGCAACTGCAAACCTTTGAAGCCAAGGCTTCATTTCATACCTCCAAAATAGAACAATATGAGAACAAATAAGCAGTTTGATTTGCCGCACGCAACCCTGAATCGCAAAAACCACGAAGATTTATTTCTGTGAGCTTCCCTCGCCGTCCATTGCAATCCCGCCGGCGATGACCTTTCGTCCCACATGGGGAGGAAACACGCATGATGTTTGCCGAAACGAGGCATTTGGATAGTCCGACGGGCGCGACGCTCGCCTATCATCATGCGCCGGCAGATGGCGCCGCGCGTGGCATGCTTCTCGTCAGCCACGGTCTTGCCGAACATTCCCGTCGCTATGAACGCTTCGCCGCAGCGATGGCAGCGCGCGGCTTTCATGTCTATGCTCACGATCATCGCGGCCACGGCGAGACAAAAGCTGTCGATGCGCCACTCGGCCGCTTCGCAAGGCGCAATGGTGTCGATGCGGTCATTGCCGATGTGCTGGCGATGCGCGAGCTTGCCGCAACCGCCCATCCCGGCCTGCCGATCATTCTCTTCGGCCACTCCATGGGCGGGCTGATCAGCCTCAACGTAGCCGTGACGCATCCCGACAAGTTCGATGCCGTCACCGTTTGGAACTCGAATTTCAACCCTGGTCTCGCCGGGCGCGCGGCGCAGATCATCCTGAAGGCAGAACGCATGCTGAAGGGGTCCGATGTCCCGAGCGGGCTGTTGCCGAAGCTGACCTTCGGCGCCTGGGGCCAATCGATCGCCAACCGCCGCACCGAATTCGATTGGCTATCCCGTATTCCCGAAGAGGTGGATAAGTACATTGCCGACCCGCTCTGCGGCTTCGATGCCTCGGTGTCGCTGTGGCTGGATATTTTCGAACTGACCTTCCGTGCACCACAAAGGGATCACCTCGATCGGCTTCGGCGCGACATGCCGATCCATCTTATCGGCGGCAGGCATGACCCGGCGACGAACAATGGAAAAGCAATTTCCTGGCTGTCAGATCATTTGAAAAAGGCCGGCTTCTCGCATACCACCATGACCATCTATCAGGACATGCGGCATGAGACTCTGAACGAGATCGGTGCGGCCACAACCATTTCGGATTTTGCCGACTGGTGTCAGCAAGTGACGGCAAAGGACTGATTCCCAAAGGAATGTTTGAATAAATGCCACCGGCGGTTCCCTGCCCCGTTTGCATCAACCGAAGCCTCCATATTCTCTGGCGCGAGCGGCGCTTTGCTTCCGGGCCGGTATCCGATACATCTGAGAACACTTTCGTGCCGTAGCCGCCCATCGGGACCGATATGACCGATAATAAAACCAAGAAACCACCCCTTTCCGGCATTCGTGTCATCGAACTCGCCCGCGTTCTTGCCGGCCCCTGGGCAGGGCAGATGCTGGCCGATCTCGGCGCCGATGTCATTAAGGTCGAGAACCCGGATGGAGGCGACGATACGCGCCAATGGGGTCCGCCTTTCGTCGAAGGCAAGGATGGGAAAAACCTGTCCGCCGCCTATTACCACTCCGCCAATCGCGGCAAACGTTCCGTTGTCGCTGATCTGAAGACCGAAGAGGGCCAGGCCCTTGTTCGGCGGCTGGTCATAACCGCCGATGTGCTGATCGAGAATTTCAAGCTGGGCGGCCTCGTCAAATATGGACTCGACTACGGGAGCCTGCGGAAGATCAATCCAAAACTGGTCTATTGCTCGATCACCGGCTTCGGCCAGACCGGTCCCTATGCCGGTCTCGCAGGCTATGACTATATCGTCCAGGGCATGTCCGGCTTCATGTCGATTACCGGCGAGCCAGATGGGCAGCCGATGAAGGCGGGTGTCGCGATCGCCGATATCTTTACCGGAATCTATGCCGTCTCCGCGATCGAAGCAGCCCTCATCCATGCGCTGAAGACCGGCGAAGGTCAGCTTGTCGACATGGCGCTGCTCGACGTGCAATCCGCCGTGCTTGCCAATCAGAACATGAACTACCTGATCTCCGGCAAGGCTCCCACTCGCCTTGGCAATGCGCATCCCAATATCTCGCCCTATGAGGTCGTGCCGACGGCCGATGGCTACCTGATCCTTGCTGTCGGCAATGACGGGCAGTTCCGCCGCCTCTGCACGATTCTCGGCATCGACGAGCAGGCAAATGATGAGCGCTACGCAACCAACAAGGCGCGCGTCGCCCATCGCCACGACGTCCGCGCTTTCATCTCGGCGAAAACGCTTTCCTGGAAAAAGGCGGATCTGCTGAAAGCCTGCGAGGACAATGCCGTGCCGGCCGGCGCGATCAATACGATCGAAGACATGTTCGCCGACCCGCAGATTGAGGCTCGCGGCCTGCGGATCGACCTCGAGGATGCCGCAGGCACCGTCATCCCGAGCGTACGGACGCCGGTCGTCTTGTCGGAAACGCCGCTGACCTATACGCGGCCAAGCCCGCGCCTTGGTGAACATCAGGAGGAGGTTCTCGCCGAATTGGCGGAACTGGAAGGAAGGGCGAAACCATGAAACGCACCGGCGGCCAGCTTATCGTCGAAGCCCTCAAGGCAAATGGCGTGCAGCGCATCTCCTGCGTTCCCGGCGAAAGCTTTCTGGCCGTGCTCGATGCGCTGCATGACAGCGACATCGATGTGCTGGTCTGCCGCCAGGAGGGCGGCGCGGCGATGATGGCGGACGCCTGGGGTCGGCTGACGGGTGAGCCCGGCATCTGCATGGTCACCCGCGGGCCGGGGGCGACCAATGCCTCGGCCGGCCTGCATATTGCCCGACAGGATTCGATCCCGCTAATCCTCTTCATCGGCCAGGTACAGCGCGATGCCCGCGAGCGCGAGGCCTTCCAGGAGGTGGAGTTCCGCCGCGCCTTCACCGAATTCGCCAAATGGGTCGGCGAGATCGACGATGCCGCCCGCATTCCGGAATTCGTCACCCGCGCCTTCGCGGTGGCCACTTCGGGCCGGCCCGGCCCCGTCGTGCTGACACTACCCGAGGACATGCTGCGCGACGAGGTCGAAGCCCCACATGCCAAGCGCTACATGCCGGTCGCTGCCCATCCCGGCCGCAGCCAGATCGATGATCTCCATTTGCGCCTGATCGCAGCGGAACGGCCAATGGTTATCCTCGGCGGCACGCGCTGGGACGAGGACGCGGTCGCTAACCTCCGGAGCTTCGCCGAACGCTTCAAGCTGCCCGTCGGCTGCTCCTTCCGTCGGCAAATGCTGTTCGATCATCTGCATCCGAATTATGCCGGCGATGTCGGTATCGGTATCAACCCCGCGCTGGCGAAGGAGATCAAGGAAGCCGACCTGCTGATCCTTCTCGGCGGACGCCTTTCCGAGATGCCATCGTCCGGCTACACACTGGTCGATATCCCCTACCCGCACCAACAACTCGTCCACATCCATCCCGATCCGTCGGAGCTCGGCCGGGTCTATCGTCCGGATCTGGCGATCTGCGCAAGCCCCGCCGACTTCGTGGTGGCAATCGCCGATCTCGAAGCACCGGCGGAACCGCGTTGGGCAGAGCGGACGGAGCGCATGCACGCGGCCTATCTCGCCTGGTCGAAAACGCCGGAAAAGAGCCCTGGTGCCGTGCATATGGGCCGGATCATGGATTGGATCGAGGCCAATACCGCGCCCGATACGGTCTTCACCAATGGTGCCGGCAATTACGCCACCTGGCTGCACCGCTTCCATCGTTTTCGCCGCTTCAACACTCAGGCGGCCCCGACTTCGGGCTCGATGGGTTATGGCTTGCCGGCCGCGGTTGCCGCCAAGCAGCTCTTTCCTGAGCGCGAGGTGATCTGCTTTGCAGGTGACGGCTGCTTCATGATGCACGGACAGGAATTCGCAACCGCCGTGCAATATCATCTGCCTTTGATTGCGCTGGTCATCAACAACGGCATGTATGGCACCATCCGCATGCACCAGGAGCGGGAATATCCCGGCCGCGTCAGCGCTACAGCATTGAACAATCCGGATTTCGCAGCCTTTGCCCGCGCCTACGGCGGCCATGGCGAAACGGTGAAGACTACCGAGGAATTCGGCCCAGCCTTTGAACGCGCCCGCGCCAGCGGCAGGCCGGCGATCATCGAAATCGTCCTCGATCCCGAGGCCATCACGCCCTCACGGACCCTGACGGAAATTTCGCAATCGAAAAGCCGATGAGTGCGAACTCACCGGCTTTTCAAAAATGCATCGAAGCTCAGATCAGTCGATCGCAGCGGTGACGATGAACTCGACCTTGTATTTCGGCGCAGCGAGCTTAGCTTCGCTGGTGGCGCGGGCTGGCGTGTTTGCCGGATCGACCCAGGCTTCCCAGGCGGCGTTCATTTCGGCGAAATAGGCGATGTCGGAGAGGTAGATGATCGTCTGCAGAATCTTCGACTTGTTGCTTCCGGCGGCGGCCAGCAGGCGGTCGACTTCGGCCAGCGCCGACTTGCACTGATCCGTGACGCTTTCGCCTTCACCAACCTGGCCGGCGAGGTAAACGGTGTTGCCGTGAATAACAGCGCCGCTCATGCGGGCTCCGGCGTCGATACGCTTGATGCTCATGCTTCTCTCCTGATGTTGTTCAGTGACGGGTAACAAACCGGGCGCCACCCATCGGCAGCGCCCTCAATCTCTTGCGTGTTTGGCGGTAGTCGCTCAGCCGCGGATATGATGCGTCTTCTGATAGATCGCGGTCGAGCGCGCGCCGGAACGGCAATAGCCGAGCATCGGCCGCGGGAATTCGTCGAGCGCGTCGACCATGCCCTGCACGGCTTCTTCGGTTACACCCATCGGCCCAACGGGCACATGCGCGATTTCAAGGCCAAGCTCCTTGGCGCGGGCTTCAATGACAGAAAACGGCGTCTGATCCGGGCTCTCATTGTCCGGACGATGGCAGACGATTGAGTTGAAACCCATGGCCTTGATCTGATCGAGATCCTCCAGGGTGATCTGGCCGGAAACCGAGTATTCGTCATCGATCGGGCGGATATCCATGGTTCATTTCCTCTGTGAAACCGAGGGCCATGGTCTACGCCGCCATAGGGCAAGCGTCAACCGCTCAAGCCCTTCAGACGAAGGCAAAGTTGAGTGCGAAACTCCTGGCTTCCCCGGGCTGAAGAATATTGAATTCACCCGCCTCCTCCAGCTCGCCGCGCGATGCCAGGCGATGCGAAACGGGCTCGATTCCGAGGACGTGCGCCGGCGCGCGCTGGTTGCGCCAGACCTGCAGGAACGGCAGCGTATCCGTGCCGAATCGAACCCGCAGCGATTTGCCGCCAATGGCGGCGATCGGCCCGAGGCACACTTCGGACCAATCCTCGCCCTTCGCCGTCGCCGGCACGCAGAAAAGACCGCCCTTTTCCTCGCCGAAGGTCCATGGGAAACCGCCGTTCTCCAGCATCTGGCCAGAGAGGCGCACGCCGTCATCGAACCATTTGCCACCAATATTCATGTGATACATCAGGAAGACCGGCATCGCCTCGATGCTGGTGTTGACGACACGGTCGTTAAGCGAAACCTCGCCGGTCGCGCCGTCGATGCGCCAATGACGCTCCAGCCGTGCCGTGCGGCGTTCGGCGGTGACGATATCGATATCGGCGCGGCACTCCGCATTGCCGTTCTCGGATCGGGTCCATAGGATCTTGGCGGGATGCGAGGAGACAGAGCCGTGCAGCGGATAGCGCTTGCCCTCGAAAGCGTCAGACATTGGCTCCGGATGGCGGATATGATCCGGACCGCAGGTAAAGAGAAAGCCCTCCAGCGAATGATCGATGCGCGGGTCGCCATCATCCGGAATGGCGCGGCCGGGCGCAAGATTGTTGCCGTCGACGATGCAGGCGCCGATGTCCAGCACGGAGTTCTCATCCAGCGTCAGCTTCGGTCCCTTGGCTGCGGCGAAATCCATCATCTCCTGCAATCCTCCCTAGCGGCTCCCCGGCCATCCCATCAAAAATGGCTCCAAAATGGGACAAATCCAGATTTAGTGGTGGTTTGTCTTACCGAACGTTAACTTGACGCCTTGATCACACAAATTTTTATCTTTTATTCAGCATGATAATCTTAAATTCCACACTGGCGTCAAAATTGCCATGTGTGTGTCGGCTCAGCCATCACCCGAGGATTCGACAGACGTGAACCGGTTCCTGAAATTCAGCCTTACTTTGGCTCTGACTGCCGCGACCTCTGCCCTCGCGCTGAACAATGCGCAGGCACAATATTATCACGGCGGGAACGACGTGGTTCTTGTGACCCCTGACGGACGAATCCTTGATCAATATCCGAACCAAGGCAGCGTAACCGTCGCCCGCGACGGGCGCGGCCATCGCGTGCTGATCGATCGCTACGGCAACGTCGTCGCTACCGAGATGCGCGCCAGCACTTATTACCCCCGCGCGCCTCGCCGCGACGCCTACAATGACGATGGCTATGGCGACGGCAACCGATATGGCGACACGCAGCTTTCCAACAATGGCGGCTACCGCGACTATCGCCAGTATCGCGGCGATGATGGTGGCTATGTCGACAATGGCTATGATCAGCAGGATCGCGGTGTCGTCACCAGCGGCATTCCGCGCGACGGCGAAATCCAGAGCGAGCCGCTCGACAATCAATCGCTGCCGGGCGGACAAGCCACACAGAATCCGAATGGCGCCGACTACGCGTCGATCGATCCGCAGGAACAGGCACCTGCTATCGAACGCAAGCCGCCTGCTGAGCCCGTCATCACGCTGAAGGGCAAGTCGAAGGTGGAGATCACCGCGCTGGAGGTCTTCCTCTCTCGCCAGGGCATTTCGCCGGGCGCGATCGATGGCCGCATGGGCGCCAATGTCACCAAGGCGGTCTACGCCTACCAGCAGATGACTGGTCAGACGCTGAACCCGAACGACACGGATTCGATCCTCGAACAACTGCGCTTATCGGGCGGCATGCCGATCATCAACTATACGATCACGCCTGCCGATGCCGCTGGCCCCTATGTCGCATCGATCCCTGAAGACTATGCCGAGAAGGCACAGATGCCGTCGCTCGGCTATACCTCGACCACGGAAATGCTGGCCGAACGTTTCCATATGGATGAAGGCTATCTGAAGGAACTCAATCCCGGCGTCGATTTCACGGTCCCCGGCACCACGATCAAAGTGGTCAACACCGGCCCGGGCAAGACCGGCACCGTTGCCAAGATTCTGGCCGACAAGGGCCGCAAGCAGGTTTTCGCCTATGACGCCAGCGGCGCTCTGATTGCCGCCTACCCCGCCAGCATTGGCTCGACCGACACGCCGTCGCCCTCCGGCACGGTCACGGTCGAGCGCGTCGCTTTCAATCCGGGCTACACGTACAATCCGAAGATCAACTTCAAGCAGGGCGCCAACGACAAGATCCTCGACATTCCGCCCGGCCCGAATGGCCCGGTCGGTCTTGTTTGGATGGCGCTATCGAAACCGACCTACGGCATTCACGGCACCCCGGACCCTTCCAAGATTGGTAAGTCGCAGAGCCACGGCTGCGTGCGCCTGACCAACTGGGATGCGACCGAACTTGCCAAGATGGTCAAGCCCGGCGTAGTCGTCGAATTCGTCGATTGATCGCATTTGAGCAAATGATAAGGCCGCCGGATGAGCCATCCGGCGGCCTTTTTATTGTGAAAGCTTGCTAGGCCGCGGTGCGGATCGCCTCATGAACAGCGCTGCGGGCCGAAGCCGTCAGCCGCGCCGGCAAGAGCCGCATCATTTCCTCGGCGAAGGCGCGGGCATTTTCCTGAGCCTTGTCGAGATTGCTGACCCGGTTCGGATCCATGGTATAGAGCGTGCCGCCGCAATCGAAGATATCGCGGAAAGCGGAGCGTTCGATGATCGGCGTTTCTAAAACCGTGACACTGCGCTGAGACAACAACGCTTTCACCACCTGCAGCGCTCTGGTCGTCACCATCGAATTCACGCGGGTCAGAACGACCGAATGATTGATGTGAATGCCGGCTTTCTGTTCCATATATTGCAGTAGCTCCAGCACCTGCGCGCCGCCCCGCGCATCCATCGCACAGCCTTGGATCGGAATGAGCACATGATCGGAGAGACCGAGCGCCGTTGCCAACAGCGGCGTGCGGGCACCCGGCAGATCCAGGATGAAGTAATCCGTCGCACTGTTCTCGGAAAGATGTATCGGCAGGGACGCGCTCGTCACGAAATCGATGACGGAAATATTGGGAACACGGCTGGAGATTTCATACCAGTGCGAAATCCAGTGCTGCGGATCAGCGTCAAGAATGGTAACGCGATAACCGCGTCGCGCCAGTTCCGTGGACAACAGCAAAACCGCCGTCGTCTTCCCTGCGCCACCCTTCGTATTTGCAAATGTGATAACTGGCATTGTCGGTCTCCGGCAAGATGGCGGTGAGCACGAACATCGCTCATTTCAGCACCATCTGAGTCATTGGTGCGATTAACGTATTGTTTCGAAATATGGTTAACAAAGCCCTAATGGCGCTTGTCGCGCATTAAGATATCGCGTCGGCGAGGGCCTAGCAGGCTACACCATCGGCACGCCACTTGCCGGTGAAGATTGCGATCGTCAACCTGCCAGATAGGCACAAAAAATCGTGCCGCAATCATCTCGCGGCACGACTGAAAATTAAAGCCGACATTGCCTTAGAAGCAGTCGTGGAACAGCGCCTTGGTGTTCTCCAGCGTCATCGGCACCGGATTGCCACCGGCGCTTGGATCTTCGATCGCCATGGCCGAAAGCTCGTCGATGCGATCGGGCGCAATGCCCATAGCCGAGAGGCTTTCCGGAACGCCGAGTTCGGCCCGCAGCTTCAACACATAGTCATAGAAACCGTCGAAACCACCGGAAATGCCGAGATAGGCGGCAGCACGGGCGATCTTTTCTTCGATTGCCTTGCGGTTAAAGCGCAGGACGGCCGGCATGACGACGGCATTGGTCATGCCGTGATGCGTGTTGTAGACGGCGCCGATCGGATGCGACAGCGCGTGAATGGCGCCCAGCCCTTTCTGGAAGGCGACAGCACCCATGGCGGCGGCGCTCATCATATTGGCGCGGGCTTCGAGGTCGGTACCTTCCCGATAGGCGCGCGGCAGGAATTCCTTGACGAGCCGCATGCCTTCCAGCGCGATGCCGGCCGACATCGGATGATAGAACGGCGAGGAATAGGCTTCCAGGCAATGGGCGAAGGCATCCATGCCGGTGCCGGCGGTGATGATCTTCGGCATGCCGACGGTCAGTTCAGGATCGGAGATCACGACGCCCGGCAGGAACTTCGGATGGAAGATGATCTTCTTCACATGCGTTACAGAATTGGTGATGACGCTGGCGCGGCCGACCTCGGAGCCGGTGCCGGCGGTCGTTGGAACAGCGACGATCGGAGCAATGCCCTCGACATTGGCGCGAGTCCACCAGTCGCCGATGTCCTCAAAATCCCAGACCGGTCGTGTCTGGCCAGCCATGAAGGCAACGCATTTGCCGAGATCGAGGCCCGAGCCGCCACCGAAGGCGACGACGCCGTCATGACCGCCATCCTTGAAGGCCTTGACGCCGGCCTCGAGGTTCTTCTCGTTCGGGTTCGGATCGACGTCGGCGAAGATGGCACGGCCGAGGCCGGCGTCTTCGAGAATATCCAGCGCCGTCTTGGTGATCGCCATCGAGGCGAGCCCTCGGTCGGTGATCAGGAGCGGCTTCTTGATCCCCAGGCTTTTGCAGGCATCCGCCAGTTCCGTGATCCGGCCGCGGCCGAGCTTGACGGCGGTGGGATAGCTCCAATTGGCTGAGATATTGCTCATGCTGTTACCTTCTTCAAATGGTAGGATTTCGGGCGCGTCAGGTTATGAAAACCAAGCACGGAAAGCGAGCCGCCACGGCCCGTTTCCTTGACGCCGGTCCAGCACAGTGCCGGATCGAGATAGTCTGCGCGGTTCATGAAGACGGTGCCGGTTTCGATATCGCGGCCGATGCGCGAAGCGCGCTCGACATCCTTGGTCCAGAGCGACGCCGTCAAGCCATAAGGGCTGTCATTCATCAATTCCAGCGCTTCCGCATCGCTCTTCACCTTCATGATGCCGACGGCGGGGCCGAAGGTCTCTTCGCGCATAAAGGCCATGGAATGATTGACATCGACGAGTATCTGCGGCGCGAGATAGGCGCCGCCGTCATCGGCCGGGAAAAGCTTGGGGTCGACCAGCGCCCTGGCGCCCTTGGCGACGGCATCGGCGATCTGCTCGCGGACCACCTTGGCGAAACGCTTGTTCGCCATCGGGCCAAGCGTAGTTTCCGGCTCCAGCGGATTGCCGAGCTTGTAGTTCGACACCCAGGCGACCGACTTCTCGACGAAGGCGTCGTAAAGCGATTCATGCACATAGATTCGCTCGATGCCGCAGCAGCATTGGCCGGAATTGTAGGTGGCACCATCCATCAGCGTGTCGACGGCCGCCTCGAGGTCGGCATCTTCCATGACATAGCCCGGATCCTTGCCGCCAAGTTCGAGGCCAAGGCTGGTGAAGGTGCCGGCGGCAGCGCGTTCGATCGACCGCCCGCCTTCGACCGAACCGGTGAAGTTGACAAAGTTGAAGCTGCCGGCGGCGATCAGCGCCGACGTCGTTTCATGATCGAGGAAGACGTTCTGGAAGACATCAGCAGGAACGCCGGCCTCGACGAAAGCCTGAACCAGCCGTTCGCCGACCAGCAGCGTCTGGCTGGCATGTTTCAGAACAACGGTATTGCCGGCCATCAGCGCTGGGGCGATCGTGTTGATCGCGGTCATGTAGGGATAGTTCCATGGCGCGATGACGAACACGACGCCATGCGGTTCGCGCTCGATACGACGGGCGAAATTCGCGCTGTCTTCCACCACCATCGGCGACAGCGCATCGGCTGCGATCGACGCCACATAATTCGAGCGCTCGTTGAAGCCGCGATATTCGCCGCCGTATTTGATCGGGCGGCCCATCTGCCATGCGAGCTCCGGCACGACGACATCGGCCATTTCGTTGAGGCGCGCAGCACCCTTCAGCACCAGTTGAACGCGGTCTTCCAGCGGGCGGCGCGCCCAGTCCTTCTGAGCCTTGCGGGCGCGGGCGACCGCTTCCTTGGCCGCATCCAGCGACAGCGCCGGACGCTCCGCATAAATCTCCCCATTTACCGGGGACACGCATGTGATCATGGTCATGATCGAAATCCTGTTTCTATAGTCACGAATATGGTCTCGGCTGATCACCGAAAAACTACCCCAAGAGCTTACATCGCCGAAAGAAGCGATTTACCGCAGCCACCTTCCCTGCCCGCGCCTGACGACGAAAATCGGGCGGAAATCAAAAATCACAGGAAGGCTTACGCTCTTTCGAATCCTCTCGCCACCTCCCAGTCGGTGATGCGGCGATCATATTCCTCCTGCTCCCATTCGGCAGCACGGGTGTAGTGATCGATGACATCGTCGCCGAAAGCGGCGCGCAGCATCTGAGAGCCGCTCAGCGCCACCGCAGCGTCTCGCAGCGTGCGCGGAATTTCGCGAACCTCGCGGGCACCATAGGCGTCCCCCACGAAGGGTGCCTCCAGTTCAAGCTTGTTCTCGATGCCATCTAGGCCGGCGGCAATCAGCGCCGCAAAAGCGAGATAGGGATTGAGATCGGAGCCGCCGACGCGGCATTCGATGCGGATTCCCTTGGTCTCGGCGCCGCAGAGACGATAGCCCGCGGTACGGTTGTCGGTGCTCCAGATCGCCTTGGTCGGCGCGAAAGTGCCTGCCACGAAACGCTTGTAGGAATTGATGTAGGGCGCGAGGAAATAGGTGATCTCGCTGGCATGCGTCAAAAGACCGGCGACATAATGCTTCATCAGCGGCGTCATGCCATGTTCTTGTTCCTTGTCGAAGAACAGCGGCGTCTTGCCGTCAGCGCTCCACAGCGACTGATGAATATGCGACGAGCTGCCGGCGGAATTATAGTTCCACTTCGCCAGGAATGTGATGGCCTTGCCCTTCGACCAGGCGATCTCCTTGCAGCCATTTTTGATGATCGTATGGCGGTCCGCCATGGTCAGCGCATCGGCATAGCGGACATTGATTTCCTCCTGCCCCGCCGAAGCCTCCCCCTTGGAATTTTCGACCGGAATGTCGGCTCCCTGCAGGCCAGTGCGGATCGCCCGCATCACCCCTTCTTCCTTGGTGGTCTGGAAGATGTGGTAGTCTTCATTATAGCCACTGGCGAGATGCAGGTTGCGATAGCCGGATTCACGGGCGCTGTCATAGCTCTGATCGAACAGGAAGAATTCCAGTTCGGAGGCCATGAAGGCCTTCATGCCCATTGCTTCAAGCCGCCTGACCTGCTTCTTCAGGATGGCGCGCGGCGAATGCGCCACCTCTTCATGGGTGTGATGATCGAGCACGTCGCAAAGCACCAGCGCCGTGCCCTCAAGCCAGGGAATGCGGCGAAGCGTGGCGAGATCGGGCTTCATCGTATAGTCGCCGTAGCCCTTTTCCCAGCTCGTCGACTTGTAACCCGAGACGGTCTCCATCTCGAGGTCGGTCGCCTGGAGATAGTTGCAGCTATGCGTTTCCTTCCAGGCGCTCTCCACGAAGAATTCCGCCTGGAAACGTTTGCCCATCAAGCGACCCTGCATGTCCACCTGACATGCCAGAACCGTATCGATGCGCCCCTCGGCCACATCTTTCTTGAGGTCGTCGAACGTATAGCTAGTGCTCATGAGTGATCCGCCTGAACAATGAATTGGGGTGTCAGACAACGGAACGCCGGCTCGTAGCTGGGAGCAACCCGGCGCCGTGCGTTTCGTTTATACCGGTGAAGGGGCCGCACGCAGGCGGCCCCGCCGTTCGAGAAATGCAGCTCCGATGCTTAGCTTTCGCCGACGGCCGCTTCTGCCGCTGCGATTTCGGCCTTGCGCTTGGCGATCGCGTCGCCGATCGGCGGTCCCTTGAAGCGCCGCCGCTCGAAGCCGAACCAGACGATCGCAGTCAGGACAAAGAAGCCGACGGTGATGATGCCTGCCCAGTCATTCGGCGGCTGAATGCCGAGAACAAAGATCACGATCATCGCGATGATCGACAGCACGGCAAAAAGCTTGAACAACCCTTCACCGAGGTTCCACGGGCCCATCTTGTCCCACTTCGACGTACCCCAGGCAAACAGACCGAGCGTGATCGGGATCGCGAAGGAGAAGAAGAGGAAGATGACGGTGCACGAAACGACGATGGTGTAAACCGGTGTATCGCCGATCGACACCAGCGACGAACCCCAGACGAACAGCACCGAAAGAATCGAGCCGGTCCAGATCGCGGAAACCGGCGTGCGGTGTGTCGGGCTGACCTTGGAAAGTGCCTTCGATGCAGGAAGACCGCCGTCACGCGAGAACGCAAAGATCATGCGCGATACAGAGGTGACCGTTGCAAGGCCGCACAGCCACTGGCTGATGAAGATCAGGAGATACAGGATATCCTTGACGATGGGGTTCACTTGAGCATCCATCGCCCAGAAGAACACGTTCCAGCCCTGCTTTGCGGCGTCGTCCATATTCGGGATCATCAGAACGAATGCACACAGCATGATATAGCCGAACAAGGCCGACCAAAGCACGGAGGCTACCATGCCGCGCGGAACGGAATGCGCTGCCTTGACCGTTTCCTCCGATGTATGCGCCGAGGCGTCGTAGCCGGTGATCGTGTAGATCGGCAGCAGGAGGCCGAGCGCAAAGACCCAGAAGGTGGAAACCTGCGGCCAGACCGGTGCTCCGGTTGCCGAACCATCGGCGGCAATCGTTGCCACACCCGAGTAGTTCGTGAAGGTGAACAGCCGCGCGAAATCATAGGATGGTGCGGCGATCAGGCACACGACCGCAAGTGCGATCGAGGTTGCGAAGATCAGATAGCCGGAGAAGTCGGTGAGCTTCGCGGTCAGCCCGATACCCATATGGTTCACGAGCGCCTGAAGGCCGGTGATGACCACCAGGAACACGATACGGACCAATGTCGTATCGACCATGCCGAAATAGCCGCCGAAAGCACCGATGAAGAAATAATAGGTGCCGACATTGATCGCGCCGAGAACGGTGACGAGGCCGAGCAGGTTAAACCATGCAGTCAGCCAGCCGGTGAAACGGTTGCCGAGGATCGAGCCCCAGTGATAGAGCCCGCCCGCAGTCGGATAAGCGGAGCTGATCTGCGCCATCGCCACGGCAAAGACCAGCGAAATGAAGCATCCGACCGGCCAGCCGATGCCGATCGCGGCACCGCCTGCGCCAGAAGTCGCCTGGGCGAGCGAATTGATGCCGCCCGAAAGAATGCAAATGATGGAAAAGGATACGGCAAAGTTCGAGAACGAACTCATGCGCCGTTCCAACTCCTGGGCATAGCCCATGGAGTGCAGAATATGCACGTCCTGCTTCTTGTCCAACTCTGTGTAATCAGACATGTATGTCATTCCCCCTAAAACCCGGTCGCCCACGGAATTGCGGGCCACCATTGTGCCACTTGCGCCGCTGGCTTTTTGCCATACGGCCCGATCGCAGTTGAACTGCTCCCCGGGGTCTTTTCTTCTATGCTCAGGCTTCCAGACTGCTCTGGATAAGCCCTGTTAGATAGTCGGCCACGACCCCTTGGCCGACGTCATCTCGGATGAGGTCGTTGCGGACCTCGATCATAACGTTATGCAAACCGTTGGCGAGCCCATGCAGTTTAAGCGTATGGGTGACGCCATCTTCTGGCCCGTAAGGCTCGTTGCGCTCGGTGCGGTAGAGCGGCGCCTCTGCAGCAGCATCGAGCATGCGATCCGCCAGCCAGCGGTCTTCATCGTGCAGAATGCCGAGCTCCACCGCCCGCTGCCTGCCATTGTAAACAGGCGTGAAGCTGTGAACCGTGACGATCACGGTGTTTTGTTCCCTCGCCGCCCTCTCTTTCAGGAGCGCGCGAATGCGGTCATGGAACGGTATATAAAGAGCGTTCGTGCGCGCTTGCCGGTCGGAGGTTTGCAGGTCCTGGTTACCGGGGATCGTGTAGATCTCGCTAACCTCCGGCATCGCGCCCGCGCTTTCGGGCGGACGGTTGCAGTCGTAAATCAGCCGCGAGAAGCGTTGATAAACCAGCGTAGCATCGAGGCTGCCGGACATCTTCGTGGCGACCGCTAGCGCACCCGGATCCCAGGCGATGTGGCTGGACAGCGCTTCGGTCGAAAGGCCCAGATCGCCGAAATATTTGGGCAACGTGCGTGAAGCATGTTCGCAGATGATGAAAACCGCGCTTTTTCCGTCCGGCCGTTCGACCGCGACGCAATCGCCATCCGCTTCCGTCAGAATGCCTTGCGCGGCATGCATCAAAGGCGCCCTACCCTCTTAATAAAATCTTTATAAGAAAAGAATTCTTCAGGTTTCGGCGACTGTCAACTGGAAACTGAAATTATTTCTTCATTTGTGACATTGACTCGAAATGTGACAGCGTAGTTATATTCCTTCCAGGAGACCGGCATAAGACCGTCCCGGGGAGCAAAAATAGAGTGAGCAATGCGTCGAAAACAGTTTCGGACGTAATCAATGCCCAATTCGACGCGCTGACGCGCGCCGAAAAGCAGCTCGCCAAGAGCCTGCTCGACAACTACCCGGTTTCGGGGTTGGGCAGCATTACGACAGTTGCCGAAAATGCGCGGGTTTCCACGCCGACAGTGGCGCGCATGGTGCAGAAACTCGGCTTCAAGGGTTACCCGGACTTTCAGTCCCGCCTCCATCAGGAAGTCGAGGCGACCATCTCGAATCCGCTCACCAAACACGACCGCTGGGCGTCCAATGCTCCCGGCACGCACATCCTTAACCGCTTTGCTGACGCCATTATGGGCAATCTCCGCCAGACCCTGACGGATATCGATGCAGCCACCTTCGATAACGTCGCTGCGCTGCTGTCAGAGCACAAACGCGGGCTTTATTTCGTCGGTGGACGCATCACCGGCGCGCTTGCCGAATATTTCTTTACCCATATGCAGGTCATCCGCCCGAACACGACCTTGCTCTCCTCCAACTCCAGTTCCTGGCCGCAATATGTTTTGAACATGAATCCCGGCGATCTGCTGGTGATCTTCGATATCAGACGTTACGAGCAGGAAATAGTCAGCCTCGCCGCCGCCGCCCGGCGTTGCGGAGCCGAGATCATCGTCTTCACCGACCAATGGGCGACCCCTGCCGTCAAATATGCAAAGCACACATTCCGCGTGCAGATCGAAGCGCCTTCGGCCTGGGATTCCTCCGTCGTCACCCTTTTCATCGTCGAAGCGCTGATCGAAGCCATACAAAGCTCGACCTGGGACGAGACGAGTGAGCGCATGAAAACGCTTGAAGGCCTGTTCGAACAAACAAGGCTGTTCCGCAAGCTAGGTTAGCAGGGAGGAAAGTATAAAGTTACAACCTAAGGATCGGCTAGCAAGACAGGCCTGTCATCGTTAGCGAATAAAAGTAAATCTCCGATGTTCAGGAAGCGCAACCCATTGAAATCCGTCACACAACCTTCATGCAACGTCATTAACAGCAACGCCAGACACTGAAAACCCAAAAGGAGGAATACCAGTGACCTCGAAAATTCATCGTCTTCTGACGCTCTCCACTGCAATGCTCGTCGCCACGACCGCCATTGCTGCTGCTGAACCGAGCGCAGACCTTATCGCTGCCGCCAAGAAGGAAGGCACGCTGACCACCATCGCCCTGCCCCACAACTGGTGCGGTTATGGCGACCTCATCGCTGCTTTCAAGGCGAAGTACAGCATCGATGTCAACGAACTGAACCCGGACGCCGGGTCGGGCGATGAAGTTGAAGCAATCCGCGCCAACAAGGGCAACACCGGCCCGCAGGCTCCCGACGTAATCGACGTTGGTCTCTCCTTCGGCCCGACCGCCAAGAAGGACGGCCTGCTGCAGCCTTACAAGGTCTCCACCTGGGACTCGATTCCGGACAGCGCCAAGGATGCCGACGGCTTCTGGTATGGCGACTACTACGGCGTTCTCTCCTTCGTCACCAACAAAGACGTCGTGAAGAACCCGCCGAAGGACTGGGCTGACCTGCAGAAGCCGGAATACGCCAACACCGTATCGCTCGCTGGCGACCCGCGCACCTCCAACCAGGCCGTACAGGCCGTTTACGCCGCTGGCCTGGCTGCCGGCGAAAAGGATGCCGCCAAGGTCGGCGCTGCTGGTCTCGACTACTTCGCAAAGCTGAACAAGGCTGGCAACTTCGTTCCGGTCATCGGCAAGTCCGCTTCGCTCGCTCAGGGCGCAACCCCGATCGTCGTCGCCTGGGACTACAACGGCCTCGCATGGCGCGACAGCCTGAACGGCAACCCGCCGGTTGACGTTACAGTTCCGGCTTCGGGCGTTGTCGCTGGCGTTTACGTTCAGGCGATCTCGGCTTTCGCTCCGCACCCGAACGCTGCCAAGCTCTGGATGGAATTCCTCTATTCCGACGAAGGCCAGATCGGCTGGCTGAAGGGCTATTGCCACCCGATCCGCTTCAACGACCTGGCGAAGAACAAGAAGGTTCCGCAGGAACTTCTCGACAAGCTGCCGCCGGCAGCAGCCTATGAAAAGGCCGTTTTCCCGACGCTCGATGAACAGGCTGCCGGCAAGACCGCCATCACTACCAAGTGGGATTCTGTCGTCGGTTCGAACGTACAGTAATTTCAGCTAATATGACCTCCCCGCTTCGGCGGGGAGGTTTTCCTTTTTTGACGCCGCGGAATGGGCCAATCATGAGCATCGTCACGACATCAACGATCAGTACCGCCCCCATGATCAATAAGCGCGTGGTTGTCGATTGGCTGGGCATTGCGCCCTTCCTGATCTTCGCGCTTCTGTTTCTCATACTCCCAACGATCTATCTGGTCGCAGGTGCGTTTCTGACGCCCGACGGCAGCCTAACGTTGAAGAACATCGGCGATCTTTTCACAAAATCCATCTTGGACTCGTACTGGATCAGCATCAGAGTGTCTGTCGCCTCGGCGCTCGGCGGCGCACTAATCGGCTTTTATCTGGCCTGGGCCCTGGTCATGGGTGGACTTCCGGCCTGGGTGCGCCATGCCTTCCTGACTTTTTCCGGCGTCGCTTCAAATTTCGCCGGTGTGCCTCTGGCTTTTGCATTCATCGCCACGATCGGTCGCCTGGGCCTCGTCACGCTGCTGCTGAAAAACTGGCTTGGCTTCGACATTTTTCATGCAGGCTTCAATCTCTACAGCTTCGTCGGCCTGACGATCACCTACATGTACTTCCAGATTCCGCTGATGGTTCTGATCATCACGCCAGCCCTGGACGGTATGAAGAAGGAATGGCGCGAGGCGGCCTCGATCCTTGGGGCGACCAATGGGCAGTATTGGCTGATGGTGGCACTCCCCATCCTGTGGCCGAGCCTGCTTGGCACGACGCTGCTGCTGTTCGCCAATGCCTTCGGCGCCATTGCGACCGCAATCGCCCTGACTGGCAGCTCGCTGAACATCATACCGATCCAGCTCTATGCCCAGATCCGCGGCGACGTGCTGCACAACGCCAACCTCGGCTATGCGATGGCTCTCGGCATGATCGTCATCACCGGCATTTCCAACGTCATCTACATCATCATGCGCATGCGCGCAGAACGGTGGCAGAAATGAAGCTGCAAAAATTCTTCGCCTGGATCGCGGTCGTCATCGGCGCCTTCTATTTCATCGTTCCGCTTATCGGCACGCTGGAATTCTCGCTGCGCATGCGCCGCGATGCCTATAGTTTCGATGCCTATGCATCGGTCTTTTCCGATGCGCACTTCCTTTATGCGTTCGGCTATTCCATGCTCATGGCCGCGCTGACCATTGTCGTCGGCATGCTGCTCGTTGTCCCGACGGCCTATTGGGTGCGGCTTCGCTTGCCACAGTTACGCCCGGTCGTCGAATTCATTACGCTGATGCCGCTGGTCATTCCTGCGATCGTGATCGTCTTCGGCTACCTGCGTCTCTACAATTCATCGTCGATCCTGCCGCTGACGGGCTTCGAGCAATCGACGAACTTTCTGCTCGTCTGCTCCTATATTGTCTTGGCGCTCCCCTATATGTATCGTTCGGTGGATACGGCGATGCGCACGATCGATGTAGGTACCCTGACGGAAGCCGCAGAAAGCCTCGGCGCGAAGTGGACCACCATCATGTTCCGCTGCATTTTTCCCAATGTCATGAGCGGCGTTCTGTCTGGCGCCTTCATCACGCTGGCGATCGTCATGGGCGAATTCACCATGGCTTCGCTGCTCAATCGTCCGGCCTTCGGCCCCTATATGCAGCTCGTCGGCGCCAATCAGGCCTATCAGTCTTCGGCGCTGGCGATCATCGCACTCGCTGTGACCTGGCTCAGCATGGGCCTTCTCCAGCTCGTTTCCCGTTTCTCCAGATCCGCTCCGATTAAGGCGTGAGGCTTCACACCATGGCTTTTCTCGAACTTACCAACATCAAGAAGTCCTTCGGCGAAACCAAGGTCGTTCATGACTTCACCATGCATATCGAGAAAGGAGAATTCGTCTCCTTCCTCGGACCGTCCGGCTGCGGCAAGACGACCGTTCTGCGCATGATCGCCGGTTTCGAAACGCCGACCGCCGGCATGCTGACGATCAACGGCAAAGATCAGCGTCCCCTGAAGCCGAACCAGCGCAACATCGGCATGGTGTTCCAGGCTTACGCACTGTTTCCGAACATGACCGTGCATGACAACGTCGCCTTCGGCCTCAAGGTCGCCGGCGTTGCCAAGCCTGACATCGACAAGCGCGTCAAGGAAATGCTCGGCCTGATCAAGCTTGATCATCTTGCCGGTCGTTATCCGTTCCAAATGTCCGGCGGCCAGCAGCAGCGCGTGGCGCTCGCCCGCGCCATCGCCGTGAAGCCGCAGGTCCTCCTGCTCGACGAACCGCTCTCGGCGCTTGATGCCAAGATCCGCGTATCGCTGCGTGAAGAAATTCGCGCCATCCAGCAGCAGCTCGGCATCACCACCGTTTTCGTGACGCATGACCAGGAAGAAGCTCTGTCGATCTCCGATCGCATCGTCGTCATGAACGCCGGCCGCGCCGACCAGATCGGCACGCCCTTCGAAATCTACAACACGCCGGCCACCCGCTTCGTCGCCTCCTTCGTCGGCACGCTGAACCTCATCGAAGGCAAGGTCGTCGATCCGGACAGCAACCGCATCATGATCGGCGATCAGGGTGTGACACTGAAGCAGTCGGTCACCGCCTACAAGCCCGGCGACACCGTATCGCTGGCGCTGCGCCCAGAAGCCGGCTCGCTGGCAGAATCGGCGAAGGGCGACACTGCTCTGACCGGCGAAGTCTCCTCGGCCCACTTCCTGGGTTCGGTCATCCGCACGCGCATGAATGTCGGCGGCAACACCATTTCCTTCGACATGTTCAACAGCCCCGGAATGATGCCTCCGAGCGTCGGCGAGAAAGTCACGCTACGCTTCGCCTCCTCCGATCTGCTGGTCATCCAGGATTGATAAGCAGCGCAATTGGACAGATTTTTCGCACGCGCCGGGCAAATCGCCCGGCGTTTTTCTTTGATTTCTGTTGCACCGCAATTATAGTCCAGGCGTTCTCAGGGCGGGGTGCAATTCCCCACCGGCGGTATGGAGGCTGATCTCCGAGCCCGCGAGCGCCTTCCGGTTCGCTGGAAGGGTCAGCAGATCCGGTGAGAGGCCGGAGCCGACGGTATAGTCCGGATGGAAGAGAGCAAGCCGGGTCGACGGCTCCTTCGCGCAAGGGGCTTCTGCGGCCTTGCGTGTTCGCCCAAGGGATATTGAGTTAAACCCTTGAAAGGCAGAGTTCATGACCATTTCCATTTCTACGCAGCCGGGCCGCATAGCGTTGATCCGGGCACGCTGGCATGCCGATATCGTCGATCAGTGCGTCGATGCCTTCATCGCCGAATGGCAGAAGACCGAAGGCGCCTCCCCCATCGACATTTTCGATGTACCCGGCGCCCTGGAAATCCCGTTGCATGCGCAGACGCTCGCCCGCAACGGCCGCTATAGCGCCATCATCGCGACCGCTTTCGTCGTCGACGGCGGCATCTATCGCCACGACTTCGTTGCCGACACCGTTCTCGATGCAATGATGCGCGTGCAATTGGATACCGGCGTTCCGATTCTTTCGACCGTGCTGACGCCGCATCATTTCCAGGAGACGGAAGCGCATATTCATTTCTTCAAGCAGCATTTCGTCATCAAGGGTCAGGAAGTGGCAAATGCCTGCCGGCAGATCCTCAGCGAACGCGCCAAGCTGCTGCCATCGGTGACTGTCTGAGTTAAGATGGTGGAGGCGGCAAAGGCCCGCCTCCATTCCTCCGGCAAGGAGCATCGCATGACCGTCCTGCGAATTGTCCCCAATCTGCATGCGGCCGATCCCGCCAGCGCTCGCGCCTTCTATGGCGACCTGCTCGGCTTGGATATCGTTATGGACCACGGCTGGATCATCACCTTTGCCTCGAAGGCGCAGACTGTGCCGCAGATCAGCATAGCCAGCGAAGGCGGCTCAGGCGCGACCGTGCCCGATCTTTCGATTGAGGTCGACGATGTCGATCAGGTCTATCAGCGCGCCCGGTCGATGCAGCTCGACATCGTCTACGATCTGAACGACGAACCCTGGGGAGTCCGGCGTTTCTACGTCCGCGATCCCTTCGGCAAGATCGTGAATATTCTGTCCCATCGATAGGCCGTTCATCCCAAATCGACGTTGAAGGTCACCCGCTCCGCCGACCATAAAGTCTCGGAATAGGTAATGGGCGCACCATCGTTATCGACATCCACTTTGAGAACGACCAATACCGGTGTTGACTTCGGCTGCCGCAACAACCGCGCCTCCTCGGCATTCGGCATGCGCGCCTCAATCTCGGTCGATAGGCGCACATAGTCGTGGACGCCGTAGCTCGCGAGTGCTGCGGTAATGGTCTGATATTGCAGCCTCGCCTTGTCGAAATCCGGAAATCGGTCAGCCGGATAGTAGGTGTCGCCAAGTTCGACGGGCACTCCATCCGCCGTCATGACACCGCGGCGATGGATGACCGGCGCGCCAAGCGCAAGCCTCAGCCGCGCCGCGACAAGCTCGGATGCCGGGACGACCTCGTGGATCAATAATTCGCCGCCAGGCTCGAAACCTTGCTCGATCAAATTCTGGGAGAACCGCGTCTTCTTCGAGAGCCTATAGTCGAGAGCCCCTCTGTGAACGAAGGTCCCTCGCCCCTGCTCCGCGCGCACCAATCCCCGCTGCTCCAAATGGCCGAGCGCCTGGCGGACAGTGAAACGGCTAACACCGAAACGTTGCATGAGTTCAGGTTCGGTCGGCAATTTGGCGCCCGGAGCAAAGGTCCCGGTGGCGATATCCGCCGCCAGGATTTCGCCGATCTGATGCCAGAGAGCACTGCCGCTCTTGCGATCGATCGTTTCCATATCAGATGCGCTTTTCGAGCCGGAACAGGAGCTTGTATTCAGCAGGATAGCTCAGCGCGTCGAGAATGCTCGGATAATATTTGCGATCCTTCGATCCGCTGACGAAGCCGCTATAGCCGAAACGCCGAACGGAAACATCGAAGCCGGCGGCTGCGAAGGCATCGATATAGTCCTGCGGAGAGCGATCCTGCACCGGCGCATTGCTGTTGCCGCCGATCAATTCGCGCCACTTCGGCCAAAGCGGCATTTCGTTGTGGCAACCGGTGACGGCGTAATAGACACCGCCATTGCGCATGACCTCGAACATCTGCTCGGCATGCCGCTTCAACTCCGGCAGCAGGTAAACGACCTCATAGCTGAATGCGACATCGAAGCTATCGGCAAAAGGCGAAAGATCGGTGGTGACTTGAAACTGCAGCGGCATGTTGCCCTTGGCCGCCACAGCCGCCGCAACCGATTCCGAAGCAATGTCGATGCCGACGCCGCGACGGAACGGCCGCATCGCATGAAGCAGCCGCAGAAAGCCGCCGCGATTGCAGCCAAAATCCAGCACCGTTTTCGACGAAAAATCCCGCTCTGGCACGCTCTCGATGAAATGCCGCCAATAGGGGCTGTGCGATTCCGCCATCGCAATGTCACCATTCGGTTCGGTATGCCAAGTTGCATAAGTGGTTGCTGCATTTGTCATGATGCGCTCGCTGTTGGTGTTGACTGAGCGAGTGATAGCGCACCTCTGTGACAGGCACATGAATTCGTCCGGACGACTGGATCACTTTAGGGCCAATCGCTGGACAAATAAAAAGAAGGCCCTGCCAAAGCAGAGCCCTCTTCAATATGCCAAATGCCGACGCCTAAGCGCGAATGGCCTGATCGTTTGCGTCGAAGCGATGCATATGTCTGGTCTCCGGCGTCGCATAGACCGTTTCGTCCGGCTCGTATTTGTGTTCGCCGAAGAGGCGCGCGGTCAGAAGGCCGGTTTGCTCGGATTCGAGATAGATGATCGTATCGGCGCCGAGATGTTCGACATGGATGACCTTGGCGGCCCAGGTGCCGTGGTCGCGCGACAAAGTGATATGCTCCGGACGGATGCCGATGGTCTTGGCACCGCTCTGCTCGAGCTTCTCCGCCGGAATGAAGTTCATCTGCGGCGAACCGATGAAGCCGGCGACGAAGATGTTCGCGGGCCGGTTATAGAGCTCCATCGGCGAACCGATCTGCTCGATCGCGCCGGCGTTCATCACGACGATCTTGTCGGCCAGCGTCATGGCTTCGACCTGATCGTGGGTGACATAGATCATCGTTGCCTTCAGGCTGCGATGCAGGCGGGCGATTTCAAGCCGGGTCTGAACGCGCAATGCCGCATCGAGGTTCGACAGCGGCTCGTCGAATAGAAAAAGCTCCGGTTCGCGCACGATGGCGCGGCCAATGGCGACGCGCTGACGTTGGCCGCCGGAGAGTTCGGCGGGACGACGGGCGAGATAGGGGGCGAGAGAAAGCATGCTCGACGCCTTCTCCACACGACCTTCGATCTCATCCTTGGCGGTGCCAGCCTGCTTCAGGCCGAGGCCCATATTATCTTTCACCGTCAGATGCGGATAGAGCGCATAGGACTGGAACACCATGGAAATGCCGCGCTTGGCGGGCGGCGTAACCGTCACATCCTTGCCATTGATCAAAACCGCGCCCGAGGTTACGTCCTCCAGGCCGGCGATGCTGCGCAGAAGAGTCGACTTACCGCAACCGGAAGGGCCGACGAAAATGACGAACTCGCCATCCTTCACCTCGAGGTCGATGCCCTTCAGCACATCATGCGTACCATAGGCCTTGCGAATGGATTTCAGTTGAAGCGATCCCACAGTCTCTTATCCCTTACAAATAAACGGGCTTGCCGGTGCGCACGCTCTCGTCGGCGGCGAGGCAGATGCGTAGCGATTGAACAGCGTCGGCCATATGGCGGCTAAGGTCGATATCCTCGCGGATGGCCTTCAGCATGAAGGCCTGTTCGCGATCGCACAGCTCCTGGTGACCCGGCTCTCCGTCCATGCGCAGATCCTGATCGGGACGGATGAACTTGCCGTTCGGACCGGTCTCGGCCGTATGCAGCCGGATGACGGAGGTCTTGGTGTGCGTGTCGATGTCGTCCGACTTGGCGTTGGGGTCCATGACGATCGAGACCGCGCCATTCGGCGACATCACATCCTTCACGAAGAAAGCCGTTTCGGAAATCATCGGCCCCCAGCCGGCCTCGTACCAACCGACCGAACCGTCTTCGTAGATCACCTGCAGATGGCCGTAATTGTACATATCCGGCGCGATCTCGTCCGACATGCGCAGACCCATGCCGCGCACCTCGACCGGCTTGGCGTCCGTGATCTGGCACATGACGTCGACATAATGCACGCCGCAGTCGACGATCGGCGACGTGGTGCGCATCAGCGCCTTATGCGTCTCCCAGGTCGGTCCGCTCGACTGTTGGTTCAGGTTCATGCGGAAGACATAAGGACCGCCGAGCTTGCGCGCCTCGGCAATCAATCGCATCCAGGACGGATGGTGACGCAGGATATAGCCGATCACCAACTTGCGGCCGGCTTTCTCGGCTGCGGCCACAACGCGCTCCGCATCCTCAACGGTCGTCGCCAGCGGCTTTTCCACGAATACGTCGCAGCCCGCCTCGAAAGCCATGACGGCATAATCCGCGTGGCTGTCGGAATAGGTATTGATCGAGCAAAGATCGGGCTTCAACGCCTTCAGCGCCGTCTCGAAATCCGGATGGATCGTGTAACCCTGCAGCTCATCAGCCAGCTTCGGCTTCGAGCGATTGACGAGGCCAACAATCTCGAAACCGGGATTGTTGTGGTAGGCAAGCGCATGGCTGCGGCCCATATTGCCAAGGCCGGCGACCAACACGCGGATCGGCTTATGAGATGAGCTCACTTGACTGCTCCGGATGTAATGCCGCGAATGAGTTGGCGTGAGAAGAGGACGTAGAGGATGAGGATGGGCAGGATGGCGAGCGTCAGCGCCGCCAGGACCGCGTTCCAGTTGGTAACGAATTGGCCGATGAAGATCTGCGAGCCCAGCGTCACCGTCTTGGTCGCCTCGCTCGGCGCCAGGATCAGCGGGAACCACAGGTCATTCCAGATCGGGATCATGGTGAAGACGGCGACCGTCGCCATGGCCGGACGAACCAGCGGCAGCACAAGGCGGAAGAAGATCGCATATTCGCTGAGCCCATCGATGCGGCCCGCATTCTTCAAGTCATCCGAGACGGTTCGCATGAATTCGGACAGGATGAAGATAGCGAGCGGCAGGCCCTGCGCCGTGTAGACGAGGATCAGTGAAGTCAGCGTATTGACCAAGCCGGCTGCGACCATACCCTGCAGGATGGCGACCGTGCCGAGGCGGATCGGGATCATGATGCCGATCGCGAGATAAAGCCCCATGATGGTATTGCCGCGGAAGCGGTATTCCGACAGCGCGAAGGCGGCCATGGCGCCGAACAGCAGGGTCAAGACGATCGAGACGATCGTCACGATGAAGCTGTTCTCGAAATAGGTCAGGAAATCCCCCTGCTTTAGAACGGTCTGATAACCGATCAGACTAAAGCTGGATGGCGTTGGGATGCTCAGGGGCGCGCGGAAGATCGAGGCGCGGTCCTTGAAGGAATTGATGATGGTCAGAAACACCGGAAAGATGGCAAGCAACGTGTAGGCGATCAACGCCAGATGCACGAGGCCGGAGCGGACAAGGGAAGTGCGTGCCTTGGACATCGTCGCCTCTCCTCAGAACTGGTAGCGGCGGATGCGCCGCTGGACGATGAAAAGATAGAATGAGACGCCGGCGAGAATGATCAGGAACATTACCGTCGCGATGGTCGCGCCCATCGAGCGGTCGCCGAGCTGTAGCTGGAAGCCGAAGAAGACGCGGTAGAGCAACGTGCCAAGAATATCGGTGGAACCATCCGGCCCCGCCAGCGCGCCCTGCACGGTGTAGACAAGGTCGAAAGCGTTGAAATTGCCGACGAAGGTCAGGATCGAGATAATGCCGATCGCCGGCAGCACCAGTGGCAGCTTGATCTTCCAGAACTGGCTCCAACCGGTGATGCCATCGCACTCGGCCGCCTCGATCACCTCTTCAGGGATGTTCAGTAGCGCGGCATAGATCAGCATCATCGGGATGCCGACATATTGCCAGACCGAGATCAGCGCGACGGTGACGAGAGCCGTGCCCGGCTTGCCGAGCCAGGGAGCAAAGAACGACTTAAGGCCGACCATGCCCATCAAATCGGGCGCCACACCCCAGAGCGGCGACAGAATGAGCTTCCAGATGAAACCGACGATGACGAAGGAAAGCAGCGTCGGCAGAAACATGGCGGTGCGATAGAAGGCGACGAACCGCAGCTTCGGCAGCGACAGCAGCGCCGCGAGCGCGACACCGATCGGGTTCTGCACGCACATGTGGATGGCAAAGAAGATCAAATTGTTGCGCAGCGCATTCCAGAAATCATGCGACCAGCGATCATCCCCGAACAACACTTTGAAATTGTTGAGACCCACGAAGGTCGATTGGTTGTCGACGACGTTGTACAGCGACAGCCGCAATGTCTCGATCAGAGGCAGGATCATCACCGCCGTGTAGACGATGAAGGCCGGAAGAAGGAAAACGAAGATATGCCAACGCTTCTGGCGCTTGATCGGGACCGCATCAAAAGCGGCTGATATACTGGCTTTGCTCATGGCTTTCTGCCTGCTTTTATTGGCTACGCATCGGGACGGCAGCGCAAACGTTCAATTCGCCCGCTGTTCCGGCTCTCCGGCCAAACATGGAGAAACAATATCGGGCGCGGCTCGATGTGGTGTCGCGACAGCCGCGGGTCCGGCGGCTCATATCGGCATACAAGATAATGAAGGCGCGTCATGCACTTACCCATCAAAAGCGGGAAAGCAGCAACCGATGACCTCTGTCCTTCTATCCGCATGCACCGGCGGTAGAACAAGGTGAGGAGCACGAGGCCCCTCACCCGACTTACGTCAAAGCAGGCTTACTTGGCCGGCTTGTACCACTTGTCGAGGCCGGCTTGCAGCTTCTTGGCAGCAGCGTCCGGCGCGTCCGTGCCGTTGATCACGTTGGCGGATTCCGTCCAGGTTTCGTTTTCCAGGTTCGGCGTGCCGCGCGACAGGATCTGGTACGTCGAACGAACCGTCGACTTGTGATTGTCACGCCAGGAAACGAATTCCTGAGCGAGCGGATCGGTCATCTTCACCGGATGCGAGTTCAGGCTGAAGAAGCCCGGCAGCGCGTTGGCGTAGATGTTGGCGAACTCGTCCGAGGCGACCCAGCTCAGGAACTTCTTGGCCTCTTCCGCATGCTTGCTCTTGGCATTCAGACCGACGCCGATATCCGGATGGTCGGAGATGTAAGCCGTGTCGCCAGCCTTTGCGACCGGCGGCGGGAAGGCACCCATCTTGAACTGAGCCTGCGTGTTGAACAGCGCGATTTCCCACGAACCGGCCGGGTAGATGGCAGCCTTGCCGAGCGTAAAGAGGTTCTGGCTGTCAGAATAGCTCTGGGCTTCGAAGCCGTCGCCGAGGTAAGGTTTCCACTTGGCGAGTTCCTTGTAAGGATCGACCCACGGAGCATCCGTCAGTTTTTCCTTACCAGAGATCAGAGCCAGGCGACCGTCTTCACCCTTCCAGTAGTTCGGGCCGATGTTCTGGTAGCCCATGGTTGCAGCTTCCCACAGATCCTTTGTGCCCATGGCCATCGGAATGTAGGTGCCGTCGGCCTTGAGCTTGTCCAGCACTGCGAAGAATTCGTCGCGAGTCGCCGGAACCTTGAGGCCGAGCTTGTCGAAGGCATCCTTGTTGTAGATGAAGCCGTGGATGACCGAAGCCATCGGCACGCAGAAGGTCGACTTGCCGTCGTCCGTGGTCCAGGCAGCCTTGGCGACCGGCGAGAAGTTATCCATACCCTTCAGCGATGTCAGGTCGGACAACTGCTTCTTGTTGAAGAGGTCCAGCGAAGCGTCGAACGGACGGCAAGTGATGATGTCGCCGGCGGAACCAGCTTCAAGCTTGGCGTTCAGCGATGCGTTGTACTCGGTCGGAGCCGTCGGCGAGAAGACGATCTTGATGCCAGGGTTCTTGGCTTCGAATGCCGGGATGATCTTTTCCTGCCAAATCTGCAGGTCGTCGTTGCGCCAGCTTTCAACCGTCAGCGTCACGTCCGCCGCATGCGCGAAGCCGACCGAGGTCAGCAGGCTGGATGCGAGGAGTAAGCCTTTCAGAACATTGTTTTTCATTTCCCTCTCCTGTTTAAGCGCCCGGAAAAAGGCACCGTTCTCGATCTGAAAATCCGTTGGCATATCCGAGGAAACAGCCAACGCTCCACAAGGACCGCCAACATTGCCGGCCCCAAATGCACAAGGGCGCAAGGCACTGTGCCTGATCGGCCCGATCAATCGTGACCCGCCGGACGACCGGACAAGGACACCAGAAACTCAACACACGGGAATTTCATGACGAATGCTGTCGCGCAGACCCTGTTTGATCTACGCGGCTCCTGACAACGGCAGAGGTCCGTCACCTTCTGCTTGGCGTTCCGGCTATTGTTATCTTGCCGGTTCTGCCGATGCCTGTTCGAACTGTTCCCTTGGAAGAATTAAGGCCAAAAAAATACCAATTGTCCAGCCGAAATTTAACTTTTCTGAGTCGGAAAAACAGATAAAAAATTTTATTGATATTTTTCAATATGATACAGAAACGCAAAAAGCGACGCATTGCCTATTGGTAAATGGTATTTTTTTGGTATTGTAGGAAAAATGGGGAACGGGTGGTTATCCGGAGGGTGTGATGACGGAGTTTGCGATCGGTATCGACGGCGGGGGAACAAGCTGCCGCGCTGCTGTGACAGACAGGCTGGGTAAAGTCCTTGGTAACGGCAAGGCGGGGGCAGCCAATATCCTTTCCGATCTCGAAAACTCTTTGGTCAACATCGTCGCATCCGCCCAAGAAGCCCTCAGCGACGCCGGACTCGATCCGGAGTTGGTCCATACACTGCCCGCCGTTGTCGGCACGGCCGGCGCCAACGTCGGTGACTATGGCAAGCGCATCGAAAAAGCGCTGCCCTTTGCAAACAGCCATGTCGTCACCGACGCGACGATAGCGCTTCAGGGTGCGCTCGGCGATGCCGATGGGATAATCGGCGCATTCGGCACCGGTTCCGTCTACAATGCTCGACGCGACGGCAAGATTTGGGGCATCGGTGGTTGGGGCTTTGTCATTGGCGACCAAGCAAGTGGTGCGCGTCTCGGCCGCGATCTGCTGGAGCGCTCACTTCTGGCGCACGACAAGGTGCAGCCACCCTCGCCAATCACCGAAAAGATCATGGCTGAATTCGACGGCGATCCCGAACGCATCGTCGAATTCGCCCATGCTTCCAAACCGAAAGATTTTGCGCGTTACGCGCCGATGGTCTTCGAACATGCCGAAAGGGACGATGTGGTCGCTGTCGGCATCGTCAAGACAGCGGTGAACGCTATCGCCGAAAGCCTCGACACGCTGCTTTGGCCCGAATGCCCGGCGGTCTGCCTACTGGGCGGTCTCTCGAAGGCATATCATCCCTGGCTCGCTTCGCGACACAAGGCGCTTCTCGCGGAACCGAAAGGCGACGTATTGCGCGGCGCGGTCGAACTGGCGGCAAAGCTCCTGCAAAAAGACATGGGGAGCACGCCATGACCGAGGATTTGAGCCATATCTTCTCGCCGGAACGCCTGCTCGCCGGCGGCACCGGCCCGCTTTATGTCAAGCTGCGCCGCACGCTCGAAGACGCCGTCAAGGTTGGCACGCTGAAACATGGTGATGCCTTGCCGCCGGAACGCGACATAGCCGAATATGCAGCCGTCAGCCGCGTGACGGTACGCAAGGCGATCGACGATCTCGTGGCAGAGGGCATCCTTGTCCGTCGCCATGGCTCCGGCACTTTCGTCGCCAAGCCGGTCTCCAAGGTCGAACAGCGCCTATCGCAGCTAACGTCCTTCACTGAAGACATGGCACGGCGGGGCATGACAGCACGCTCCGAATGGCTGCATAAGGGCGTGCACACCCCCTCGCCCGATGAAATGATGATCCTCGGCCTTGCCGCCGGCACCAAGGTTTCCCGCCTCAGCCGTCTGCGCATCGCCGACGACCAGCCGCTGGCCATCGAACATGCCAGCGTCTCCGGCGAGTTCCTGCCGGACCCATCCACAGTGACCGCGTCGCTTTATGCCGAGCTCGAAAAGCGCCAGGTCCGCCCGGTCCGTGCCGTCCAACGCATCTCTGCGACCAACATGAAAGAGGCCGACGCCGGCCTGCTAGGCGTCCCCGTCGGGGCTGCGGGCCTATCGATCGAACGCATCTCCTACCTCGGCTCCGGTCGCGCCGTGGAATTTACCCGCTCGCTCTATCGAGGGGACGCTTATGACTTTGTTGCGGAGCTGACGATTGGAGCGACTTAGGGTTGAGTTAACGAGCATCCCTCACTCGCTTTTTCCACACCGTCAAATCAGATCATCATGCCGCGTCATCCACTGCGGTATCGCGGCTTTCCGGCACATAGTTGAGCACCGGTCCCAGCCAGCGCTCCACCTCCGCAACGGGCATGCCCTTGCGGGCCGCATAGTCTTCCACCTGATCTCGCTCGACCTTTGCTACACCGAAATAATAGGAGTCGGGATGGCCGATATAGAGTCCGGAGACGGAGGAACCGGGCCACATGGCGTAGTTTTCGGTGAGCTTCACCCCGGTCGCCGCTTCCGCATCGAGCAGACGGAACAGGGTCTCTTTTTCGGTGTGGTCGGGCTGGGCAGGATAGCCCGGCGCCGGGCGGATGCCGGCATAGGCCTCCGCCAGCAACTCGTCGCCATCGAGGTTTTCGTCCTTGGCATAGCCCCAGAACTCGCGCCGCACCCGCTCATGCATCCGCTCGGCAAAAGCCTCGGCGAAGCGATCGGCGAGCGCCTTGACGAGGATCGAAGAGTAATCGTCATTGGCGCGCTCAAAACGCTCGGCGATGGCAATTTCCTCTATACCGGCCGTGACGACAAAACCGCCGACATAGTCGCCGACGCCACTCGAAACGGGCGCTACGAAATCTGATAACGCCACGTTCGGGCGGCCATCCCGCTTCGACAATTGCTGGCGCAGTGTATAGAAGGTCGCGAGTTCGTCGGTGCGGCCCTCATCGGTGAACAATCTGATATCATCGCCGACCGTGCCTGCCGGCCAGAAGCCTACAACGGCGCGCGGGCGGAACCAGTTCTCCGCGATGATCTTTTCGAGCATGGCCTGTGCATCGGCATAAAGCTGCCGCGCCGCCTCACCCTGTTTCTCGTCTTCGAGGATGGCCGGGAAACGGCCCTTCAACTCCCAGGTCTGGAAGAACGGCGTCCAGTCAATGTATGTGGCAAGCTCTGCCAGATCGTAATTCTCGAACACCTTCGTTCCAAAGAACTGCGGCGTCACAGGCTTGTAATTCGCCCAATCAACCTTCTCGGCATTCTCGCGCGCCCTTGCGAGCGGCAGCCGTACCTTCTCCGCCTCGCTGCGGGCATGTGCCGCGGCGACCTTGGCATATTCCGTGCGAACCGTATCGACATAGCCCTGCTTAGCCTCCGGCGACAACAGCGCCGAGACGACACCTACGGCACGGCTGGCATCGGTGACATAGACCGTTTGGCCCTTCTCATAGCGTGGATGGATCTTCACGGCAGTGTGCACGCGGCTGGTGGTTGCACCGCCGATCAGCAGTGGAATATCGAACCCCTGCCGCTCCATTTCCGAAGCAACATGCACCATCTCGTCCAGGGACGGGGTGATCAGGCCGGAGAGGCCGATGATATCGACCTTCTCGGCGATTGCCGTTTCCAGGATCTTCGTCGCCGGCACCATGACGCCGAGATCGATGATTTCGTAATTGTTGCAGGCAAGCACGACGCCGACGATGTTCTTGCCGATATCATGCACATCGCCCTTGACGGTCGCCATCAGCACCTTGCCTGCCGCCTGGCGTTCGCCGTTGCCGCCATTGGCGAGCTTTTCCGCCTCCATATAAGGCAGCAGCACGGCAACGGCCTGCTTCATGACACGGGCCGACTTTACTACCTGCGGCAGGAACATCTTACCTGAACCGAAGAGGTCGCCGACGACATTCATGCCAGCCATTAACGGACCTTCGATGACGTGCAGCGGTCGCTCGGCCTTTTGCCGCGCCTCTTCGGTATCCGCTTCGATATATTCGGTGATGCCGTTGACCAATGCGTGCTCGAGCCGCTTCTCGACTGACCAGTCCCGCCAGGCGAGATCCTGTACCTTGGCTTCCCGGTTACCGGCACCACGAAAACGCTCGGCTATTTCGAGCAGCCGCTCTGTGCCGTCGGGCCGGCGGTTAAGAACGACATCCTCGCAGGCCTCGCGCAGCTCGGGATCGATGTTGTCATAAACTGCGAGCTGGCCGGCATTGACGATGCCCATGTCCATGCCGGCCTGAATGGCATGGTAGAGAAATACGGCATGCATCGCCTCGCGCACCGGCTCGTTGCCGCGGAAGGAGAAGGAAAGATTCGAAACGCCGCCTGAGATATGGACCAAAGGCATGGTCTGGCGGATTGTTCGCGTCGCCTCGATGAAATCGACGCCGTAATTGTTGTGCTCCTCGATGCCGGTCGCGACCGCGAAGATATTCGGATCGAAGATAATGTCTTCCGGCGGCAACCCCGCCTCTTCAGTCAGAAGCTTGTAGGCGCGCGCGCAGATCTCGACCTTGCGCTGATAGCTGTCGGCCTGCCCCTGCTCGTCGAACGCCATGACGACGACGGCAGCGCCATAATTGCGCAGCAGCCGGGCTTGTTTGAGGAAATTCTCCTCGCCCTCTTTCAAGGAGATAGAGTTGACGATCGGTTTGCCCTGCACACATTTCAGACCGGCTTCGATGATCGAGAATTTCGAGCTGTCGATCATGACGGGCACGCGGGCGATATCCGGCTCGGCGGCGATCAGGTTGAGGAACTCGACCATCGCCTTTTCGGAATCGATCAAGCCCTCGTCCATATTGATGTCGATGACCTGCGCACCGTTTTCGACCTGGTCGCGAGCAACGGCCAACGCTGCCGTGTAGTCGGCATTGGTGATCAGTTTGCGGAATTTTGCCGAGCCGGTAACGTTGGTCCGCTCGCCGACATTGACGAACGGAATGTCTTTGGTCAGCTCGAAGGGCTCCAGGCCGGAGAGCGACATGAAGGGTCGGTGCACCGCAAGCTGGCGCGGCGGGTATTTCGAAACTGCCTGAGCGATTGCGGCGATATGTTCCGGCGTCGAGCCGCAGCAGCCGCCGACGATGTTGACGAGGCCGTCGTGTGCAAAAGCTTCGACCTGCGCCGCCATCATCTCAGGCGTTTCGTCATATTGGCCGAATTCGTTCGGCAGGCCGGCATTGGGATAGGCGCAGACGAAGGTATCGGCAATGGCCGAAAGTTCCTGCAGATGCGGCCGCATGGCATTCGCGCCAAGTGCACAATTGAGGCCGATGGTGAAGGGGCTGGCATGGCGCACCGAATTCCAGAAGGCCGACGGCGTCTGGCCGGAGAGCGTCCGGCCGGAAAGATCGGTGATCGTCCCCGAGATCATCACCGGCAAGCGGACGCCCTTAGCCTCGAACCGCTCCTCGCAGGCAAAAATCGCCGCCTTGGCGTTCAGCGTATCGAAGATTGTTTCGATCAGGATGATATCGGCGCCGCCATCGATTAGGCCGTCGATCTGCTCGCCATACGCCAGTCGCAGATCGTCGAAGCTCACCGCGCGATAGCCGGGATTGTTGACATCGGGGGAAATCGAAGCGGTGCGGTTGGTCGGGCCGATAGCGCCAGCGACAAAACGGCGCCTGCCATCCTCGCGTTCGGCGCGGACCGCCGCCCGGCGGGCAACTGCCGCACCCTCCTTGTTGAGATCGTAAACCGCACCTTCCATCTGATAATCGGCCTGGGCAATGCGGGTCGAAGAGAATGTGTTGGTCTCCAGAATATCCGCGCCGGCCTTGGCATAGCGGTAATGGATTTCCTCGATGGCGTCAGGCTGAGTGAGAATCAGAAGGTCGTTATTGCCCTTTTGATGACAGGCGCAGCCGATGAAGCGATCGCCGCAGAAATGATCCTCTTCAAAGCCGAGCCCTTGGATTTGTGTCCCCATGGCGCCGTCAAGCACAAGGATTCGCTCGCTCGCTGCCTGCTTCAGGGCCGAGAAGACTTCACTGCCATCGCGTTTCGCTGTTTCCGAGCCAAAAAGATTGTCAAACATATGCGAACTCCACTGGCCTGATTGCGACGCATCCAGATCACATAAAGATATCTTTATGTCAACATATCTATGCCTTGGAGAAGCGCGGCGCAAGAATAATGCTGCTCTAGTTTGCCGCGTGTCCAAAAAATATCGATGCGATCGCCCGCCAACCCCTATAGGCATGGACAACGCGAGGCAGCCGACACAGTTTGATTGGTTAAAGCCATGACAGTGCTTTCAGGCAGCGCTATACGGCTTGTGGCAAAAGAGTCTTGGGAGGATAGCATGGGCATACAGCGTGAAACGGCAGCACTCGGCAATTGGAGCTCGCGGGCCTATCACCGCCGTTGGTTGCTTGATCAGGCAAGCGGGCTTTTCGATTTCTTCCAATATCGCTGCATCAATCCTAAGGGTGGATTCTACGATATGGATGATGCCGGCAGGCCGCTCGATGCAGCCAACCCTGTGCGGGGCATTCATTCGACCGCGCGTATGGTTCATTGCTTTTCGATCGGTTCGCTGCTCGGCCGCCCCGGCTCCGAGGATATTGTCGATCACGGCATGAACTATCTCTGGAAGCATCACCGTGATGCCACCCATGGCGGATATGTTTGGTCGCTCAACAATGATGGCCCCGTCGATGCCAGCAAGCAAGGCTATGGCCACGCTTTTGTGCTGCTCGCCGCCTCCTCCGCCAAGACCATCGGTCATCCGCTTGCTGACGGCATGCTTGCCGATGTCACCGAAATTCTGAACACGAAATTCTGGGAGGAAAAACACGGCGCCATCGCCGAGGAGTTCAACCAGGATTGGTCGCCGATCGATGGTGGCGCCTATCGCGGCCAGAATTCCAATATGCACCTGACGGAAGCGCTGATGGCAGCCTTCGAAGCGACCGAAAATAAAACATACCTCGACAAAGCCGAAAGCATCGCCGATCTCGTCATTCGCCGCTCCGCCGGTTCCGTCGGCTGGCGCGTCGCCGAACATTTCAATACCGACTGGGAACTCGACAAGGATTATCGCGGCAACGAAATGTTCCGCCCCTCGGGCACGACGCCCGGCCATTGGTTGGAATGGGCGCGCCTCGTCCTGCAGCTCTGGTCTCTCGGCGGCAAGCAGCACGACTGGATGCCGGATGCCGCCAAGGGTCTGTTCTCTCAATCAATGTCACTAGGTTGGGACAGCAACAAAGGCGGCTTCTTCTATACGCTCGATTGGGCTGATACGCCGGCCAAACGCAACAAGCTCTGGTGGCCGGCATGCGAAGGCGCCGGTGCCGCGCACTATCTCAACGAACATGTGCCGAGCGATTTCCACGAGGAGAGCTATCGAAAGATCTGGGGCACCATCGGCCGCTTCTTCATCGACAATAAGAATGGTGGGTGGCATGAGGAACTCACGGAAGACTTGGTTCCCGCCCATACGATTTTCCCCGGCAAGGGCGATATTTATCACGCCCTCCAGGCCTGCCTCATCCCCCTCTTCCCGGCAACAGGCAGCCTGACCAAAGTCATCGCCGAGGCTGGCGGCAAAATCTGAGATGAAGGGCGGCGTCCGCTAAGTCGGACGCCGCTATCCTCTTTTATGACAGGCTGAGATTATGCAGTTCGTGGCCAAGCGTGAGCGCCAGAGCCTCAACGACGAGATTGTGGTCTTCACGCTGCGGAAGTCCCGATACGGTGACTGCGCCGATGCAACCCGTGCCGAGAACGAAGATCGGAAAGCTGCCGCCGGATGCAGCATAGTCGGCGCTTGAAAGCCCGTTGTGCTCGATCGTCTTGCCCTGCTGCTCCAGTCGCAGAGTGCTGGCATAACTGCTGCGGAAATAGCGCAACACCATATTGCGCTTACGGCGGATCCAGTTGGAATTGTCCGGCGTCGAGCCAGGCAGCGCGATGTAGAAGACCGGCATGGAATGCAATGTGATATCGATCGCGACACCCAAATTGCGTTCGCTGGCAAGGTCATGCAGCAACTTGCCAAGCACCCATGCGGTCGAAAGATCGAAAGCATCGAAGCGCAGCGTCTCCTCTTGCAGGGCGATGCGGCTGAGGTCGTGTTCGATCGTCATGGAAAATCCTTCCTCCAGAATTGGCCGGCTTATCAAACGCGAACGAGATGATTTGTCTACTTATCTCTTCGGTATGTCGAAACCGAGCCGCCACTTCTGGCCGAGCACAAGATCGACATCTGCCGCTGATCACTTACCCAAAGTCGCCTCCTCTTGCCCCTCGAAGACGAACAGGTCATTGATAGTATTCCACGATCATCCGCTGAAGGAGCCTGCTGTCATGAACGCAAAATATGCACTGCCCGCTATCCTGGCCTGCACTTGCACCTGCGCCATGACTCCCGCTATGGCCGAGAATCCAGCTCAATTGGTTCTGCGCGATGGTTTCGATGGTACCGACTTCTCCCCTTCAGGCCATCTCTATTATCGTGACAATTCCGAACAGAAAGCTGGCAAGATCGAATTCCAATCGGAAGTAAAGCGCACCGGCACCGGCGCGCTGAAGCTCAGCGTCAAGCCGCTCTGCCAACCGGACAAGACGAACTGCAGTGAACGAGCAGAAATCTGGGAACGCACCAAATATCGCGTCCCCTATAACCAAGGCGTCTGGTATGGCTTTGCGGTCAAATTCGCCGACCCTATTCCCTCCGGTGATCATCGCTATCTCATTGCGCAGTGGAAGCGCGAGATCGGACCGAAGGCAAAGGGAGATTTCAGCCCTTTCCTGGCGCTGCGACTGAACAACGGCAAGCTCTTCGCCACAGTCGAGACCAACTATGTCGCTCCACCGACAACCGAGGTCAGCGACGCAACAAAGAAGTGTGCTGACAATCAGACGCCGGTCTGGTTCCGCTCGGACACCAATCAGATGCGAGCCCTTGTCGCCACCGACAGCAGTTGGGGTAAGGAGGATGGCAAGGAATTCACCGGCTGCACCAGTGCCATCACCATCACCGACCATGGCAATAAATTACCGACACCGGAATCCGGCTGGATCGACTTTGCGATCTACAGCAAGCCTGGCCCTGACGGTACCGGCCATATCGAGATCTTCGCCAACGATAAATGGATTGTCACCGTCAAGGGACATATCGGTCATGCCGACAAGGGTTTAGGCAAAAATCAGTATTTCAAGTTCGGCCCCTATCGCGCCGCCGACACGACGGAATGGACACTCTATTACGACGATTTTCGCCGCTCGCCTCGCTGCGCCGATGTCCTGTCGGATGCGAACCTCTGCCCTATGAAATGACCCGTTTCCGTACGCCTTCCCGGCAATGACATCGCGGCGAAAAGCCAGTTGCCACCGGCCCAGATTTTCGTAAAATCTCAGTGAACCTTTTTGCCTCTCATTGGTTATCTGCCTCAGCAGAGGAGACCACTGAAATGCTCACCACTCATCGCGATTGCAAACACCATGTGGAGAAAAACGCCATTCCTTCGCTTGGCGAAATCGAGGGACGTGTCGCAGTACTCGAAGTCGTAGCCCAATCTGCTCTGACTCATGTTTTCTTCGAGGGGCATGTCGATGTCGACGCGACCCTGCTTGCAGACATTCGCAGGGCCATGCACCGCAAATGCCGGGAACTGAAACTCGATGGCGAGGACACAGCCTCTGCCCTATCTTATGCCGAGGAATTGATCGAAGCAGCGGTCGAGGCGTCGCAGCCGGTTCATCAATGATGCCTTCGCGGCCGAGACTTATCCTTTTGATCATGGTGGCACTCGCCCTTGCGCTGGGTGTCCTGCTGTTCGTTGTACCGCATAACGGCAGGGAACAGATCGAAAATCCAGCACCGCACGCGCCGGACCAGACACCGCAATAGTCTCCTTCGAGCAAGCACCTGTGCCGATACGAAACTGTATCTGTATCAAATCAGGCAGGCGTTAACGCCGGCAAGAGAAGCCGATTGCAAACTTTTGGAATCAAAGCAGTCTTTGCTCCGCTTCCGCTCAAGTTCGAGCTTCCAACCACGGTGTAGCGAATGTCTATGATGGTCAACTCGCCCCTATATCCCGATGATGTCGATATCCTTGCTGGCGCGCTCTACGCCTGGTGTGCCGAACGCAGCATCAAACTGCAAAGCCAGGAAGGCCTGTCCGCGGCCAACGTCGCGATCAGCCTCTATGACGCTGGCTATCAGACACAGGATCGACTGCTCGGCGCCCTTCACGATTACGAATTTCACTGAAATTCATAGCGCCTGTGCTGCGGCCTCATCGGCAGAAGGCGCGCCTCGCCGCAATTCGTGGATAAATCGGAAGCGCGGGATTTGCCCATGCGCGAAGCATAATCGCGGCAGAGCTGGATCTCCGCAGCAATCATGGCGCCGTCATGCCGCCGTTGTGGCCTTCCGCAACACGCCCGCGATACAATCCCGCTCCTCCAAAATCCCCGACCATTCGTCCCCATAAAACGAGGAGTCGTAGATCAGCGTGAACGGGCCTTTGTAGCCCGCAGCATTGGAGAGTTCGACGCAGCGAACATAATCCTCGGTATCGAGGCCTGTTTCCGAATAATGCGCTTTGGCATGGCAGAGTTCGGCGCGACCGATGATCTTGGCGAGATCGCCATATTTGCCCGCGCCGCTCCAATTGCCGAAATCGCCGTTGAGACCAAGCTTGCCGTCAAGCGCGTCAAGCACACGGTTGACCTCGACCGGCCCCGGCAGCAGCGAGAACCAGTTTTCGATAACAAGTCGGATACCGGTTCCGGCAATCCGCTCGGCCAGCCAACGAAGATGTTTTTCTGCCCGGCTCAGCGCTTCGTCAGTCGGCTGCGCCTTACCGGCAATCACGCGCATATTCTCGGCGCCGAGCGCCATGGCGACCTCGATCCAGCTCGCCATCCATTCAGCGTCACGCTCCGCCGTCTCAGGATTACTGAGATCGCCGTCTTCAACCAACAGCGTCTGCACTTTGACGCCTGCCTTGTCGAAGGCATTCCGCAGATCGGCGATGTAAGCAGTCAAACGGCTCGGCAAATGAAACGAGCAGATTTCCATCCGGAAGATGCCGCGTTCGGCAAACTGTCTCGGGAGATCGATCAGAGCGATCGAGCCTTCCCCATAAGTCGGTTGCCGCGCTGGGGCATCCGTGCCGCCGGGCTTGTAAGGATAAGTGCTGCCGAGCGCGCGGTGCAGCGACCATGTAGAAACGGCAAAACGATCTGCCAGATCAGCCGAGAAAGCCATTGATATCTCCCCCTCTTTTGCCCGCGACGAGCAAAAGCGCGCCCAGCGAGTTTAGCGGCCAGCCTTATTTACTTGGTTAGCCACGCCCTGCCAACCGTCTCATAACGGTGATCGCATCATTCGCCAAAACCGCGGTTAACTCAGCCGACGGGAGTGACTGCGCCAGTTTGGCGGCTTGGCCGGACCAAAGATTGGTGAAATCACCGGAACCAGCCGCTTCGGCCTTGGCGCGCAGTGGCGCCAAGGCACCGCCGGCCGTCGGAAACGCGGGCACCAGATGAGAGAGTGGCCCCACCTCTCGCATGATGCGGTTCATCACACCCCTCGCCGGCCGTCCGGTGAAGACATTGGTCAACGCCGTATTATCGTCGCCTGCATGCTCCAGTGCCGCGCGATGGACCGCGGGAATTTTCGCCTCGGGCGTAAACAGATAGCTCGTGCCGATCTGCGCGGCGGAGGCGCCAAGTGCGAAAGCTGCCGCAATCCCCCGCCCATCTGCAATTCCGCCGGCGGCAATGACGGGGACCGTGACAGCATCGGCAATCTGCGGCACCAGCGCCATCGTGCCGACCTGCGTCGCCATATCTTGCGTCAGGAAATTGCCGCGATGGCCGCCAGCCTCGAAACCCATGGCGATGATGGCGTCGACATCACGTTCGGCAAGCCACCGCGCCTCCGCTACCGTAGTCGCTGACGAAATTATCTTTACTCCGGTTGCCCGCACTCGTCGGACCAGATCCGCATCCGGTAGTCCAAAATGAAAGCTGACGACCTCAGGCCGGTAGGCCTCTACGATTTCACAGAAGGAGGTATCGAATGGCGCGCGTCCGCCAGCCGGAACCGGTGCGGCAGGATCAAGCCCTGCTTCGACATAGTAGAGGGCAAGCCGTGCTCGCCATGCCATGTGCCGCGCAGGATCGTCTTCAGGCATGGTGTGAGCGAAGAAGTTCACATTGATTGGCTTTTTCGTTGCCGCTCTTATCATATCCAGAGCCGCGCGGAGTTGCTCCGGATTGTATTGAGCGCTTGGCAGGGATCCGAGACCGCCAGCCTCGCTTACTGCAATTACCATTTCTGGCGTCGTCGCGCCTGCCATGGGAGCCTGGATAATGGGAATGTCGATATCGAATAGGTCAAGGATCCGGGTATCTGGCCATTGGCTCATCACAAGCGCCTTTCATCTCCAAAGTCCGCCTGCCATCATTATCAGCCTAGTAACGGTGGCGGTAATGATTAGTGCAGATGTATCCATAGCGGTTGTCGATGGAATGAAGATCTCATGCTGACGACCGGAATAAACTTGCCTCAGCAAAAGCAATGCCTGGAACGATTACAAAAACCACAAACGCAAAAGGGGGCCTCTCCCGTTAAGGAGAGGGCGAGATAGGGAAATGGTCGGCACAGTAAAACCGACGAATGCATTGGAGAAAACTGAAATCAACGCGACAATACGGCATATAGCGGTGGCAGTCAGGGTGCGGCCCTTCCACCTCCTATCCATCGGGAAATCGAATCGAAAATCAGGTCAGCGATCCACATGGCGCAGACACCAACCACGAACGCCGTCGCATTCATGGCCGCGGCGTCCTTTTCCGGTAGCGGCCAATTGATGGCGCGCAGATAATAAAGCGCTGGCTCTGTCAGATAAGCCGCCGCCAGCGCCCCGCAAATGGGCGACGCGACAATTTCTCGGGTGGTATAGCGCCGGCGGGATAAGCCACGCAAAATGCCCCCGGAGAGGCCAGCGATGACGACGCCGACCTTGATGCCTAACGCATCGAGAAATTCGTTCACCGTCATGATCTATCTCCGCAAAACCCTTGCAACAAGAATCTACCGCGTCCCGCCAAAATAACTAAAAAGGGCTGTTATTTACCGACAGGCGGCTGGGGCTTGATCAAACCGGAAAGCCCGTCGCGGGTAATATTGACCACGATCTTAAGTGCGCCGAGACCCGCGATAGCGTAGGCTGTGTAGCTCGGTCCGATAAAGGATCGTGAACATTCTAGCGTGCCATCGCCTAGCTGTGTGCAGCCCGTCGCCAGAAGAATGGCAACCAACAGCGCGGACAGCGTGATTAGTATGTTCAAAACATTGTGCAGAGCATTGGTATTCAACATAAGGCTCCTTTGTGAAGGCATGAAATTACCGCGCTTGTCGGGCGATATTGAGAGCGGTATCGATTGTTGCGTAGGCCTGCACTACCTGTGCCAAAACATCGGCGGCCGTCTCGCGCTCGAGGTCGACGCAAAGGCTCCGCACGCCGATATAAGCAGCCGCTTCCTTGTTGATCACCGATCGCTTGACCGTACCAATCGCGACAATGGACATGAAAGCGGCATGTGCAGTTTCCAACGCTTGACAAGCCTTCGGGAGATTTTTCTGGATCGCGATATCGAGCGACGCCGTTTGACAACCGGACAAAGCAAATCCGACTGCCGCCGCTAAAAGCGGAGCACGCATGTAGCAATCCTTTTCTGGGGGAAAAATGATTGTGTTGAGCCGCCACAGTCTTGTGACGCAGACTACCGCGCCACTTCGATCGCAGCGGCAAAGGACTTGGCATAGTCCGCAACGCCTGCGGCTCGATCGGTGCCGTTGATGACTTTGCGGGCACCGATCCAGTCGGTAACCTCAGCGCTGAAGTAATCGGCCAGCTTCTTGCCTGTAAACCGGCCGTTGATCATGCCGTCGAACAAGATTTCGACAGCCTTGGCAGGATCGAGTGCTTTGTCGGGCTCATCAGAAATACTGTATTTCACGTAATTTTCGTAACCAGTAATCTGTACCAAACCTCGTCCACGATAGCGCCATCCGTCGCCACTCGTTTCGTCGCCATTGCCCATGCGGCTCGCATATGCGCGATTGGCGATACGTTGTGGCTGTCGGGCATAGATCGCCGCTTGCGCTGCCGTAAAGTATTTCGGAAATGTAGCCTTGAGACCCGCGGCCGAGTAATTGAGGTTTTCCACAATGGCGCACATCGTATTGTCACTTTCGTGATAAGCCGTCGCTAGCATGTAGGAGAGCCAGCGTACGTCGAACGGGCTCGTCTCCCAGGCATCGAGGATGGCCTCCGTGCCGTTCACCTGATTTTGCGACAGCCGCCCGCTGAACAGCGATGTGCGCACCGCCGCGAAGAATTTCGCACGATGCATGAATGATCCTTTGACTAATATTAAATTTGGCGTCGAACCTTGAAGATCGCTAGAATTTGCTTCCAGGCGGCCAATTTAGCCGCCCATTTTTCTTCATAGCTGACCAGAAATTTTTACGCTCGCAAGGGCCTCTCTCTGCGAGCGGCAAAGTTCTTCCTATGCGGTTTCATCGGGCGGCGCGATCATCGTCGTGTCATCGGCAGGTTCCATTTCTGACCTTTCAGACGCTACTCCAACTCGCTGTTTTGCTTCCAACTGCGCTCGCGCCTGTGCGAGCTGTCCGGCGAGATCGTCTACGGCGCTGGCAAAACGCTCCACCTCACCTTGTAGAAACTCATTCTGCTTCTTGAGAGAGTTCACGAAGGTAGACATCAAGTCCTCCTTTTACGCCGCTATTGCCGGCCAAGCGAAGGCGTCGACATCCGCCGTTGTCTTGATCGTGCCTGCAGCGATGGCCTGAGCTACCGCGTCCTCAGCCGCAAAGCTGGCCTGCACGTGAGCACCGACTGCATTGGCGATCGCCGTCACCTGCTCGACGGTCAGAATGACGAAGCCATTTGCAGTCTTGAAATTTACGGTGACCGTGGGGTTAGCCTGCACATAAGCATAGGCTCCGGTGATGAGTGCCTGGCTCTGCCGATCCGTAGCAATCTTCGTGCCGTTAAAGACGATGCCGCCCGTTTCGATGGCATACCGCTTGGTCGCAGCATAGACGTAAAGATCGACCGGAGCCGGCTCCGGAGACCAGCCGGCGACGACCGCCGCGAGGCCTTCTGGCATTTCCGGCCAATCGCCGGCAGAGCTGACCAAGTTAGCTTCCTTGTTGCTCAGTTGATCGAGGATCGCATTCTTGTCGGTAGCATCCAGTCCGGACGTGATCTTGGCAGCGAGCGCTAGCCAATAATCGGGCACGTTGTAGATCTGCTGCCGGCCGAGCCAGAAGGCAACGCAAGCCATCCAGCGATCGGCCTTGTTTTCCGATCGAGCGGCAAGCAGCGCCTCGACCATCGGTTCATACATGCTGTCTATGCGGTACATGGCAGTCCTTTCTGCTGTTTAGGCTTGGGCATAGGCGCGCACGGCCTGCCAATCGATCTCGTAGGCGGTGCGGATTTCGGGAGCCGTTTTAGCGGCGGCAAGTGCGGCGTTTGCCGATCGGCGGACGGCTTCGATCATCTGGGAGCCGACAGCCCAATGTTGGTCACGCGTTAGGATTTCGACGGCCTTTTCGAAGCGGCTAACGCCATGTTCGGCGGCCTCGGCCGAGATATGTGGCGTTTCGCTTTCGGCAACATTTGCACCTTGCTGGCGATCGGCGGCGATCAACTGCGCCTCGCGAAGCTTCAGCGCATAGACCGCCTCCTGACCGGGTGTGAGCGTGATGAACAGAGCGCGCGCATGGCCGATCTGTTTGTCAATGTAAGCTTGCGCCTGGACGCGCTCCGAAGTGAGATCGGCGGTCACGTTAAGCAGCATGAATCGTCACCTCGAAGTGATGGAAGGCGGCGGGTGCGATAAAGGAAAATCGATGGTCGCCAAGAACGTCGGTGGTGAATTCAAAGGCATTGTCCTCGATCGCGACGATCTCGCCGGCATGAAGAACCGACGTGCCGGCCGGCACGGCAAAGCGCACCGCGTCCACGCCGTCAGCGTTGACTGTGTATTCGCTGACATCGAGCGCTGTGCCCTTGGCAGTGATGACGCCATCCAGCACATAGCAGTGCGCATCGATATCACGACGGTATTGGTCGGCCGGCACTTCGATCGCCTTGAAGCCCTGGCCATAGATCGGCGCATAGTGCGGCAGCAGGCTCAAGGCACAGTCGCCGCTCTGCCGAATGGCTCCATCAGGACCATAGACGATGTAGTGGATCGTTCTATCTTCTAACGCAGTCACGGAGCTACCTCTTGAGAGCTGTTGCGGTGATGTTGCTTTCGTTCCAGCCGATGGTGTTGCCGGGGCAATAGATCTGCAGGATGTAGGTGTGGTTGCCAGCGCCGGGGGCGTCATAGAGGCCCGAGACAGCCACAAGACCGGCCGTATAGGTCGTCTGTGTGGTGCTGCCATTGCTGCCGCCTGTGCCGGAGACGACGGTCTGAACGACACCGAGATAGTAGGTCTGGCTAAAGATCGCTGTCCCGTCACGGAAGATGTTGACGCCGATCGGCTGAGAGTTCTGGCTGCCGCCATTCTGGTTGTACTGACCGAGCGTCATGGCGTCGATCACGACGCGACCGTCGCCGGCAACATTGACGACGCAGCTCACCAGATTGACCGTGGCGTTAGCCGCGATGTTCTGGGTGCCGGCGATACGTCCAACGCCAACCCCGGTGACCGCACCTGCGGAGATGTTGGACGTGCCAACCTGCAGCGTGCCGATAACGGCCGAGCTGATATTGACCGCACCGAGATTGGCGGTCAGCGCATCCAGGCTGTTGACCGAGATTTTGTTGGCGGTAACGGCGCCATCCACGATCAGTTCGGCCGACATGGCACGCCGCATAACGGGCTTGGACCAGAAGCAGGAGCTGCCGGTGCCGGCCGTCCTGTTCACCTGCAAATCCATGGCAAGAGCGGTTATTCCGGAAGGAACAGTGTATTTTCCTTGCAGACGAACCCATGCATTCTTTGTGCTCGTGCCGGTGATCACTACAGGCGAGATCGTCCCCGAAGGCGCGCGCGGGAAGGCATATATATTGGCCTGATTCGGATCAGTGTTGTTGACCCAAACGTCAAACGCATAGGTTTCTCCGGCTGAGACCGCGACGAAGTTAGAATAGGCACAATCTCGCCCGAGCGACTGGAGGAAATAGCCGGCCGCATCTCCACCGCTATTGTCATTGTAAAAATTCTGCAGGTTCTGCGTCGTCCAGCCGGTGATGCTGCCCGCCTGCCAGCCGTTGTCCGCCATGTTGGAGAAGTCGGTCAGCACGAGCTGCTTGGCAGTGATCGCGCCTGCCGCTATCTGAGATGCGCCGATCGTGTTCGCGGCAAGCTTGTCGCCGGTGATCGTGCCGGCAACGATCGTCGTGGCAGTGACTGCACCGGCCGCGATCTTGCCGGCTGTGACCGCATTGGCCGCGATCGCGTCTGCGGTTACGGCATTGGTGGCGATCTTGTCAGCTGTCACGGCGCTGGCGACGATACCGCCGTTCATGATCATCACCACGCCGCCATCACTCCAAGGCGTAAACTCTGCTGCATTCGGGGGGCAGCGGCACAGCATTGGCTTGTTGAGGAACATATAGCTGTCGGTTTGGCCGGCGCTCGTTTCATATTTGCGGATATAAATTGATACCGCGACCGTATTAGCGGGAGCCGCACCGACACACCTGAGACGTGTCCAGAGGTCCGGATTGGTCGCACTTCCCGCGATACCGTTGTTCTGATCGGTCGTAGTATAGCCAACAGCTACGCCATCTGAAGCAATCCACTGTATCCGCAGCTCAACCAAGCAGCGATGGGCAGAGACATAGGCTGATACCTCGAACCAGTCACCGGGAGCGCAGGGCACGCCATATTTGAGGTTGTTCGGCAACGTCGGCGCGTCGGGCCGCCCCCAACGAATGTCACTCCAGTAGTTGTTTCCGGTATTAGCGCCGTTCTGCCACAACATCAAAGTCGGGCAGTTCGGCCCAGCCCATGATTCGGTGACAGCACGGATGCGGAAGGTTTGATTGGGGATCGTGCCGTTCGGCAAATAGGTCCAGCAATCCATACCCATAGAGAAACTTGCGTTCTGCAGTAGATTTTTGCCGGAGCCAACCGCAAGCGCATCCGTGGTGACGGCATTGGAAGCGATCTTGTCTGCGGTCACCGCATCGGCTGCGATTTGCGAGGCCGAGACTGCGCCGGCCGCGATGGTGCCCGCCGTGACCGCATTCGCGGCAATGGTCCCGGCCGTCACTGCCCCAGCGGCGATCTTGCCGGTAACCACAGAGCCATCGACCAGCAGATTAGCCGACGCCTTGCGCAAGAAGCTAACACCCCCGAACGAGATGTTGCCGTCTGTGAAATCCCGCTGAACGTAGATACGGAATATAGCTCCAAAAGCGTTCACGGGTGGGGTCATCGTAACCGTATAGGCCTGAAGCCCGGAAACTGTCGTGCCTCCCGAGGTGTCGAAAATGGCGGGATAAACATCAGGGTTCAGGAGCTGACCTGTGGTGTCTGTCCAGTGAACGCGCGCCCACACTCCCATCTTCGTACCGGACGTTCGGATCGCTTGGCACGACACAAGATACTGCTGCCCCGCGACGATCGGAAACGCATCCGACTGGACGATTAGTTGGTAGCCGGGACCCACAACATAGGTGTAATCAAGCGAACCCTTGCTGTTGAATGGCTGTGTCGCCACCGGGTTGATGACCGCATTGGCGGGTCTGGAGAACCAAGAATCGGAACTTTGCATCTGGTTATCAGGAATGAGGTTTTCCCAATCCTGTAGAACGAGACTGCGCGCTGTGATGGCATTCGCCGCGATCTTGTCGGCCGTGATGGCGTTGGCGGCAACCTTAGAGGCCGTCACCGCGCCATCTTCGATCATGACCGCGCCGGTGGCCTTGCGCAAAACCGGCTTAGCGATGTCGTAGGACCCACTGTTGTCGGCCGTGCCGGGGCGCGCGGTGAGCTGAAGGTTGAACCTTGCCGGGATACCATTGTTCGCCACGGTGGCGGGGATGTTCACCAGCGCCTGCACCTTCGTCCAAACCGTGGGAACGTTGGCAGCGAGAGCAAAATACACCTGTGGCCATACAGTGTTCGCGCTCGTGCGATCAGAGACCGACAGGTACGAGCCGAATGACGCTGTGGGTGCACCGTTTTTCCGGATATAGAACTCGACATAGTAACTGTCCCCGGCCGAGCAGGGCATTGAACCCGTAGTGGCCTGTCCAGGGTCGAAGATGGCGTAGTCAATCCCGCCATTCGCGTCCGGAATGCGGATATAATTTGGCGCGGGATCTCCGGATGCTCCCACAATCCGGCTGGGTGCGATCGTGCCGCCCAGCAGCCAACCGTCCGTGCCCGCCGCTCCCTGGTCAAAGAACGGGTTGGTGATCATGTTGGCGAAGTCACCGATTGCGACCGACTTGGCCGTCACCGCGCTTGCGGCGAGTTGCATCGCCCCGATCGCGCCGGCAGCAATCTGTCCGGCCGTGATGCTGTTGGCGGCGATCTTGTCGGCAGTGACGGCGCCGGCGGCGAGCGCATTGGCCGTGACCGAACCGGCCGCGAGCTTCGGCGTGGAGACAGCGCCGTCGGAAATCTGTGTTCCGACGATCTGACCAGCGATGTCAGCAGCCGCTGTCGCTGCCGTCCAGGCACTGCCGGTATGCCGGTAGAGCTTGTCATCCGTCGTCAGATAGACTGTTCGGCCCTCGACATTGCCCGTCGTCGGTAAGCTCGAAACAATTTCCACCGGCCGAATATCGGAAGCGAACTTGGTCGTATCGACCGCATTTGCCGCAAGCTTTGCGGCACTCACTGAACCATCGGCAAGTTTACTCGCATCGACCGCCAGAGCCGCCAGCTTATTATTCGTGATCGCGCCATCCGCGATTTGTGAAGCGTTCAGCGTCCCGTTGACATCGCCAGCCGCGACGGCGGCCGTCCATGTGCCGCCGTAGTAGCGATAAAGCTTCCCATCTGTCGTCAGAAAAACCTGCCGGCCTTCGACATTGTCGGTGGTTGGAAGGGAAGAGACGACCTCAACAGCCTTGATGCTACTCGCGAGGCTGGTCGCATCAACCGCACTCTGCGCAAGCTTTGCAGCGGTCACGGCACCGTCTGCGAGCTTGGCGGAGATCACCGCGCCGCTCGCCAACACGTCGGCCGTAACAGCAGCCACCTGCAGCTTCGCCGTCGAAACCGCCTCGTCGGCGAGCTTCAGATTGGTAACCGCCTCGTCCATGATCTTGGCGGCGGTCACAGCCGCATCGGCGATCTTAGAGGCGATGATCGCGCCATCGAGAACGTCGCCCGTTTGAATCAGGACATTCGGCGTCTTCACGCTCAGCCAGGCCGACCAATCCGTGGCGCGATTGGATTTGGGAATATAACGGCCCCTCGCCTCGTAGTCGGTGTTCGACAGCATCCACTGGCCCGAAATCACCCAGGAGAATGGCGAAGCGTAGCGAGTGCTGTCGCTGTCGAAGACGATATCGCCGGTGTCCTTTAGCCGGACTTGCACCCACACGCGCTCAACATCGTCCATGTCCGCCGCGCAACTGATCTTGATCGCCGGCCGACGATCGATGCCGCCGGCGTCTTTCACAGTTACCGGCTCGACGGTCCAGCCGACCATTGGCTGGGACGGCGGTGTAATCGGGCCGATCCAGCCGGTGGCGGAGGGCAATTGCAAACCGCTGTGCCAATCGTAGTCGGCAGGATCGACTTCCTTCAGCGTGACGACGATCAGGAAATTCGGCTGCGGCTCGACCTTGACGACAAGGAATTTCTTTTCGTCATAGCCGTTGCGTGCCGAGGTCCAGGAAACGACATCGTTCGGCTCCAGCGGATAGGCGTCGGGCGGTAGCGATATCTGGTGCACGCGGAAGCGCCGGTAGTCCTGGATCATCGCCAGGCCGACACTCTGCACCTGATTGGCAAAGGGAACGGCCGGCAACTGGATCTGCGCCGGCAGGCGGCGATTGCCGTCCTGAGCTTCCAGATCGGCATTGTAGCGGCCCGGCGCATCCTTCGTCGCCCACTTCTCGCTGGGTTCTGGATAGGTCGCTTCAATGGCGTTGTAGGTGTCGGAAAGCGAGGGAAACGGCTGGAAATCCTGTTCCTCCGTAACGACGATATCGTCGTCGGAGAAGGAATAGACAGCGCCGCCGGGCGTGCTGATCAGCACCTTGAAGATGCCGCCAACTTCGGCCATTCGGCCGTTGCAGCCCTTCAAGAGCTCGGAGACCACGTCGAGCGGTTGTTGATCGCACTGCACTTCGTAGCCGGCGCGGAAGGCTGGTTCGCTGCCGCCGCCATCGAGCGCAACAGCGGCGTCGCAAGCGTTTGCCGCCGCCATCCAGTTTGCGGCGGGTAGGCAGAAAGCAGCGATATTCTGGCCGCCATAGACCCATTCCGACCCACGGTAGACGCCACGCGCCAGATTGTAGATCATCGTGGCCGGGTTGCTCGTCGGCTCCCAGGTGGCGGGATTGTCCCAGCGATGGGCGCCATTGCCGCCAACAGACGAATCCTTGCGGATATCGTAAAGAGGCACCGGATGCGGCTGGTAGAGGCCGGCGGGGATGCCGGAGAACAGATCGGTATTGTAGCGTGCCGTCAAAATGACGACCTGACAGCCAAGGCCGATCATCGTCGTCTTCCAAGGGCGATCAGGATTGGCGCCGAATTTCGCGGACAGGAATGCGTCGGTGCCCGACTGGGTGCCGTCGAGAAATTTTATCCAGAGATAATCCTTGCCTTTCACACGATATTGCAGCACCGGGAAGCCGCGCCCATCAGGATGCGGCTCTTCCCAGAGCACGCCGACCTGCTGATCGTCGATCCAGACGCTGGTGAGGCCGCGCTCGCCGGCATAGTTGGGCAGGCTGCCGACTTCGATGACATCGGTGAAATAGGCGTTCGGCGTCTTGCCGTCTTCGCCCCAGGAGCCGGCATATTTGCGCCGGCCAGCCGTGGCGTAGCTGCCGATGATGAACGACATGGGGTGGTCGTCCCCCATGCTGATTTCGAGCTTGGCGCCTGCCTGCTGCGGCTGGTCCTTCTTCGCCAGCGCCTTTTCGACCAGCGACAGGCCGACGTTAATCGCAACGGTCAGTACCAGCTTGCCGATGACGCCGATCGAGCCGATGAATTGGGAAATCGCGGCGATCGCCGCAGTGATCGGATCGGCATGCGCGGCATCCGCCATCAGCCAGAAGCCGACAACGTTCAGGAGCAAAATCAGAATTTTCATGGATCTGGCAACCTCGAATGGCGCATGGAAAAAGGTGCGCCGCCGACTGGAGCGGCAGCAACAAGTCACCGACAGGTGATAACAAAAACGGGATGTCCTGGCCGGCTCAGCCGACCTTGAAGGCCCGTGTAGCGTCGAGCAGATCGACCGTGCCAAGCCCGGTCTCGCGCAGCACGAAGATGCGCTCGCCATTGACGACACCGAGGGCGTAGCCAAAGGGACCTTCATGCGGAATGGCGGCGATATCGCCGATATGGGCCTGGCTCGGATGGATCTCCGGCAGCATGGTGGCGACGAGATCGGCGAGATTGTCGAAGCCGGCCGCCTTCATGGTCTTCAGCGCGCCGGCCGCAGTGGAATACTCGCCGCGAAACTGCGCGGCGCAATCGACGCCGGTGATCGCCAGCACCAGATTGCCGGCAAGGCCCGGCCCGCAATCATGGCTGCCCCAGACAAAGGGCGTGCGCTTCAACCTATCGATCTCGGCGACGAAACGCGCGCGCCAGTTCTTGACCCTCACAAGCTCGGTCATGACTTCTGCCCCCAGGGAATCTGCCAGTTGGCGACGGTGCTGGAATAGAGACCAAATTCATCGCCGCTGCGGCGCTTCTGGCCTTCATAGGAGGATTTGGCCGGATTGGTCCGCTCCAGCATGGCGATGGCGGCGGAGATGGCGGAAATCTCGATATCGCCGTCCTGACCGACCGCCGGCGTCTTCATCGGCGCGCCATCGGCAATGCCGAGAAAGGCTATCTCCGGCGCCGCGCTCGGCAGGCGCGTGCCGGTATCGAACGACATGTCGTGGATTTCGATCGGCGCCAGCCGCAGATCGTAGCCGCGCACGAGCTGCTGCACGGCGGGCGCGATCTGGCCGATGGTGATGGTCACGGTCTGGATCGTCAGATCCGCCGTGCGCGGGATCGGGCTGACCGTGAGATTGAGGCCGCCATAATAGGTCCGCGCCTCCGGCAGACCGGTGACGCCGGAGGTGACGGTGATGTTGATGTCGTCGTCGCCGGTCCAAAGACCGATCGAAGCGGGTGCGCCGCTGGCGAGGTCCTTGCCGGTGATCCATACGAAACGACGGGGCACAAGCCCCTTGTCGCGCGCGCCGGTCAGCGCCGCGAAGAAGGCGGAGGTGATGTTCTTCATCGTCTATTTCTTCTGAATGACCTTGAAGGTGGCGCCGGAGGTGATCGGGCCGCTCGCGGTGCCGGGATTATGGCTACCGGGCGCGATCAGGCATTTGCAGGCCGGGCGCAGCAGCGCCACACCGAGACCGGCGGCAAAGCCCGCCGGCAGATGCGGGAAGACGCCGAAGACGGGGGTTGCGCCCGCGCCATTCGCCGTCACCGTCTCCGACACTTCGAGAAAGGCATAGCGGTCGCCATAGGCAACCTGCATCTTGTCGCCGACAGTCAGCCGATAGCCTCCCGGCAGACCGTTGAGACTGACCGACGCATTGTCGGCGCCGAGTGCCGCCACGCTAACGCTCGCGGCGCCGAGTTTCGTCCCGTCGGGGTCGGCCTGCGGATATTTCGACAGCGGATCATAAAGAAAAAGCGCCTCCTGGGCGCCGTGAAGTTTGCGGATGCGGGCGGCGATCTGTTTCGCCTCCGCATTGTACATGTCGGCCAGCGTCACCGTTCCGATCCAGAGCGGCGGCGCCAGCTCCGCCTGCCAGACCCGGCCATCGCCGGAGCCGGAAAGCTCGTCATTGCGCTGGATGTCCCAAACGACGCTGGAGATCTTCAGGAGATCGGCGAAATCCGGCAGGCTGTAGGGATAGGAAACGGCCATCAACGCCTCCGGGGATTGCGGTTGATCTGCGCGACGCGATCGGGAAGCTGCTGATTGAAATCATTCAGCCCCTGCCGTGTCGAAGTCTGCGCTTCGCTCTGGGCGACATTCTTCACATAGGCCTTCAGATTGCCGTTCTCATCGACGGAAACTCCGACCGTGACATGCACATCGGAATTGGCGCCCGAGGCACTGTTCTGATTGACGGCCTTGAGGCGGCGATTGGGAACGGCGGCATCCGGCTGCGCTCTCACAAATTGCGGCCCGCCCTCGCCGACGACGCCGCCATCGGCATAGCCGCGCCGGCCAAGCCGCATCGCCTCGACAACGCCGACGCCGCCCGCCCGGGCGATATCCTTCTGGCTCCAGACGACCTCGCCGGCATGAACGATGCCGGCCGGCTCATGCTTGCCGCCAGAGCCGGTATAGCCGCCATCGGCCCATCCAGCGGGTAGAACGCTGAAGGGATCGAAGCCGGAGATGGGCACGGTTGCATTCGAGCCGATGTTGAAACCGCCGCCGCCGCCAAATCCGAGCAGGCTTGAGAAGAAGCCGCCAATACCACCGCCGCCACTCGCGGCACTGTTGACCTTGAAGAGGCTGTCCAGAACATCGTTAAGAAGCTTATCTGATATCTTGTTGAGCACATTTACTGCCGCATTGCCGAAGGATTTCCAGAAGGATTCACCATTCTGCAACCCGGTTTTGAGATCGGTGATGAAGCCCTTGGTTAAATCCTTAGCGAAGCTCATCGCCTCTTGGGCCCTTTTTGTAGCCTCAGTCTGACGATTCTGTTCCGCCACGGCATTGGCATACGCAGCAGCAGTTTCGTTAATCTGTGCGTTGAGGGCTGGCGTTATTGCCAGTTTCTGCTTTTCCGCCGCGGCAAGAAGATCGGCTGCTGCTTTAGCCTTGGTCTGTGCGTTACCATAGTCATCAAGCACTGGATTCAAATTCGCTTGCACAGCAGTTTCAGATTTGATTGCGTTTGTCCGCTCTACGATTGATCGAAGTTCACTTTGATAGTCGTTGCTTTTTTCAACGCCACCAGTTCGAGCAAATGCGCTTCGACCGGAATGTTCTCCCGGCAAGCGCTCAGCCTCAACGTTTGGACGCTTCTCGGGCAATGGCACAGGAACGTAAACACTACTGCTAAGAACCCGCGGATTTTGCCTGTCGAATTCCTCAGCTCGATAATTTTGCTGTTCATTCGCATCAGTTATGAAACGACCATCACCAGAAATAATTGGATTTAACTGACCCAGAGGCGGCAAGTTAGGTATTAGTTTTGTCAAAACTGCTGCCTCTTGTCGAAAAGCGGAGGCTTTATCTGATGCCTCAGCAATTTGACTTGATAGCGTACTAAATTGTTCGGCGAAGGCAGCGACCGCCGGAATACCCGTTGCCAATGCTAAATCAGCAAGTTCGCGTTGTACGCGTTTTGCATTCTCTGCTGTCGCTGTTCCCTTCTCAATTCCTTCGGCCAGCTCGTTAAAGGAACGCTGGAGCGCAGAAATATCCTCGACTTCCGCTCCAGCAGCCTGCAATAGAGATACGAGGTCGGCGAAGTTGATTCTTAGATCGCCTGCAGTTGCGCGCAGGCTCGACCACTGAGCTTCTGCGGCGGCGGCAGAGGCACTTACTATATCTTTGTCGCTCGCAATTCGCTCGCGCTCATCTGCGTACCTCTTTAATTGAGGAAGCGCGTCCCCCCATTTTTCAGCTATACTTTGGATAAGACGCACTTCGTTTTGTAGCTGCTCATTCGCCTTTTTACCGCTATCTGCAGCACTTGCGAAATACTGGATGAGCGCCGCTGCGCCCCCCACCAAACCTGAAACCAATAGCGTTGTCGGGTTTAGCATACTTCCTATTGCGTTGCTTAGTACGTCGAACGCACCTTTCAGGCCACCGCCCGAGGCGCCGAGCAACGCTCCCAGTTCTCTACCTTGCTGAAGAGCGACAAGGAATGGTGACTGCCCACTTGCAATTTGAGTAGCAATATCCACGAGGGACTTGCCGACGTTTTTGTTTGCTGCCGCAAGCGCATCTGCAGAGACTATGCTAGAAGCATTCTGAGAATCTGCCGCACCAGCAGAACTTTTGCTTTTGTCGATAGCAGCAGCGAGCCCACGGTAGCTGTCACCCAGCATGGCAACGCGGGCGCGAGAACTGGAAAGAGGCCCAAGAGAGCCTGCTGCTTTACCAGTCATCACTTCCAACGCACGCCCTGCCGCCCCTATCGCTGTTCCGGCCCGGTCTGAAGCTGAACCTATACGCGTCATCTCGGCGGCGGCTTCATCACCGCCAAGAAAAATAACTTTTAAGCCAAGAGTTGCAATATCGATCACTGGTAAACCTTTCGAAAAGGTGCAAGAGATACGCATAACGAATTCGCGGAGAACGTGTTATGGCTAGTGGGTTGAAGGGTCTAATCGCAGCCACGTGTATAGTGATCATCGCGGGAGGCGCTTACTTCGGATGGAACGCTTTCGAAAAAAATCAGGCGACAAACAGAACTGCGGCCTCGACAGAAGAAGCCAGAAAAGAGCTTTTTGATCTTGCCTCAGCAAATGACAATGAGCCTGAGCGAGTGCGAACCTATTGCAGCCTTATCAATGATGAACTTGGTAAACGTATCACCGATAACGATTATTCTCGCAATATTCTAAGAAACTGCCGAGCACTAGGTTATCTCTAAGGGGCTACGTCTAGAATTACGGTGACATAGAATTACGGTGACAGTGCACTCAAATAAGATTTCATATCTGATCAACACAACCAATGGCCCGTCTCGCTCGTATCGTTGTCCCTGATATTCCACATCACGTCACCCAACGCGGCAACGGGCGGGCGCAAACCTTCTTCTGCGATGATGACTATGCGCTCTATCGCGATCTGCTGGCTCATCATTGCCGTGCCGCCGACGTCGAGGTCTGGGGCTGGGTGTTGATGCCGAACCATGTTCACCTCATTCTCGTGCCGGCGGATGCCGACGGCATTCGCCGGGCTCTATCTCGCGTACATCGCGCCTATGCCGGCCATATCCATGCAAGACTGCGCCGGACCGGCCATTTCTGGCAGGGCCGCTTCGGTTGTGTCCCCATGGATGAAGAACATCTGGCAGCAGCGCTCCGCTACGTCGCCCTCAATCCCGTGCGTGCACGCCTTGTCGAACGGGCTGCCGATTGGCGATGGTCGAGTGTCGCGGCCCAACTTGGACTGATTGAGGATGACGGCGTCACGACCACAACACCGGTTCGCGCTCGCTTTCCCGATTTCGCCGCCCTCCTCACTGCGGGAGAGGAAGAGATGGCGTTTGCCGCGCTTCGCCATGCCGAAAGCATCGGTCGCCCCATCGGCAATACCGACTTTTTCGATCGGCTCGAAGACCTCACCGACGCCACCCTCAAGCCGGCTCGTCGTGGCCGCAAACCCAAAGCCGTCATTGGAGAGAATTAATGCACTGTCACCGTAATTCCCTTGCCGATGGCTCCTGTACTTGCGGCCGCCTTGCCGCCTAGCGTACCAATCGCGCGCGCCGCAGCCCCAACTTCCGACTCCACTTTGTTTGCCGCAACGGCAACACGATTCATCCCCGTGGCGACCTGATCGGCACCAACGATTGTGAATTTCACGCCCAAAGTTGCAATATCTGTCACTGGCATACCTTTTCAAAACATGCGAAATACAACCCTGCGCTTTGAATGGGGGATTTCGTGATTAGATTGTGGAGATTAGTCAGCGTGGCTTTTTTGCTGCCAGCCATTGGCGGCTGTAGCTCTTCTGATTCGAAATTAGTGACCGTGTGCGAAGAAGTTTTGAAATTGAGACTTTTAGCACCGGCAGGATACAAGCGGGTCGAAATCAAAGAATCCAACGAGCCTCTCAACCGCGCCGACTACAAACGCTATTTGGCGGGAGACGAATATGGGCCGCTCATCCAGGGAGCCAGGATGAAGGATTTTGACCAAGGCCGGGTAAAACCTCTGATGTTTGAGGTTCTTATAACTTACGATGCTCCTAACGCTTATGGCACACCAATTCGCGGCACCTCCAGATGTCAATATCCAACTGACAATGAAGACACCTCCAGAGCGGACCGTCTCTACGTAATGGTCGACGGCAAAACGAACGCGGACTGGTTAGAGACGCAACGCTAAGAAAAGCGGGCGACTATGAGGCTTCAACTACTTCTGGCTGCATTCTCCGCGTGCGCTTCCTTATACGGGATGGATTCGCGACACATTCAGGCGGCTGTTCAGCTGAAGTCACGGCATCCGCACTTGTACTCCTTAAAATTTCTGAGAGACACTTATGGACGTTTGGCTAAAGGCTTTGATCGCAACCGCATGCGCAGTGGTAATCGCGAGCGCCGCGATTGTCGGCGGTATTGCTGGTTGGCAATACTACCAGGCATGGCAGGAGGAGAAGGCTGCCAAGCTTGCCGAACGAAAATTCAAATGCACCGATGCACTAAGAGAAGAAGTCCGTGCGAAAGCAGGAGAAAAGACATATGGTTCATTAGCTCTCATGGTTGCCGAAGCGGATGATTGCCGAGCGGAGTTTCCTGATATTCGAGCCTCGTTCTGCTTTCGTCTCTGGAAAGACGTGAAGCTATTCAACGCAGGAGAAACTACCGACTTCTTCGACAAAATGACCTCTGCAGCGGTCAAAGAGGTTGACGCGTGCAACCAAGAGTTTGGCTATACTGAGCCAGAAAAGAGGCCTCTCCCTCAAAACACGAGTGAGTGGAAAGCGGCCACACCATCAAAACCTGCGGCGGCGCTGACAATGGTGGCAACCTGCGAAGCTGCACTGAAATTCCGCCTCGGTTCATCAGCTACCTATACGCAAGTTGACCATTCCAAAGCCCAATTTCCAATGGGTCGCAGTGCGTTCGCAAGCTACCTTGAAAAGACCGACGACAGCATTTCGATGCGGGAAGAGAAGCTGAAGCAATTCGATCAAGGCGTTCTGAAGCCGGTAGAATTTTATGTCTACTTGAGCACAAACGCCATCGTCCAAAGCCGATATCAGCGGATTGAAGCGGCCTGCAGCTACGTCGGCATACAAGGTACTGACGCCGGCGCTGCTGTAGACAATGTGAGACTCACCTACTGAAATTCTATAGCGAGACCCTCTACCCCGCCTCCCGCGCCCTGATCGCCTCCGTCTCCTCCTCCACCGCCTGGCAATAGCGCCCGTCCATGGCCTTCAGCACGGCGATGTCCTCGCGGCGCAGGAGGTTGCCGGTCAGATGCAGCCAGGCGAGCATTTCCTGATGGGAGAGCGGCGCCGGGCCGGAAAAGCCGGGGGCCCGCGCCGAGCGCAGGTCCCAGAACCAGTCCCAGAGCGCATGGCCGGCCTCCGGCACCTCGGCCTCCGGGCTTAAAAGCTCGAAGGCCTCGTTGCGCTCGCGCCGGGTCTCACCGTTTGTATCGCGCACGCAATCATAGCGTGCAACGACCCTTACGGCTTCTGAAAGCCCTTCGGCAAGCTCTTCATAAAATTTGCGCGGTCCTCCGAGGCGCCGGCCACCTGATCGTAGATCCAGCCGGCTTCCTCGACGACTTCACGGGCCCTCTCGAAGGAGAGTATCGGCTGCTCGCCCTTCCACTGCTGCTCGCCCCAGCTCCAGGAGGCGATGGCGGCGGCTGCCTTGTCGAGATATTCGGCCTCGACCTTGCTGGTGGTCAGCTTCTTCTTGCGGCTGGCGAGGAAGCGGTCGCTATGCTGGCGAACGATCTTCTTCACCTCGTTGCTCTCGGCCGAGCGGATCATGAAGGAGATGCCGAGCGGCTCCTCGGTTGCCGGATGCAGGAGCTGCAGCTCGAAGAGATCTTCGGAATTGACGAGACTGGAGATATCCAAGGAAACACCTTATCGGTTGGGACATTTGAAAGTGGCCGCGCGCCGCAGGAGAGCGACGCGCGCAAGGTTCCGTAAGATCGCGCTTACGGCGTGGTGACGGGATCGACGCGGATCGGCAACTGGTTGAGGCCGACCTTGAACTTCTCCAGATCGAAATCGTCGGAGCCGCCGCCGGGATAGAGCGGGCCGGAAACGACGCCGCGCGAATAGAACACCGTGTTGGTCTTGCCCTGCGGCGCGTCGTTGCGCTCGACCTTGATCGCCATGTTGTTGACGTTGAGGGGGTCGCCGAAGGTGCGCAGAATGTCCTGGCCGGGATCGTCGGCGATGGAGGCGACTTCGAGCTCCGGATCGCCGGCGTTGGAAACGCCCTTCTGCTTCTGCTGCACCGGCTCATCCAGCGTGTTGTAGTTGTTGATGGTGGATTCCGAGCCGAAATCGCCGACCTTGCCAACCTTGCCCACCTGCACCCAGGTCAGCGCGGCATAGGCGGTGGCCGTGAGATCGGTATTCTGGGGCGTCTCGCATACGTAGACTTTCGAGCCCTTCTTCGTGCTTTTGTTCGCCATGGATCATGTCTCCGGTTCAAAGGCGGTGTAGGGAATGGTGACCGGTATCTGCACGCGGTCATCCTCTTGGATCGGGCCTGCGGCCCACGGCTCGCCGCTAATCGTGATCTTCACGCCAGAGGCGAACAGCGTCTTGTTGTTGAAATGGTCGATGACTTGGCCGGCAGCATCGAGTGGCTTGATCAGCCCGCCGCCGGCCTTCCAATAGACGGAAACCTGCAAAAGCCCGAGCTTCTGCTGCGGATCGTCGCCAAGCGTCACCTGCCGGGGGCGGTTGGGCAGAAAGCTGACGGCCAAATAATTATCCGGCTTAGCTTGCCCCGCCGGCGGAAAGGCAATGCCCGGCTGCGCCACCGGCAGCGGCGGGCTGAAGCTCAGCACCGCCAGATAGTCCAGCAGCGCAGCCAGAATGAGTGCGTCCGTTCCAGTCGCCATCAGTCACCCGTCTCTATGATGTTGAAATTTCGAAAGGATCAGTCCGTCTCGCGAACGGCGCGCTCGACAATGTCTTGCCATTCCTGCGCCGCAAGCCGCACCATGCCGGCGCCTGCCTTGCCGTCACGGCCATATTCGATCTCGGCCGCATAGGGTGCGGTGAAGCCCATATAGATCTTGCCGCCCAGCGGTGCGCTGAGAGCAGCCAGATTGACCGGCTCGGCATTGGAACCATCAGGCGCATCGGCGGCAGATACTCCGGCATGCATGACCGGCATCGCCGAACCGGAAACCTGGAATGAATTCACCAGCGCCCCGCCGGTATCCGGCGTCCTCTCCACAACAGCCTCCGCCAGCAGCCGGACGGAGGTTTCGACGACATCCTCCATGCGCTGCTTGGTCTTTTCAGCCCAGGCGGCGATGGTGGCGGAGAAATCGGAAGAAGCCATTTCAAGGAACCTTTTGACATGATTGCAAGGCCGCCGCTGTCAGGAGTCCGCTCCGCGAGCCGACCGCTCGAAGTTCAGCAAGGTCGAAGTCCCGTAGCGTGCGCGAACCCTGGACATGCCGCGCGTATCGTCCGCCCTCGCCGTCGATGACGGCTCGACCTTTTGCGGCAGCGACAGCCGATCCAGAATCAACAACAACCGCACCAACAGCCATAGAGCCAACGCGGCCCCGAAGCGGGCAAAGGCGCTCACTGCCGCACCTGCAACTGCCAGAGCACGGTGGTCCCACCCGGCGATAGGGGCGCGATATCGACGATCGCATGCTCGACGCCGGCAATCACCAGCCTGTCGGCAAGCGTCGGCGCGATCGAAAGGCCCGCCGTCGAGAGATAGACCATCCGGTCGCCACGCTGGATCAGCGTATCGCCGATATGCGCCTGCGTATGGTCGAGATCGACCAGCATGCAGGCAAAGTCTTGGCTCGTCTGCGCCGGGTCGTAATCAGGGCCGGTGCTGGTGATACGCCGAAGCTGAGCTTGCTGGCCGAACTTGGCAATCAGCCGCTCGGCCGTGGCACGAGTTTTGGCATAGTCAAAACCTGTCATCACACCACCAGAATGCCCGGCAGAACCGGGCGCAGGAATGGATAAAGCAGACCGTCCAGTATCGTCAGCACCGGCCTTGCAGCGGCAACGGTGTCGTCAAGGGAACCGGCGGCGATATATTCCGTCTCCAACGGCCCCACCTTTTCGCGTCTGACAGTCTGTGCAACGGTGACCATGGGGCTCAAGCTACCGGGGGCAGCGAGTTCGGCAGCCGCCGCCTCATAGGCCGCACAAGTTATCGGCAACGGCACTGCATCCTCGGGAATGACCTCGCCATTGGCCGTCGCCGCCGCCCTGCGCGGCCAGGATAGAGCCTGGTCATAGCCCCCGGCACGAAGCCCGGGAAAACGCGGCTCGTAAAGGCCGTCGACGACCTGCGACCCGCGCACCAGCGCCGCCGCGCGATCATCTTCGCCGGCTACGGCCCAGGCCGCATTGCCCCGATCGGCAAAATAGGTATTGGCAGCATCGAGCGTGCCGTAAAAAGCTGCGGACATGAGAACTCCGGCAGTGAAGGAAGATGGCGCGGGGCCCTCTCCCCGCCAAGGCGGAGAGAGGGAAGTCAGGCTCAGGCTGCCGTGATCTCGTCGCCATAGGCCATGGCGGCCGGCAGGCGGACTTCCGTGCCGCCGGTGCGGGCGATGATCCCCGTTTCGAAGCTCATGATCGATTTCTGACGCGGCTGCAGCACGCGCCGCGGCATCGGCAGGTGGAAGCGCAGCACTTCCGGATCGCGGCGATAGACGACCATGCGGCCGCCGCCATCCTGGGATGCGGTCGCAAGCTCGCGCAGCGGCTGGATATCCAGCGGCTGGCCGGTTTCGGCGGTATAAACGTTGCCCTGGCGCAGGAATTCCAACACGGTGATGTAGCCGTCGCCGTCGGCAAGCCGCTTGGTGGCAATCAGCCGGAAGGCTTCCGGCGGCAGGCGCAGACTGTCCACCCACTCGACTTCGCCGGTGCTTTCGCGCACGCCGCCGATGAGATCGTTGACATCGCGCAGGATCTGATCGGCGGTCTTGGCGGACCAGAAGGTCGATGAGCCCGTGCCATCCGCGGCGACATCGACGCGCGAGACATTGGGATCGTTGACGAAGCCGGTCCAGCCCTTTTCCGCCGAGCCGATCATGGCGACGGAATTCAGCAGACGCTCGATCTTGTCCGCGGCAAAGATGGCGTTGGAGGCGTTGAGATCGAGATTGTAGAGCGCCGCCTGATTGACCTCCTCCAGATTCCATTCCCAGCCGGAGCCGACCATCGCGAAATCATGGCTGGCGCTGTCGCGCGTCGATTGGTTGAAAGGCATGTCCGTGCCGGCGCCGGAGAGGAATTTCGCCTCGCCCGCGCTGTCGACCGTGAAGAAGGTCGTACCGGCTGCCCATTCGTTGCCTTCAGTAACGACAGGCACATGCAGGCCGTAATTGAAAGTCGGATAGCGGCGCTGATAGATGCGCGTCTCGATGTTGCGGCCCTGCGCGATGACGAAGGAATAGGCTGCCTGGGCGTCGGCGAAATGCTGTCGAACGAATTGATTCATGGATTAGGCGCTCCTGTGCTTGAGCGAGATTTCGACGATATCGCCGTTGCCGCCGCTCGTGTCGAAGAAACAATCGGGAATGGGGCCGACGATGCCGGTGCCGGCCGCGTTGACATAGGCGTTGGCGGCCGGGTTGTAGTAGACGGCGTCGCCGTCGGCGACCGTGCCGCCTGCTCGCACATACATCTGGCCCGAGGTCAGAAAGGCGCCGGTGATGAACTGCGCATAACCGTCCACCTGCGTGGCGCTGGGCAGCACGGTCGGCGTCAGCGCGGCGATGCCGAGAAACTTGCCGCCGGCGGCATAGGGCGTAACGCCGTGATCGGCGAGACCGCGTTGGGCAGGCTGGCCGAACTTGATACCGGCGGCATTTTCCACCGTGCGGCTGATCTTGTTGGATTTTTCCTCCGAAGCGATCTGCCCGTGCAGGCCCTTCTGAGGAGCGTTTCCATAGGTGGTCTGATAAGTCGCCATTGAAGCGTCTCCTTTTCGTTGACCTGGTTAAATGGGATTGGCCGGCAGGTGGGCGGACTGCAGGTCGCGCACCATGGCGGCATAGGCAGTGAACGCCGAAGCCATCGACGTCTGCTCTGTGTTAATGCCGTCCTTGACCGCCGCGGCAAAAAGATCCGGTGTCTCGCTAGCGGCCTCGGCCAGCATGTCGAAGCGCGCGTCGATATAAGCCTCCGACCGCCCCTCAACCGCCCCTTCGCCGACCTTCGCGACGACGACCGCTTTGCGGATCGCAGCATCGGAAAGACCTGCTGTTTTCACATTGCCCGTGATCGCCTTGGCGAGCCCGATGAGGTCGGCGCGGGCCTCGGCTCGCCGCTCGATCTCGACATCGGACAGGAGTCTTGTCTTGATGGCATCCAGCTCTGCATCGCGAACGGCGATCGCCTTCTGGTAAGCGACGTCAGCGTCGGCGAGCCGTTGCTGCAATGTCGCGATAATTTCGGCAGCCTGGTCGCTGACTTCGATCCCGACCCCATCGACGGTAACTGTCTTCGTGAGCATCGTTCCTTCCTTATTTTGATGGTCATCGGAAATGGAGCGTGGGGCTGCGAGAGGAGCGCAGCCCCACGGTGCTGCAACATCGCCGATGCGGACTTTCGGTCCCGCACGGCCACGGCGCACAATGGCGATATGATTGATGCGAATATTCTTCTGGACGGCGTCATAGGCTTCGCCGGCAGGCGTCACGCCTGCAGTGAAATCGAGATCGCAGACATAGCCGGCGGATAGCTCCTGCTTGCCGCTCTCGATGTCCTGAATGGTCGCCTCGTCGCTGACCATCAGCGGCACCCGAATGAAGATGCCCTCGCCGGCGATCTCATCGCCGGTCTGGCCGACGGAATACGTCTTCCAGTTTGCCGACGTGACCATTTCCGGCGGATGCTCATTTGTCACCGGCCGGTGAGCGGCACTCTTCAGCGTATCTTCGGAAAAGACTTCCGCCCCCGGCCGATAGACCCGCACGGTGCGCATTTCCGGCCTGCCGATCTCCGCGCCGAGATAGTTCTGAATGCCTGTACGAGCGATCCGGGCGTCGGCCACAAGATAGCCGTCTGCAGTCCGTCGCGTTCCGGCGACGGTGACAGTGTCTGTAAAATTCATGATTGGATGTTCCTTGGTCGGAAGTCGACTTTAGCGGATGGTGCCGCCGCTATGACGAGGCGGTATTCGCTGCAGATGCGGCAAATGCCGGGCTTTATTCTTCGCTCTGACGCGTGGTTTCCTCGGGGACACCTTCGTGCAGGCCGATTTGATCTACGTCACCAAATGCCCCGATCGCCGCTTCCAACCCCGGCAATGAACCGTCTTCGACGAAGGTGTTCACCAGTGCCTCCGACAAGGCCTGCCGCGAGATGATTTCTTGGCCGGAAGACGAGCCAAACAAGGCCCGAGCCGCATCGGCCTTGGTCTTGAAGATATCGGCCTTCTCCTTCTCGCTCATCTGCTCCAGCGGCGCCCAGGTGGCATAGACGTCCGGATCGCGAGCGCCAGTGGCGGAGCGAATGAGGCATTCGTCCAGCCGCGACATGGCGGGCGTGAAGTCAAGTTCCTGAATTGCCTGGATGCGATCGTGATAGTTCCTCATGTCACTGTCGCCGGTGGCGTTGAGGCCGGCGGGAGATTGGCCGAGCAATCGGGTGACCGGAATATCGGCGGCCCCGGAGACGATCTGCATGAAGGCCATGAGGATGTCCGTCAGTCCTGCCAGCGGCGCACTCTTGCTGTCGTACTCTTCCTCACTGTCGAGGATCAGCGTTCCGTTGACGCCTTTGATGGTGTTGGCCAGCGTATAGCGGCGCAGCACAGCATCCTCGTAGGCTTGATTGCCGATATTGGCGGAGAATTGCGGCACCTTGATAATGTCGATCTTCGCCTCGAAAACGAGGCTGGCGATATTGGCCGCCGTGCTGTCGGCATTCTTGATGGCATCGAAGGTCGCCGTGAGCACACTTTCGCCCCAGCCGTGACCGGCCTGCCCCAGCGTCCCGCCAAAATCCTCGTCCGGCGCCATCGCGCCGTTGAAGATCACCAGCCGCGACGGATGGATGACGACTTGCGCTCCGTTTGTGCCGGTCAGCGTGTAGAGTTTCGGCCTGCCATACCATTCCGACGCCGGGTCGCGATCGATCTCGCCCGCGGCAAGTTGACGACGCGTCAATACGGTCAGATGTTTCAGCCCGCCTTTGCCGATACGCTCGAAATCGAGCGGCCGAGACGGATCGGCATCACCATTGCCGATGAACAAAGCCGCACCGCCGAAGAGCCGCCCCTTCTTAGACGCTTCCAGCACTTTGCCGCGCAGGTTCAGCCGGCGCTCTTCGGCCTCGATCGCCCCGATCTGATCGCTCTCGGCCTGCCAGTTGCGCCATTTGCGGCAACTATCCAGGGCCGGGATATCGGCGATCTTGCGCGGCAGCCAAGAGCCGCGATAGGCGGCAATGATCTGTTCGTCGGTCAGGATCGGCTGGGCATAGAAGACCGATGCCGCCTTGTCCCGCTCCGTCCCCATGCGAGACGCAAGGCTCATCAGCCCGTCGCGAACCATCGAGAGTACGTGTCCCATGGATTATCCTTTGGCATCTGTGTGAGGGAGAGGCCCTTGTTCCGAAGGGCTTAGAAGTTCTTGAAGCTGAAGGAAGAGCCCAATGCCAACTCGTTCAGCGCATCGGCAAAGGCATCCACCTGATCGTCGAACTGCGCATTCGGAAATGCGCAGACCTCATCGAGAAACGCCTCATTCCAATCGCCGCGCAGCAATTTGACATTTCCAGCCTCCGCCTGCGCGGAAGCCGGCTTGGCGCGCGTCGCCTTGTCACCAGTTATAGACAAGACTTTTATCGGAAAGCCGGCCAGCAGCTTGATCTTGGTCTCCGCGTCGGCTTTGCCGGCAGCACCAGGATCCTGCGGCATGCGGATCGTCACCGTCGGCCCATCCTGGGTCGCCATGTTCTTCAGGTTGCGCTCGACCTCCGCCGGCGACCAGCGGCCCCGTGCAACAGCCTCGACATAGAAAATGCCGTTGGCTAGCGCCATGCGTAGGCCGACAGTCCAATCCGGCTGGCGACCGGGGCGGTCCTTCGAGGCGGCAAAATCCCAGGCGCGGCAGCGCTTCGCACCCGCCGGCACCGCATCGACGATTTCGAAATCGCCACGCTGGAACAAGCCGCCCGAGCGCGGCGACGGCCGCTGCTGAAACTGGCCGGCAACAGCATAGGAGCCGAGCGGCACCTTGTCCCGTTCGACCACCGCACGCGGAAACCGCTCGGGAAAGAGCAACTCGCCCTCCTCCGTTCGCGGATCTTCGAAACCGATCGATGTTTGGCAGCGACGCTCCGGCTCGAACTCCATAGGCAGCATCAGATGCTCGTAACCAAGCCCGAGCGCCAGGATCGTGCCCGAGACATCCGCCTCGTGCAGTCGCTGCATGATCACGACAATCGCCGAGCGCTGCGGATCGTTGAGCCGCGTCGGCACGGATTCGCGGAACGTACGGATTGTCGACAATCGTTCCGCTTCGGATTCCGCGCCATCGACCGAATGCGGATCGTCGATGATCACCCGGTCGCCGCGTCCACCGGTCAGCCTTGAAAACGGCACACCCTGGCGAAAACCGGTGCGCGTATTGGCAAAGGCCATCTCGCCCGTTCGCGTCAGCTTCACCCGGTCACCCCAGAGGGTCCGATACCATTCCGAGGCGACGAGATCGCGCATACGCCTGTTGTCGCGTTTGGCGTAGTGTTCCGAGTAGGACGAGCCGAGATAGCGCATCTCCGGCATGTTCTTCGGCCCCCATTCCCAGGCGGGCCAAAAGACGCCGCAGAGCAGCGACTTCATCGTCCCAGGCGGCACGTTGATCAACAGCCGTGTGATCTCGCCTGATGTCACCGCCTCGAGATGCCGGCAGATGGCGTCGATATGCCAACCGTGAACGTAATCAACGGAAGGCTCGACCGCATGCCAGGCCTCACGGACGAAACCGACAAGCGACTGACACCGTGCCCGAATATCCTCCGCATCTGCAGCAATCTGCCGGGCGATTTCCGCCCGCTCCGCCTCAGCCTTCCGTCTCGTCCTCTCCTCGCGGATCGCGGCCATCATCGCCGCCGGATCCGGCAAGCGGACCGAAGAGGGACTCGAGTGTCGCAAGCTGCTCATCCGTGGCATTGGTTAAGTCGATCGTAAAACTCTGGCCGCCCTTGGCCCCGCCACTCTGGCGTTCACTCGGTTTCTGATGAACGTAGGATGCGGCGATCTTCGCCATTTCATCCCGCCGTTTCTGATCCGCCCCGTCGTCGCGCATGACTTTCAGCATATAGTCGAGCGGCGTATCGCCGGCGGACGCGGTTTTTCGCCGGCGTGTACGCGGCTTGCGCGGCACGACAGGCTTGTCGGCAGTGGACATGCTTTGGAATTTCCGATGGAACGTTGAAAGGAAACAAGCGGCTGATAATGAGCCGCTTGCGGTCAACAGTGCGTCGCTGCAACTGTTCTCATCATGCCAAAATCAATACCCCAATTCGGCGCAGTTGGCGACACCCTTGATCGACGAAACAGCGGCAAGGATTGCGAAATCTTTGACGGTGCCGCAGATAATCATTTGAAATCACATTAAAATATCGCACTCTGTCGTCCGACGATCAGAGCAGGACTGCTCCCATTTTCCCTTCAAATGGCTTCAGCGCCAGATAAAGCGAATGACCAACGAACAAGATCGACATCTGCCCGATCAAAATCTCTCGCAGGTCCACACGATGCCTATGAGCGAATTGGATTCGAAGATCGGCGTGGCGCGGAATTTCATCTATGCCAATCTCCCCATCTTGCCTGTTCCTTCGATCCCAGAGATCAGCCTGCATAAGGCCGGCCCGCAAAGCGGCCTATGGCGGCTTGCCGAGCAGGATCAGGAGTTTGGTTCACCTTATTGGGCACATTACTGGGGTGGAGGCTTGGTGCTGGCGCGGTATCTTCTCGATCGGCCTGACGCCGTCGCGGGCCGGCGCGTACTCGATCTCGGCGCGGGCTCCGGCATCGTCGGCATCGCAGCGGCAAAGGCGGGCGCGGCAGAGGTGATCGCAGCCGACGTGGACCCCTATGCCGTCGCCGCGATAGGGCTGAATGCCACCATCAATGGGGTGACAATTCTAACTGTTCTCACCGATCTGACGAAAGGAGAACCTCCCGCGGCTGACATTGTCTGCGTCGGCGATCTCTTCTACGAGGCCGCGCTTGCCGAGCGCGTCACTGCATTTCTTGACCGTTGCCTGGCGCGAGGCATCGAAGTGCTGATCGGCGATCCCTGGCGCGCCCATCTGCCGCATTCGCGGCTGCGATTGCTGGCTGAATACGTTGTATCGGATTTTGGTGCCACCGGTGCAGGCTCAAAGCCGAGCGGGGTCTTTGCGTTTGAAATACAAAACGCCCCAGCAAAGCCGGGGCGCTGAACAGTAATCCTTAGACAAAAGCCTTGGGTTTGGACCAGGGCCGATAGTGCGAATTTAAGCTCTTATTTTCGCACGCCGTCGATTCTCTCGTTCCAGCCGTTTCGCCAATGCCGCCAATTCCGGGCTCGCCGCATCGAATACCGGCTTTGAATCTTCCGGCAGCCAATGCGTCTCATGCTTTACAGGCGGGGTCTTCACCCGCTCGATACCGCCAGCCGAATTGGGCATCATCGGCGATATGCGTGACCAATCGGGCTCCTGCAATGACGGCGAAATCGCAAGCAGCGCATTGGCGACGTTTTGAAATTCGCTCTGGATGCGCCGTTCCGCTGTTCGCCTCACCCGGCCGGTCCTCCCACAGAAATCACGGAAGGAGCCGACAATGTGGGGCGCAGCAAGGCAGACCGACCATCGCGAAAGCAGGATGCGACGCTCCTCGCCTCTGACATGGGTCAGCAACCAGTCCTGCAGCACTTCTTCGGCACGGCTGATAGCCGCTGCATTTGGACGATAGCGAACGCGGATATCGGCGTGGTCAGTGGGCTCAGGAAGAACCTCCGGCCAAAGCGTGCGCATCCGATCCGGGCGAACACCGCGCACGTCGAGATGGATCATCGTGTCGGCAGCCTCGACGAAACGGGCACGAACGATGAGGCTCAGATCGGCGAGCTCGGCGGCGCGGTCGGAAAGATCGTCAAACTGCAAGGCGTTGTGGTGCATCAAGTCGCTTCTCCAATTCCCGATAGATCAAAATCCGAAGCGTGGCGCGCACCGGCCATGGCCGTCGCGCCACGGCGTCAGCGCGCAAAGTGCCAAGCGCGATATCATCGAAGGCGGCCAGCAGATCGCCAGGCCGTTGCAACGCCCAATCCTGGCGCTGAACGAGGATGTCGGAGACGGCTCCGATCGTGTCCGACCATAATTCATCGCGGTTGTTGCCGGTCTGGCGAATACAGCGCAAGACGAAGACCAGATGCCCATCGCCATGCTGCCCCCGAATTTCCTGCATGGTGCCACGCGCATGGCTTTGCGCCGGCGCGCGACGGCGATGGACGGGCACGAGCTTGATGCCGAGGCCGTCAAGAAGAATATCAAGCCTGCCTTTGCTCATGGGCATATCGCCTCCCTTCCGGAAGAAAAAATGAATGCAATCAACGGCAACCTCTCGGTCATGCCACCTTCCCGTTTCCAGCTCCGGCGTCGGCAAAAGGATGCTTCGGCTTGAACAGGGCTTCCGCCTTTGAGATCGCCTCTACCCTTGCGCCATCACGCAGCATCGGCGTGTTGAGATAGGCAACCATCGCCTCACCAGCGGCCGCCTTTGCCGCATCCTCGGTCGAGAAGACTATGGGCTCGCCGCGCTTGTCCTTGAGGACCTCGTTCGTGGCGCGGTGGACCTTGCGGATCCAGCCGAGATGACCGCCGGCAACAGCTTCAGTTCCGATTTGAAATTCATTCATGGAAACCTCCTCTGGTCGCCTAGACCAGGTCTTCGAATTAAGTTTTGAAAGTGGTTCAAATGCCGAGCGGCAGGCTGTCAGCGCCATGTCATCGGGGGCGGATTCTGGAGCGCCACCAGAGTGACCAAAGCCCTCGAAGCTCGCTTCGATTGGCCTCTGACTGAAACTCATCATCAATCATGCGAAAATGGACCAGATCTCCCTCCGGCGCGCCGCTGGCATCATCCTGACCAGCAGACCTCGAAGACGAAACAATCGGCTCCAGAGCGGCAAGAACACAAAGGAAGAAAAGAGCAGCGCCGACGCAGGCGAGAAAACCCTGAATGATCTCGCTCATATCGCTTTCTCCGTAGCCGGCTCGCTCCCGACCGAACCGGGATCAGACATTTCCGTTGGCTCGACATGCTCGTCGCAAGTTTCACAGTGCCGCTCGATCACCTCCGCGATCGACAATGCCCGGCCACAGCCAGGGCAACCCCAGAAGAAGTCGAAATAGCGTGAGCTCGAACCCACCTTTGTGTCCCTCCTAATTGAGATCATCCGATCACTCCCCAAAACCATCCTCCGCTAGGCGCCGTTCGCCTCAGCACTTCGGCCTGCAGCGAATTTAACCGCCGGCATCTTGATGGACACAAAATATGTTGTTATTAATGTCGATGTCAACATTATTTATGTTAATTATTTTGCGAGTGTTGGATCATGCAAAAATCCATGGGCGAACGACTAAAGGCGGCGCGCGAAGCCGCAAACTATCCCTCGGCGACGAAGGCGGCGGAGGCGCTCGGCATTGGCCTCTCGACCTATCGAGCGCATGAAAACGGCCAGAACGAATTCGGCCCCGAGATCGCCGATCGCTACGCCAAGAAGTTCGGCACCACCGCCGGCTATCTTTTGACGGGCGAAGGGCCAAGGAAGGTGGAGCGGCCAGGACCACGCATGGTGGTCACCTCCTTCGATCCCGATGAGCAATACAATGAAGGATTTGCCGAAGGCGGCGATGACCTCAGTTACAGTCGGGAACATTGGCAGCCGAAGATCGAAGGCGCGACGCCGGAGGTGGACGTCAAACTCGGCGCCGGCAGCGGCACTGTCGGCGAGGTTATCAATCTGCCGGTCGGCGCAGGCAATGTCGCCGGCCATAAGATCGTGGCGGAATGGCTGATTCCCTCAGGCTATTTGCGCAACGAGGCAAAGGCATCGCCGAACCACACCATCATCATGGAAGTGATCGGCGATTCCATGCAGCCCACCTACATGCCCGGCGACCGCGTCGTCGTTGATCTCTCGCAGAATCAGATGGCAACCGATACGGTCTATGCCATCAGCGACGGCTATTCCGAACCGCAGATCAAACGCCTCCAGCGCGTTCCTTTCACCCAGCCAAGCCAGGTGAAGATCATCTCCGACAATCCCGCACTGGAAACCTTTACGGTGGAATTGGCGCGGCTGACGATCATCGGGCGCATCTGCGGACATATTGCCAGGAAGTAGGTCGTAACCGATTCTCCCCTGCCCCATCAGTCATCCGCTTCCGACTAACTAGAAGCGGAGCCGGACGCTTATTCCTAGATAAGCCATAAACATCTATCGTGTTTTTTGCAGTCAATAGACACAAAATATGTTGACACATATCGTGCCATATGAAAGTTTGCCTTTCACGAGCCGGTAGGCCGAGACGGAATGAGCCCGCGCAAGTCCAGAGATCTTGCGTGAAGCCAGCGAAACCGGATCGGCAATCGGCTGAATGCAGCCCGCCGGATGCAGAAGGGAAAACGCCATCCATGCATGCAAGATCCGAAGTCATGACCACCGCTTGGACGCTTTATCGCCGTGACACGCGGCTGCGCCGGCCTTCGACCGCGGCCGCCAGGCGCCAATGGTTCGCCCGTGCACTCTCGACGGCTTGGACATGGGCACGCCAGCAAGCAACCGATGCGACCAAAACCGAAGACCAGAGCCGCGCCGAGCGAATTGCAAATCTGAGACTGGAATTGCTGCGCATCGATGCCCGGCCATTCGGAATGTCGATTGCCAGGGATCGGGCAATGTTGATGGAAGAGATCCATCACCTGTCAACCACATCGCTCGTGTCGGTTGCACAAATGGCCGCGTGATGATGCCCAGCGAAGTTTTCTCCTGCGAATATTCCTTCGATGAACTCGCCATAAGCCTCTGCGACCGTTGGGAAACGGGCCTGCTGCTCTACGGCCGCGCCGAACTGACATCGGCAGGAGATGGTTATGACGGCGAATTTTACGTCTCGGCGATCAAACTGGATGGGGGATCGCGATTGGTACGGCCGAACACGATCAGCAGCATAGGCAGCTTTGAGGCCGAACTGTTCCGCCGCATTGCCGCCGTGATCGAAAACGACAGGACGTCGGCCGGCCGCCACGCCGCCGAGCTGTTCGCCATCGAGTATGAACAGTCTAAGGAGACCGATTACGACTTATTTCGCGAAATCGAACGGGAAACGATATTGGGGGCCGGTGGCGTGATTATCCTCCAGCATCAGATTGCGACAGACTGAGGCTATGGCCGATCCGATCTACACGTCTTTCCACTTCGAAAAAGTCGCCGCCTGCCCACGCCGATTTCCGTCGCGGTCGATGAGTTGCCAGACGATGCCGTCTTCCATCCAGAAGCGCCGTCCCGACTTCGTGATCCGCAACCCGCGATAACCCGAGATAAAGCCGTCGCGTGTAACCGCATCCAACAATTGCTGACGTTCGGCACGGTTCGGAAGCTCCGCCGAGAGACGCGACGGCAAAGTGATGAATTCGTCCCAGGGATATTCGAAACAAGCCTGGCCAGCCTTGTTGGCATAAATAAAGCGCGGATCGGCGTCTGTATTATGCGCGACGACCACGAACGGAGCATCGTTATAGAGCCAACTCGGTCCGGGCCCCTCGTCGACAAGAGGCGTTCCGACGATACGGGCATAACTTCCGGTGAGCAGATCGAAAAACTCGCGATCAACCGACAAATCGGAGCTGTTGCGTTCTGAACTAATGGCCATGGATATCTTTCCTGCGAGCATCTCCGGTTTTTTCTTTAAGGCCGGAAATGCCGGAAACCAAATAGAACATCTCGCTGGCACTTGTAATTAGTCCTGCGCATAAATTCAAAGGTGGCGTGCCGGGAGGGCAAGCCATAGCCACCAAAAATCAATGATTTAGACCAAAGCGGGATCGGAAAACCTTCCACAATCAATCCCGATCGCCCATTCGGCTATTGATCATCATCGTCGTAACGCGACGAGGACCGCCGCCCCTCAAGCCTGTCCAGAATTTGGTTTAGCTCGTCCGCACATGCCTTCATGGGTTCGTCTTCGGCACATTTGATGTCTATTTTGACATCGCCGTTCTCGATGCGGAAACGAGCCGCCTTGGAAAAGAACGGACGACGGTTCATTGAACCCCTATGCCAACCGCCTCGCATTGCATCGTCATCAGGTCGGTGCAGGCCCATTGCTGGTGGTTGCGGCGAGTTTGCCGGCGGCGCTGTTTCTGTCTGGGTGGGCTGTTGGGCCGGCGGCGTCGGCGCCGTTGTATTCGGAGCTTGCTGGGCGAAACTGACGCCAGCAGAAAGCGATAGGGTCAGCGCGGCGATAGATAGAATCGTTTTCATTCCCTGGTCCTCCTCGAGACTGTGTAAAGAACACGCGAACTTGAGGATGGTTGCCAGGATGTACGAAAATTTGAGCTCACATAGCTAGATACTCCGAAGATCACCGTGATGTGCAAAGCGGTATAGCTCATTGTTGAACCGACCAGGGTTCTCCAGAAAAGGTGCGTGCCCTGTTGCGGCATACCACGATGCGGTCGCTCCCGGGCACAATGCTAGAAGATGCCGCCCCATCGCCGGCAGGACCACAGTGTCCTCTTGGCCGTGGGTTACAAGGACAGGCACAGCAAGTGCTGTCAGTACGTCGTCGGAATCGATCTCACGGGCCAGCAACGCAGCCCGGACCTTCGCTGGCACGGTCATATTCCAGCAAATGGCCGTTTCGAATATCTCGGAAGGTAGCTGCGAATAAGTGCAAGCGCGCACGAAATTGCGGATCGCTGCGATGTTCCCAGGCAAATCGTCGCTCGTGGCGCCAATGACATGGTCGAGGAAGCCCGGGCCAATCAAAGTGCCGAGCGCCGCCTTGTTTAGCGTGGTCGCCGCGCCCACAAAGTTGATGCCCGCAACATGGGCAGTTCCATGGGCGCGCAGATAGTCGCAAATAATGAAGCCGGCATAGGACCAGCCCACAAGAACCGGCTTGCCGAGGTTCAGTTGATCTATTACGGCGGCGATATCGTCTGCCCAAAGCTGCGGTTCATTGTAATACTCCGCTTCAAGGGGAGCGTCCGACATGCCGTGACCGCGCAGGTCCAGGGCCACAAGACGAAAATCCTCCGCAAGCGTGCTTTCATACTGGTTTTTCCAGCAGAGATGGTTCTGTGACCACCCATGGATGAAGAGGATCGACGGCGCGTCTTCTCTTCCCCACTCGCGAACATGCAATCGCAATCCCGCGCCGCCAGTTACGGTGTGAACCTTCATCGCCGTGCCTCCTTGTCATCCTCCAAAACCGCAGCAGGCATTCTATTCCGCGCGCATGAGAAAGAATGTAGGAGAAACCGTTGAAAGTGCCGGGCCAATCGTTGAAAATTGCCGCCGCAGTCGAGGCGCGAGCACATCCCGCTCAGTTGATGGCTTCTCTAAGGCGGTCAGGTCCGCGTCAAGGCGCGATAACTCGAGGCTGCGTTGTTTCGGCGACGAAGCGCGTGACTTCACGAACGAACTGCTCAAAGGCGGGTTCGTCGGCGAGGAGAATGTGATTGGCGCTGTCGAGATCGACAAATCGAGCCCCGGGGATGCCGGCTGCAAACTCTCTTCCGGACTGAAAGGGAACGACTGCATCTTTTCTTGCGTGCAAGACGAGGGTCGGAATCGTCACCTGCGACAGGGCATCCGAAACGTCGATCTCTCCGAATGCTTCGTGCAGGCGACCCGCGTTGCTGGGCGACACAGAAATGCGCTGCAGTTCGTCAAACCAATCCATTTGCACGTGGTCTGCCCCTGGAATGAACATCGCAGTGAACAGATGCCGAAAAACCGGATTGTTCTGGCCCCACCCTTCCCGGATCAATGCGGTCATCGCCTCATGCGTGGCGACCTCATGGCTGTCACCTCGCTTGCGCCAGCCTTTTACAAATCCGCCATATAGGATGAGCCCCGAAACCCGTTCAGGGTGTCGGACGGCATAGGCAACGGAGACGGCGCAGCTTTGCGATACACCCAGAAGCGTGAACCGGTCGAGGCTTGCCGCGTCGACCACACTCTCCAGGTCCGCAATCATCGCCGCAAACGAAATATCCTCGGCAATCCAGTCCGAAAGGCCATTGCCGCGTTCGTCATAGCGTATCAGCTTCGCCTTCTCCGAAAGGGCATCGATCCAATGCCTCCACACCGGACTTTCCCAATCATACTGGAGATGCGACATCCAATGTGCGGCTCGCACGATCGGCGATCCCTGTCCACACACCGCGTAAGCAATTGTTACCCCGTCTGCGGTTTTGCAGAAGCGAATGTCCTGCGATCTCTTGCTCGGTGTTACCGGTGGCGACGGAACATCCGTTTCAAAAGTCCGGGAGACGAGACCTGATCCAGGCCGTGAAAGTCGCGGTGATTGGTTAAGGGCATCGCGAGCCCCCTTGCCCAGCCCAGCCCCGGAGACTGAAAGCTCCGACCATTGCTCGGGGAGATCGACAGTGGCAATCTCTTTGGTAAGACGGTCAAGCACCAGAGAATAAACGTTTACTCGCTCAGGACTGTCTTGAAGGCGTCGAAGGAGGACGCGCAGAATTGCCATGTGCAACCGAAGCGCCATATCCCGGTGACATAGCCGCCACGCTTCAAAGTTTGGGCAGTGCGGCAGGCAGAGGTCTTCAAGAAATTCGCCGCGAAACGTTGTGGCAAGCAACTCCAATGTCTCCGTATCCAAGGCGTCGACGTCAGCAGGTCGGAGAGACGACATGCGCTTGAAATCCACGTCGATCATCTGCGGGCTGAGGAGAACGGAATTGTGGTCAGCATGCAAACGCACATGACCGTCAGTATTCACGATCGGCCTGAGTTTATGGAGGCTCCACCTCAACGAAGCCCGAGGGTCGTCTGGAACTTCCCAGAACATCTTGCAAAGATGATCGCGACGCTGGGGTCTTCCAATGACGGCCAAATAGGCAAGAAGAGCGCGGGTTTTCTTCGACTGCGGCAGAGACAGAAGTATTCCCTGCTGCTTGACCTCGAGTTCGCCCAATAGCTTGATGGTTAGCTGGCCGACCATGGCACACTGACTCGCGGAAGTGTTCAGCCGACAGCTTAAAGCAATGTAGCCCAAGATGAAATCGGCTGCGGTTACCGTGAGGCTAACACCTTGGGTGATCGGCCCATTCGCTTGGCTAGCGACCCTTCGTTGCGTTGACCCATGCAAGAAGGTGGATGAATGGCGAAATGATGAGGGAGTATATGGCCCGTTTTTAACGTCTACTACGCCTGTTACTTCGGATTTTGGCTTTTGCCGTTCCCATGTAGGGGGCCTTTAGGATACTGCACAATGAGGCAAGCCATCCGGAGGACAAGGTGATATGCCGCAATGATCGTCGATCACTGTGGGTAGGCAAATTTGCCCACCCACAGTGATGCAGTACGCCCGGGGGTGTCGAGCGCTAGTCGCAAACGGTCCTGTATAGCTTCACCCGATGGTGATAGCTGTACCTGTAGTATTTTTCTGTCCAGCACCGGCGACCATAGTCATATCTCGGGCCGTCATAGTAGCCATCGTATGCATAGCGTGGCCGGTGATAGTATCGCGGTGGTGGCCGATCATCGTAGTAGCGAGGACCGGTCCCGTACTCAAAGTAGATCTGAGAGAATGCCGGCGACGCTGGTAACGCCGTTGCAAACGCCAGTGCTGCGATTGCGATCATTTTCATGTGTTCTTCCCATCCCGATTTGCACACCCTCATTTGCAAGGCTGTGTCTCACAACTGGGATGTTAATACGTCATGAGCGCTGCTTCTGAACACGGACCTAAGTCCCGATCAAATCCGGACTTTGGCCTGATGAAGCGCAAAAGGTTGGTTCGACGTTTGCTCAATTCCTTTATTGGTGTGAAGGCGGCGGACGCCCCGGACCTTACGAGGTGATTGCCGATCCCAGACGGGGGGAACTGCCGAGCTTTTCGGAAAGGAAGTCGATCAAAGCCCGCGCAGCCGTCGGGAGATGCTTGCGGGAAACGTAGAGAGCATGAATGCCGAGAGACCGCGGCTTCCAGTCCGGCAGGACGACCGCGAGTTTCCCGGCGCGGACTTCTTCATCCGCCGCGAAGCACGGCAGCATGGCGATGCCGAGACCTGAAAGAGCGGCACGTTGCAAAGCCAGAGCGTCGTTCGTCTGAAACCCTCCTGACACAGCTACTGTAACCTCACCCTCGTCCTTGTTCAGCACCCATTCTGAGCCACCCAGATGTGCATAGGTCAGGCACCGATGGGCTATTAGGTTTTCCGGTGAAGCAGGCTCGCCGCACGCTGCCAGGTAGTCCTTGGAGGCATACAGGCGCGATGGGCAATGCCCCAGACGTTTCGCCGTCAGGGATGGATCGAGATGGTTCGCGATACGGATTGCAATATCGATACGGTCCTGAACGAGGTCGACAGATCTGTCCGAGATCTGCAGATCGATCTTGATTCTGGGATATCTTGTCGCGAATTCCGAGAAGTGAGGTATGAGCTGCGCCTCAGCGAGGATACTTGGGGCGGTTACTCTCAGAAGACCATGTGGAGTATCGGAATGAACCGCCACCTCGGTCACGGCGTCTGCGACGCGAACCATCTCCCTACACAGCTCCAGAACGCGCTCGCCGGCTGAAGTCAGACTGAGCCGCCGTGTCGTGCGATGAAGAAGCCTTGTTCCCGACCATTCCTCGATCGACGCAATATACCGCGAGGCCATCGCACGCGACATCCCGAGTTCTTCAGCGGCAGCCGACGCACTGCCACGTTCGACTGTTTTCAACAGGACTACCGCCGCGGTGATGCGATCCATTATTTGCTCGATCCATGCAACATTCTGTATCGCATAGTGCTGTATATCTTTGATTTTTGCAACACTACATTGTCTCCCAACAAAGGAGATCGACGTGACCGCCGACATCGAACTTCAATACTTCTTCGACCCACTCTGCGGCTGGTGCTATGCAAGTGCGCCGGCGCTGGCGGGCCTGGCCGACAAATACGGCGACAAGCTCAAGATGCTGCCCTCCGGCCTTTTCGTAGGCGGACGGCCGATCTCGTCCATCGCTGACCATGCCTGGCGCAACGACCAGCGTATCCAGAGCCTGACGGGCCAGCCATTTTCGGAAGCCTACCGCCAAAACGTCCTGCTGGCGCCGAACGGCGTCTTCGATTCCCGGTCGGCAACGCTGGCCCTGACCGCTCTTGGCGAGCAGGATGCCCGCCTTGAACCCCACTTCCTACATGCCGTGCAGATCGCCCGGTATGTCGAGGGGCGCGACACATCCAGCATCGACGAGGTGACCGAGGTTGCCGTCCGGGTGGCCGCCGACCACGGCTCCGAACTGGCGATCGAGGCTTTCGCCGACCGACTCCGGAATGATGTGGATCTGCGTGAGCGGACTATGGAGCGAATGGAAGAAACACATGTTCGGATGAACACCCTCGGCATTCGCGGCGTTCCGCAGCTCGTCGCAGTCGTCAACGGGACGTCGCACGTTCTGAGCGGCGAAGCCCTCTACCGCGGCCCGCAGCATCTCGTCGCAGCACTCTCCAGGCTGCCAGTAGCAGCCTGAAAACCACACCCAAAAGGAAGATCATCATGAAAATCGCACTCATCGGCGCTTCCGGCCAAGCCGGTTCTCGCATTCTCGCCGAACTGTCCTCACGCGGCCATATCGTTACCGCCATCGCCCGCGACCCCTCTAAGGTCGACACCCTGCCGAACGTCACCGCCGCGGCGGGTGACATTGACGTTCCGGACGCTCTAGCAAACGTCCTGGCCGGACATGACGCCGTCATCAGCTCGGTCCATTTTTCCGCCGCCAATCCCGACAAGCTGATCGGCGCCGTCAAGGCCTCAGGCGTTCGCCGCTACTATGTGGTCGGCGGCGCCGGCAGCCTTGAAGTCGCACCGGGCGTCCTTCTCGTCAACACACCCGAATTCCCGGCGATGTACAAGGCCGAAGCCCAGGGTGGCGTTGACTATCTCAAACAGCTCAAGGCCGAGGACGGCCTCGACTGGACCTTCCTGTCGCCCTCCGCTGCCTTCGTGCCGGGCGAGCGTACAGGTAACTTCCGCCTCGGCAAGGACCGGCTCCTGGCCAACGAAAACGGCAGCAGCATTTCGTTTGAAGACTTCGCCGTCGCGCTCGTCAACGAAATCGAAGCACCAACGCACGTGAAGCAGCGCTTCACCGTCGGCTACTAACCGCCAGTTTTCAGCACCATTCGCCTTTAGCGCAGCCGCTCATCAATGGGGTGGCGGCTGCGCCCGGATCCGCTTGCCTCCTTGGTAGGCTCCGGATCTCTCTTCCACCTCCATCAGGAACTAAATCAATGCCCAACCGTCGCAATACCCTCAAGTCGATCGCGGCCGCCGCCGCTGTAATGATCGCTATCGCCTCGTTCGCAACCGCGCAGGAGCAGCCTGCTCTGTCGTGGAAGGCTTTCAAGACCACCGAAGCCGGCTTTCTGCGCGCCCCGGTTCTCATCACCGGAAAGAGCGAAGCAGTTCTTATCGACTCGAGCTTCAGCTTCTCGGACGGCAAGGCCGTTGCGGATGCCATCAAGGCTAGCGGCAAGCGCCTGACCACGATCTACATCACGACCAACGATCCCGACTACTACTTCGGCCTCGCACCTGTTCACCAGGCGTTTCCGGACGCCCGCATTCTTGCTGCCGCTGATACCGTAGCCTTGATGCGCAAGAAGGCTGAAGGCAAGATTAAGGCATGGTCGCCGGTTCTGGGTGATAATGGTCCTAAGGCCGTTGCGGACCTCATCTTCCCTGAGGTCAGCGACATCACCTCCCTGTCGGTCGACGGCGAAAAGCTGGAAATCGTCACTGCGCCGGGCGTCAAAGACCGTGGCCGCTACATCTGGGTTCCCTCGCTGAGCGCCGTGTTCGGGGGCGTGACGGTGTTCGGGGGCATGTACCCCTGGGTCGCGGACATGCCGACTGCCGAAGAACGCACGGCATGGAAGGCCGCGCTTGAAGGCATCCTCGCCCGCCACCCCAAGATCGTCGTGCCTGGTCACACCACTCAAGCGTGGCCGACTGATGCTTCCAGCGTGACCTACACCCGCGACTACCTCGTCGCGTTCGAGGCCGAAGCCGCGAAGGCCAAGGATTCCAAGGCACTCATCGAGGTGATGAAGAAGCTCTATCCGAACGATGCGATACCGATTTCGCTGGAAATTGGAGCGAAGGTCGCGAAGGGCGAAATGACCTGGGGAAACTGAAGAGGCTGAGCGCGGCGTATTCGCCGCGCCCTTCCATGCGCATAGATAATTGCAAGCGGACAAGATCTTTCATCGCGTTATCGAGATTCACTGATCATCCGAACGCCCACCAATGGCGCGAAGTTGCCGTCCCCGTTATGACGGCAGCCTTCGAAACTGCATGAAGGATCTTGGTCAAAGTGCCACCAGGACATCGCGGACGACAAAGCAGTAGACCACAGTCTACACGGCGAGAGCCAATCATAGGCGCCCCGCGGAGGCAGGCATCAAGCACCTCGTTCTGGAACAGAAACAGGACAAGATTGTCCCACCGCATTCGGTGGTCGGAAAAAAGTGGGCCAATTATCGCGAAATAAGTCAATCTTTTCAATGATCGTTGAATGCACGACCTGAGAGATAGGTGACGTATTGTATCGGAGACATGGGTAACACTTTCCGCTTTGGCGGGAGGTGTTGATGCTGTGGAGAGAGACGTCGGCGATGGAGGAGCGTCTTCGATTTGCCGCCAGTCTGCTTGAGGGGGAAGGCATGAGATTCGAACTACAAACTATTCACCGTTCCATTTCAGCCGAAGCTGGGACCGAGAATAGACGAGAGGCGTTGGCTAATCATCATTTGTCAGCCGTCCACTTTTCCGCCTCAGTAGCGTTCTCACCGCTCCTCGGGTTTTAAAACTTTTCTCTCGGGTTCCAACATCGCTCTGGCGTCGACAAAGCGCTCTATGCGCCGATCGGTTCTATATCTATCGCGCATCAGGAGGTAGACGGCGAGGACCCATAGCGCGGCTATCGCGCGCGAGACCCAAGCGAAGGCGGTAGGACCCAATAAGTCATATAACCCCTGCATGCGGAGAGGCCGATGTCCGCTATCGAAAACAGCCGCATAGACAATCATTGCGGTTACCAAGGATACCAATTTATTTTCTTTGACAAATTTTAGCGCCGCACGTGCCCGCGATGGCCGTTCGACCTTCCAAGCTTCGTCGTGTCGTTGTTGGTCTCGCATCTGCAGGTCGTCCAAATATCGTTTCGGGTTCCGAGCAACCTAAACTGCCGCCGCTAATATTATAAAACTTATTCGAAACGGTTGCCGCAGCCGTTAAATTTACTGATATCCCTCACGACCCGTCCGCGATGGGGCGAAAGCGGACCCGACTCTATCGGCGTCGGCATTGTGGCTGCCCATGGACTGGTACATAAAACCAGCAGCTAAGTTATTGGAATACAAAAAATTGGTGGGCCCGGAGGGACTCGAACCCCCAACCAAGCGGTTATGAGCCGCCGGCTCTAACCATTGAGCTACAGGCCCGGCACGACTAAAAAATCAGCGTGCACGCAGCGCCGGGGCAATGGTTCCCCGGGAGCCGATTTGGCTCTAGCCCAATTCGTCTTTTCCCACAAGGGACTGCCGCAATACCTTCACAATCAATCCGCAAAAGCGAATCCCAAGGAAACACCAACCAAGGAATGAGCCATGCCACAGATGAAAACCAGAGATTTTGTTTTTGCTACTCTTCTCGGCGCGACTCTTCTCGTGCCCGCCACCCATAGTTTCGCCGAGGATGCAAAACCGCGCGAGGCGATCATCACGGTCACTGGAGAGGGACATTCCGCAATCGCGCCGGATATGGCGGTTGTCACGCTCTCGGTCGTCAAGCAGGCAAAAGCCGCGCAAGACGCGCTCGATCAGAACAATAAGGCGATGGGCGCGGTGCTGGCGACGCTAAAGGACAGAGGCATTGCGGAGCGCGATCTTCAGACGTCCGGCTTTTCTATCCAGCCGCAATATGACTATCAGAACGACAAAGATGGCCATCCGGTGCCGCCGACCCTCACCGGCTATCAGGTGACCAACGGGCTGACGGTGCGCGTGCGGGATCTCTCCAAGCTCGGCGTCCTCCTCGATCAGGCGGTCAATCTCGGCATCAACCAGGGTGGCGATATTCAGTTTACCAACGACAAGCCGGATGCCGCGCTGGAAGAGGCCCGAAAGAACGCCGTCGCCGATGCTGCGGCAAAAGCAAAAACCTTGACCGATGCGGCGGGCGTCAAGCTTGGCCATGTCATTTCGATCAACGAGGGCGCCATCGTCACGCCGCCGCAGCCATATATGCGTCAATCCATGGCCATGGCTGCCGACAAGGCGGTACCGGTGGCGAGCGGCGAAAACACCTATAACGCCTCGGTCAGCATCACCTACGCGATCCAGCAATAGCCACAAAACAAAACCGCCCTTCGCTCAAGTCCGGTAGGACCGAGCAAAGGGCGGTTCATGGCCCCCGCCATAAAGCGAAAGCGGCAAGCGGTGGCCATCGGACGCAATGCGCGTCCGCAGATGATATTAGCGGCCGATCAACGGGCAACCGCGAACATTGGCAAACATCATCGTATCCGGACCACGGCGGCCGAAACCATCGACGATAACGCGGCGCGGCGTCACGTCGACCACGCGAGCGCGGTGCAGGCCGTAGCCGCGAGCAACATCCATGGCCTCGCGCGGATCACAGCCACGACGTTCGTAGCGCGGCGGCGGGATATCGTAATCCGGCGGTGGCGGCCGATGCCGGCCCGGGCCAATATAAATGTCGACGCCCTGGGCGGAAGCATATTCCGCGGTGCCCGACAGCGCAGTAACGGTGATCGCGGCTGCGATCCCCAACTTTGCCAGTAATGCTCTCATCTGTCCTCCATGGAGCGAAAGGCTTCTCTCATGTGCTTACCGCATCTCCTGATGCGAATGCCTCGGGAGTAACGGCGCGATACTGAACAAGTCCAGAATCAACCGTTCATACGCCATTCAGGTACAATGAAAGCAAAAGCGAGACCAGAGGCGGACTCACTGCACAGCAGAAAATAAAAGCCGCCCTCCTTTATGAGGACGACTTCACTCATCTTAAAACATCGCTGCGGCAGCGCGATCATGGCCATAAACGGCCACGCGATATCAGCGGCGGATCAACGGGCAACCCGGCACGTTGGCGAAAACGACACGATCCGGACCGTGCCGGCCAAAGCCTTCAACGACGACACGGCGCGGCGTGATATTCTGGATTCGAGCGCGGCGCAGGCCCATGGCGCGAGCCTTCTGAACGGCTGTTATCGGCGAGCAGATGCTGCCGCGATGGGATCGTGGCGCACCTGATGAATGCTCGGTGAAAGGTCGTTGGCCGAGGCGGCAGAAACGGTGGCGGAAGCGGCGCCGAGCGTGATGAGAGCTGCAATGCCAGCCTTGGCGAAAATGCCGATCATGGGTATTTCTCCTTCAAGTCCTGCTACGGATCGTTGCAATCCTGATTTGGCCAAATGCCTCAGGATTGAAGCAACATTAGGCCAGCCAAGCTGAACTGAAGACGAATTACTCATTCAGATTGTATTCAGCGCAATGGACGATCGGTTGACGCGAATTTTCCTGAATCAGACCGAAAGATGCAGCACGATTTCGCGCCGGTGCGGGCGGTCGCGGTGCTCGAAAAGATAGATGCCCTGCCATGTGCCAAGTGTCAGGCGTCCGCGCATCACGGGGATGCCGATCGACACCTGCGTGAGCGCTGTCTTGATATGCGCCGGCATATCGTCCGGCCCCTCGGTCGTATGGACGATCCAGCGCATCGAAGGGTCGGAAGACGGTGGCACGAGCCGGCGGAAGAAGGCGTTGAGATCCGTCTGCACGTCAGGATCGGCGTTCTCCTGGATCAGCAGCGAACAGGAGGTATGGCGGACGAAGATCGTCAGCAGCCCGTCGCTCGATGTGGAGCCTGCCGAAGTCCCTGCACGGACGAATTCCGCTGCCTGGTCTGTGAACTCATAAAGTCCTTGGCCATGGGTCGACAGTGTGATGACGGTCTGCGGCATGGCATCTCCGGTATTGATCGCAGCGATCCGCTTGAGGTCGGTCGCAACGGGCGGAAAGTCAAGCCCAGCCGCTGCCGCCAAGGCCGATCAGAGCTGCAAGAAAATCTCGAAGCCGCCATAGATCATGCGTTTGCCATCAAAAGGCATATTTGCCATCTCGTCTTTCAGCCGCGGATCGGCCATGACCTTTTCCATCACGGTATCGCGATGCTGGCGAGATTCGTAAGTGATCCAGGAAAAGATCACCACCTCGTCTTCCTTCGCCTGAACGGAGCGCGGAAAGGACGTCAACTGGCCATAGGGCACATCGTCCCCAACAGACTCCACGTAGCTAAGCGCACCATATTCCTTCCAGATATCGCCGGACTTCCCCGCCAACGTCTTGTAAATCTCCAGCTTGTCTTTCGGAACGGCAATAACAAAACCATCCACATAGGCCATAACAACCTCCTCTGTTCTGTTTCCACACGCAAAGGAAGATCGATCATAGCGCGATCCGAGATGGGATGCACTTTTCCATTCCAATCGCCTTGATATCGGCCTGCCCTACGCGCCCGTTGCATCCATTCTCCCTGCGGATAAGCTTGCCATTGCGGTTTCATCAATGACGAGATGATGGTCATGACGATCGAATTCAGGATCGATCCCTATCCTGACAACCAAGCACTCAACGCCCTATGGGCAACGGCTTGGAACGAGAGTACCCCACGCGATTTCTCATCTATCCTGCCGAGAAGCCTCGCCCATATCGGCGCCTTCCATGGAGTGCGCCTGATAGGATTCGTCAACATTGCCTGGGATGGTGGCATACATGCCTTTATCCTTGATACCACCGTCGCACCCGAATTCCGTCGACAGGGAATAGCAACCAAGCTTGTCGAAATGGCAACGAACGTTGCGCGCGAACGCGGCGCAGAGTGGCTGCATGTCGATTTCGAACCTCATCTCGCCGGCCTCTATCGGAACCTGGGCTTTGCGGCGACAGAGGCCGGCTTGATCAGGCTGGGCGATTGACAGCGAGCCTGATCAAGCAACGGCATTGACCCGAGATATCAACCAGGTGCGGAACAACGCAGCCGATGGGTTTTGCAAGGCATTCGACGGATAGATCAGATTGTAACTGACGGCTGCCGGCTGAACTTCGACGAAACAACGCACCAACTGCCCCTCCGCGAGATCCTTCGCGACAAGGGAGCTGCGAACCAGCGCAAAGCCGAGACCGTCCCGACATGCTCCGAGCATGTCGGCAAAGGATTCGAATAGAGGTCCGTTCTCCGCCGCCTGGCCAATATTGAAATCGGCCATTCCGCCGTCATTGCCATGGCCAATCACCTGTTCGTACCAGCGCTGCCAATCCAGTACGGTATGGCGCATGCCGGTGTAACGCAGCAGCGGCGCTTCCTTTATGGCATTGCGCTTCGGCAACCGCTCGGACAGCGTCGGTGAACTGACGACAAACTCCTCGTCCGTCAGCAACTCTTCCTGGACGAGGCCGGCTTCGGCTCGCCCGAGCCAGATTGCAAGATCGACGCCCTCAGGCCCGAAATCGGGTCGCTGATAGCCGACAATCATCTTCAGCTCGATGTCGGGGTGGCGCTGGCAGAAATCACCAAGTCGAGACGCCAGCCATTGGCTGGAAAATTCCGGCGTCACCGACAGCGTCAGCGTGCGAACCGACACACTCGCCCGCGCGTGATACAACGCCGTCTCCAATTGAGAAATCGTCTCCACAATCGCCGGGTGGAGCCGCGCGCCGAGCGGCGTCAATCTTGCGCCCGACCGGCCGCGATCGAAAAGCCTGCCGCCGATCCAGCCTTCAAGCTGCGAAAGCTGATGACTGACGGCAGTCTGCGTCAGCCCCATCCTCTCAGCCGCACGGCCAAAACCGCCGGTTTCGACGATAGCGCAAAATGCTTGCAAGACGGCCAGTGGTGGAAGCGGTCTTTTCCCCATGAAAATCCTTCATGCATAGGCGATGAAAGCTTCATTATACATGAGAAGTATACGGGCGCATTCCTCTAAGTCATAAGACCATCAGGCTTATGACAGATGAGAAACATTCATGGATTCATTCTGCGGCGTAGCATCGAAAAGCGGATCAACCGGCTGCTCCGTGCGTTTGCTTGCGTCCAAAAACAGCGTGCCGAAAAGAAGGCGAGACGCGAAAATATCTTCTCAGTCAACGGCCACCTTAGGCGAGATGCCGGGCTGGACAATATTCCGCACCATCCATGAGCCTACAGCGCGAAGCCATGTGCTGGATCGTTTTGCCGGTCTGGCCGAGGCCACCTTATCCCCTGAGCGTCTTGACCTTGGTCAAATCCGGAAAGATCCGCATCCAAAGCAGCACGACGGCGATGGTGCCGACGCCGCCGACGATGCCGGTGAGAACCGGGCCAAGCGCGCTGGCGAGCATGCCGGATTCGAATTCGCCGAGCTGGTTGGACGTGCCTATGAACAGCGAGTTCACGGCATTGACGCGGCCGCGCATGTTGTCCGGTGTCAAGAGCTGCACCAACGAACTGCGCACGACAACGCTGACCGTATCCGACGCCCCGACGACAAGCAGTGCCGTAACGGAGAGGATGATGTTGCTCGAGAGCGCGAAGACGACTGTGGCGATGCCGAACACGAAAACGGCAAGCAGCATCTTCTTGCCAACGCCGGTCTGCAGGGGCCGCCGCGCCAGCCAGATCGACATGACCAAAGCACCGATTGCGGGCGCAGCGCGCAGCAGTCCGAGGCCCCAGGGGCCGGCATGCAGGATATCGCGCGCGAACATCGGCAGCAGCGCGGTGGCGCCGCCGAGCAGCACGGCAAAGAGATCGAGCGAGATCGTCCCCATCATCACCGGTCTGCTCCTGATGAAGGAGACGCCGGCAAAGACCGAGCTCAGAGTCACCGGCTCCCGCGACGACGGCCGCTGTCGCTCGACGCGGATCGAAATGACATTGAGGCTCGCGATGACATACAGCACGGCAGACACCGCGAAAGGCGCAATCGGACTGACGCCATAGAGCAGGCCGCCGAGCGACGGACCGATGATGAAAGCGGTCTGCATCATCGATGTGGAGGTAGCGATCGCTATCTGCAACATCGACGGCGGCACGATATTCGGTAACAGCGCGGCCATGGTAGGACGCTCGAAGGCAGTGGCCGCCCCCATGACGGCGACTGCGGCGAGGATGCCGGCCGGGCCGATCCAGTGCTGCCAGACTGCGACGGCAAGGGCTAGCGCTGTCAAGGCTTCGATCAACTGGCAGACCAGGCCGATGCGCCGGCGATCGAATTGGTCGGCAACATGACCGACAATGAAGGTCAGGATCACCATCGGCAGGAACTGGCAGAAGCCGACTAGGCCAAGGAAGAAGGCGCTATGGGTCTGATCGTAGATCATCCAGCCCATGGCAACGGTGACCGACTGGAAACCGATGGAGGAAAAGACGCGGGAGGCGGCGAAGGAACGATATCCGGGATGACCGAGCGCGCTGACCCGATCGTGACTGTGCAGGGTGTCCATATGTCTTTCTTCTGTCCGCGCGCCGTGCACGGAACAAACTTTATGAGCAATATGAAATATTTATCTAAGTCCCCTGCTCTGCCCGAACGCCGCACTTGTCAACTGCATTTTTTGGATAGATCGGCAAATTGCCGCCAAAGCGCGAACCTAGAGATCAAATCGTGGTGAAGAGCGACTGAGCATCCCAGTCTTTGTGTCGACCGACCACACGCCGGCAAGTTCAGCGGCAAGGGTTGCGATCAATCTCGGCACATCATTTCCGGCCGCCTCATGCATGGCCTCGGCGACGATCAGCAGCGATCGCGTATCCTCGCGAACGGCGGAAAGGCCGCTTTGACGATTGGTCCAGCGCCGCGCATGCGCCCGGTCGGCACTATCGGCAAAGATCACTTCGCGCGGCTCCGGATGCTCCGTTTCGCCAGCGAAGGTGAGATAGCTCTCTCTGCCGGTCGCGTGCCTGACTTCGAGATCGCCGGAAATCTTCGCAAGATCGAAGACGGCGACGGGAATGGCGAAGGCGATCGAGATGGCGTTGCACAGATCGACGAGCGGATGCAGTTGCGGCAGCGATTTTTCCTGGCGGAATCGTCTGAGCAAAGCCTCGGAAGCGCAGCGATATTGCGTCGGCTTCAGCCCCATTTTCGAAAAGGTCCGCCGCCAGGCCTGGATCTCCGGCATCTCGCCTTCCGCACTACCCGCCAGCCGCTCCTCGGCGATTGCATGGAACTTCGCGAGACGATCGCTGACGGCCACATCGGCGGTGATTCCTTCCACGAAGAGGACGCCGGGGACCAGATCGGGGAATTCGCTCCACATCTCATTCGAATGGCGGAAATACATGGCTTTTCCTTCTGCGCGGTTCTGACTTGGAACAGCAGAAAACCTTGATGCAGGCAGCCGGTCTTGAATGAAATTGCAGATGCCTCAGCGCGTCGTGTCGGCATAGATGCGCGGCGACACACCAAAATTGCGCACGAAAATCCGAGTCATATGGCTTTGATCGGCAAAGCCGCTGGCAAAAGCCGCCTCGGCCAGCGGCATGCCGCCGGCAATCAGCCGCCGCGCTCGCTGGATGCGACGCTGAAGCAGATAGGCGTGCGGTGTCAATCCGGTCACCTTGGCGAAACCGCGTAGGAGCTGGAAACGGCTGAGCCCGCTCACTCCGGCGAGATCGGCGAGCGTCACCGATGCTGCCGGATCATCATCGATGAGATCGCGAGCACGCATGATCGCGGCGGGCGCATTGGTGCCCTCATCCGCCTGCCCCTGCTCACGCATCACGTCCGCAACAAGTGATAACAACAGTCCGTCTCGCCGCAGCGCAGCGTCCTGACCATCCTGACGAGTTACCGTCGAAAACAGTGTTCTGAATCGCGCGGCGATCTGTCCGTTTCGAATGACGGGAGAAGGAAGTTCCCCCTCGCCGGCGCCGCCCTCACCGATATCGCCCAGAAGATCCGTCATCAGCCGTGGATCGAAATAGAGCATCGACCAAACACGGCTCTCCCCAATTGGCATACCATCATGCACTTCGTTCGGATTGAGAGTGATGACGTCGCCGGTCTCAGCCCGCACCACGCCACGCCCGCTCAGCGACACCTGCGCGCCGCGCTCGATGACGCCGATGCCGAACTGATCATGGGTATGCTTGGGAAAGCTATATCCGGTTTCCGCCGCCACGGCTTCGACGCCGGCAATGGAGGAGCGAAACATCCTGAACTGGCCTGGCTTCATGCGCCCGGCTCTTCCAGTTTGCTGAAAGCCGTCATCTCGACACTTGGCCGGGCTGCAATACGCGACCACCACGACGCAAGCTTGGGATGATGCTCGATCATCTCCCGCCCCTCCGGCGCCATGAGAAAGTAGTCAAACATCGGCGCGACGTAGAGATCGGCCAGGGTCAGGTCCGGACTGCAGAGCCACTGCGTATCTTCCATAAGATCTGAAAGAGCGGCAAGGCCGATTGCGGCCTTGGAAAGGCTCGTGGCTATTCGTTCCTCGTCGGCGGCAATGCCCTCTGCCGGCTTTGAGACCCGCTCCACGTAGATACCCCACACCAGATGCGGATAGAGATATCCGTCGGCAATGCTGACGATCTGGTTCATCCGCGCGCGCTGCCGAGGCGCCACAGGCTGCAGGCGCGGCCCCTCGAATGCCTCGTCGACATAGCGCGTGATCGCAGCCGTCTCGTAGAGCCGAAAATCGCCGTGTTCGAAAGCCGGAATCCGGCCGAATGGATGCCGCTCCAGATAGGATGCCGGCGGCCCGCCCTCAGCGAAAATGTCGATCGGCACCCTCTGGTGCTCGACGCCTTTCTCGATGAGCGCAAGGCGCGCAATTCGCACGTAGACGCTATAGTCCGCGCCAAAAAGGCAAGGCTGTTCCATATCTCAACGCCATTTCGTTCATCCGACATCTTTTCGAAGTCGGCCGTTGCGGTCAATGGTGAGCTTCATCGCCTGAGCTTCCCGCGCCCACATCATGGCGTTCCATCTCCCGGCCAAGCGCCACTGGCCGGGGAATCAACAGTCAACGTAGCAAGGTCGCCCCAATATTATCCCAGGGAGGCGATGATCTCGCGATAAGCGGCCTCGGGGAAGGCCTTCAGCGTGCGCGAGCGCACATTGCCGTTCGAACCAAGCGCCAAGGCAAAGCGAGCCATCACCGCATCATCGGGTGCCTCGCAGACAGCGACCATGTCGTGTTCGCCCATAGTCAGGAAAAATTGTTTGAAGGAACCGCCCATCTCTTCCAACTGCTTCTTGGCGACATCCAGCCGCCGCGGAGACTCCTTTACGCTACGCACACCCTGGTCGGTCCAATTGAGCAGAACGATATAAGTGGTCATCTCACACCTCCTCCGCTGCGCCGCACGCCCGTTGAGACGGGCAGGCAGATGACGCAGTAACGGTTGATCCACGCGTAAGCCCCTCGAAAACCATCATGGTTTTCGGAACTACGCGCCGCCATCCAGTGCTTGGGGTCCCTTCCCGTGAAGATGGGTTCGCCCCGAGTAACACAATAGGCTTGTCACCTTGCGGCGACAATAAACCTAATCCCCATTCATTCGGGTGACGAGATAAAGGGACCGCCGGCGAAGCATTTCACCGATTTGGTGTCTTGGCCTGCGTCTCCTGCGCTGTCGCGAACGATGCCCGTGTGTCCGCAGCCACAACCGCCGCCGGCAAGGGTGTGCCGCGTTTGCGCTCGCGTGCCAGCGTCAGCAGGCCGGAAAAGACAATAAGGACGATGCCGAGCGCCATCGGCAGATCTATGCTGTCATTGAACAGCAGATAGCCGAAACCGATCGCCCAAATCATTTGGCTATATTGCGGTGGCGCAACGAGATTGGCGGGCGCCAACTTCGCTGCGCTCATCAAGAGGACGGTGCCGGCAGCGCCGAGAAGACCGTAGCTGGCGAGGAACATCCATTGCCAAGCCGTCGGCCATGTCATCTCCGGCAGCATCAGCAAACCGCTGACGATCAGCGTGCCGAACAACACCGCACCATAAAGCGAGATGCGCTTCTCCTTCGAGCCAAGTGCGCGATTGATGACGATCGAGACGGCCCCGCTTAAGCCGCCTATCGCCGCGCAGAGGTGGCCGATCGAAAGCTCACGAAATCCCGGCCGCAGCACGACCAGCACGCCGACGAAACCGACGATCACCGCCGTCCAACGCTGCCAGCGCACGTCCTCCTTGAGGAACACGACGGACAGAATGGTGACGAAGGATGGCAGCAGAAAGAGCAGCGCGAAAGCCTCTGCCATCGTCAGCTCGGTGAAAGCCACGATCGAACAGATGGCGCCGATCGCGCCACACGCGAAACGCAGCATCCACAGCGGCCGGTTCGTCGTCCTGACGATATCCAGCCACCCATCTCCGCGCGTCTTCAGAAACGGGATCGCCGCAAAACCGAACAGCGAGCCGACGAAGGCCACCTGATAGGACGGCAGCGTCCCATGCAATATCTTGATTGACGCGTCACTGAACGCGAAGACGGCATAGGATGTGAATGCCAAGAGGACGCCACGAAGCGTGGAATGGCCGGCGGCCATCGAATTGGAATCGGCTGTGATCGATGTCATTGGAATTGGGCGATGCGAAGGGAGGGAATTGAATCAGACGTTGTCAGCCGCAATCGTATGATGAAATGGGCAGAATTTCTATCGGGCGTCGGAATAAACTATTGTTTCAAGCTGATGAGACGAGTGCTGTCCGTCAATTGCCAGCAGCGCCGATCCTCTCCAACTGTTTTGCGGAGACGTGACCTCTAACCGAATAGGAGAAGGCAACCACCTTCAAGGCCGCATCGTCAACGTTACATTTAAATGCCACCCTTACCCAACCTTTCGGTGTGAGCACGCCAGCTCCATCGCCGACGAGATCAATATCCGACAGCATGGCCGGTGTAATCAGTGAGTTATAAAAGCCGCTCGCTTTTAGTTCATACCCGAACTGCAGCTTTTCCTCGCTATTGCAAAGCTGCTGCACTCGTGTACGTCGCGGCAACTTTTTCCAGGCGTCCAATTCGTCCTTCGACATACGCGCCATCTCTGTACCGGAGTAGAAGCGCTTGGCCTGGATGAATTTTCCCTGCTGGCCGCCGGACTTTTGCTGAGCCTGCGACGGATCGGTTTTCGATGCGTCTTGCGTGCTGTCCGCTGACGCCTGCTGCTGCGGCCGAGGTTGAGGCGCGGGGACGAAGGTGGTTCCGGCCGTCGGGTCACTAGGGTCGCCGGAGACCGGCTGATCCTGCGATTGTTGCTGTGGCTGCGCTCCTCCGGTCGTCGGCACGGCAACATCCGGCACGACCTTGGGATCAGCCGCGGCCTGCTGCTGATCTACCTGCCCTTCGGCAGTCTTCGCTAGTCCCGCTATGGGATCGGACGCCGCTCCGTCCTTTTGATCCGCCTGCGTGCCTGCTGCATCCATAGACGGCGTGTTCGGCTCGACGATCTGGGTGTCAGACGGCTGGTCCGTCGCCAGCTCTTCCGGCGTCGGCGTCGATGCGGGATCACTGGAATTCGGATCGGTTGCAGACGCTGCGGCGTCCGGCTTGGCGGCCTTGGCTTCCGCGTCGGTCTTCGCTGCCTCCTCCGCCTTCGCCTGTTGCTGCTGCGCAGTGTCATCGCTTGCCGGCGGCGTCGGGTTCGCCTGCGGCTGCGTGTGGGCCTCTGCCGCAGCCTGCTGGGCGGATGTCTGTTGTGGTGGATTATCGGCAGATGGCGTCGATTGATCCGCAGTTTGCTGCTGCGGCTGTGTCGCCGGATCGGAACTAGGTGGCTGGTCCTGCTTTGCTTGTGCCGGATCGTCGGTCGTCGGCGTCTGATCTTGCGGCTTGGCTTGATCATCGGCCGGCGTCGGCGACGGCGCATCACCCGGCTGCGGCTGCGCGTCGGCCTGCTCGGTGGTCGGTGCTGGCTGATCGGCCTTCACATCGGCAGGCTTATCGGCCTGCGCGGGTTCCTGCGATTTCGCATCCTGATCCTTAGAGTTCGGGTCAGGCCCCTTCTCAGCCTTCGTCTTGCTCTCGTCGCTCAGCTTGTCAGCGGTCTGCTCGCCCTCAGTCTTGTCGGTGGACGCCGCCTTCGGTTCCTTCGAAGGCTGCTTTTCATCGGGCCTGGGTGTCGGCGTCGGCACGCGGCCGGCGCGCTCCGACGGCTTTGCGGCGTTCTTTGCCTCCTCCTTGGGCTGCGGCACCATCTCGACATTGATGCTGTCTTCCGGCTGCGGTATCGGCATAGCCACCACCGGCAGCAGGAAAAGCGCAGCGAAAAACAGGATGTGCACCAGAATGGAAGGGATCAGTCCCCATCGACGCTCATCCGGTTTCCGCTGTTCGGCGACGCGCTCCATCGGTCAGCGGCCGCAAGGCTGACGACGCAGGACAGACGGAAAAGCGCTCAACAATTTCATCCAAACCTTACCGACAAACGACATCCGACGACGCCTAGATTCCCGACATATGGTGTTAAACATCAAGGCCAGAAAGAGGCAGCCGGAAAATTGCAGACTGTTAGTCTGATCACAGCTCCGCGGTGCGCGGAAAACCCTCACCAACACCGTAGCACATAACGTTGCACCGTTAGAAGGACCTGTCGCGAAGCGTGCAGTGCAGGCACATCTGACAAAACGAAAAACCCGGCTCGCTTGTACGAACCGGGTTCTAATTTCATAGCAACAAAGCAACCTGCTCAGCTATCGAGGAACGAGCGCAGCTTTCTGGAGCGGCTCGGATGCTTCAGCTTGCGCAATGCCTTGGCTTCGATCTGACGGATACGTTCGCGGGTAACCGAGAACTGCTGGCCGACTTCTTCGAGCGTGTGGTCGGTGTTCATGCCGATGCCGAAGCGCATGCGCAGCACGCGCTCTTCGCGCGGCGTCAGCGATGCCAAAACGCGGGTCGTCGTCTCGCGCAGGTTGGCCTGAATGGCGGCATCGATCGGCAGCAGCGCATTCTTGTCCTCGATGAAATCGCCGAGATGCGAATCCTCTTCGTCACCCACCGGGGTTTCCAGCGAGATCGGCTCCTTGGCGATCTTCAGCACCTTGCGCACTTTTTCGAGCGGCATGGCGAGCTTTTCGGCCAATTCTTCCGGCGTCGGCTCACGGCCGATTTCATGCAGCATCTGGCGCGACGTACGAACGATCTTGTTGATCGTTTCGATCATGTGCACCGGAATGCGGATGGTGCGGGCCTGGTCGGCGATCGAACGGGTGATCGCCTGCCGGATCCACCATGTAGCGTAAGTCGAGAACTTGTAGCCGCGGCGATATTCGAACTTATCGACCGCCTTCATCAGGCCGATATTGCCTTCCTGAATGAGATCGAGGAACTGCAGGCCGCGATTGGTGTATTTCTTGGCGATGGAGATGACGAGGCGCAGGTTCGCTTCGACCATTTCCTTCTTGGCGATACGCGCTTCGCGCTCGCCCTTCTGCACCATATGAACGATGCGGCGGAATTCCGAGATCGAAATGCCGGTTTCGGTCGCAAGGTTCTGAATTTCCTGGCGGATGTCGCGGATCGTGGTGTTTTCGCTCTTGGCGAATTCCTTCCAGCCGCGGGCGGCGAGGTTGCCGATCGACTTCATCCAGTTCGGATCGAGCTCAGCGCCCTGATACTGTTCCAGGAAGCTATCGCGCTTGACGCCATAGGATTCGGCAAGACGCAGCAGGCGGCCTTCGTTCTGCACGAGGCGCTTGTTGATGTCGTAGAGCTGCTCGACCAGAGCGTCGATGCGGTTCTGGTTCAGCGACAGCGACTTGACCGACTTGACCAGCTCGTCCTTCAGCTCCTTGTAGCGGCGCTCCTGTGCGGACGACAGCGTACCCGAAGCCGACAGGCGCTGCTCGACCTGCTGGTCCTGCAGCTTGCGCAGCTTCTTGTAGGTTTCGGCGATCGTGTCGAGCGTCAGCATGACCTGCGGGCGAAGCTCTGCTTCCATCGCGGCGAGCGAGAGGCTGGATTCGTCCTCGTCCTCTTCCTCCTCCTCGATCGGCATGCCTTCGCCGCCGACGTCGGTGATGTCGTCATCGCCGGAGGAACGGCGGCCGCGGGCCTTTTCCTTCTCTTCGGCCGCTTTGCGGTCGGCCTCGATCTTTTCCGGGCTCTGGAACTGCGGCGCAGCCTTGGCCTCTGGACCGGAATAGGTCGTTTCGAGATCGATGATCTCGCGCAGCAGCGTGGTGCCTTCGTTGAGTTCGTCGCGCCAGATGATCAACGCCTGGAACGTCAACGGGCTCTCACAGAGGCCACCGATCATGGTTTCGCGGCCGGCCTCGATGCGCTTGGCGATCGCGATTTCGCCTTCGCGCGACAGCAGCTCGACAGAGCCCATTTCGCGCAGATACATGCGCACCGGATCGTCGGTGCGATCGGTCGGCTCTTTCTTCTTGGTGGTTGCAAGCGCCGAGCCGCCGGAAGGCGCAAGCTCGCCGCCTTCACCATCCTCGTCGCCGCTGGAATCGTCGTCGTCGCCGCCACTGGCTGCCGCGCCCGCCTCTTCGACATCCTCGTCTTCAATGACGTTGATGCCCATATCGGAGAGCATAGCCATCGTATCTTCGATCTGCTCGGACGTCACTTCTTCGGACGGCAGAACGGCGTTGAGCTCGTCCATCGTCACGTAGCCGCGTTTTTTCGCGGCCTTGATCATCTTCTTGACCGCGTCGTCGGAAAGATCGAGAAGCGGGCCATCCGAGGCGCCGTCGCGTTCGACTTCAGCTTCTTCGTTCTCTTTGACCTTGGTTGCCATCTCTATATCGTCGCTTTCCCTGACGCTTGAAACTTACACGCGGTGACTGACCGCTCTGGCCCGGCACGCCTCGCGCCAGCCCCGAATCACCGACAAACACCTAACGGAATGACCTTTAATGCCTGATTAACCACGATCACCGGCTCCCAACAGCAAAGCTGGATTGCGTTTGGAATTCCGGCCATGGTATACGTGATCCGCCTGACCCACTTCACCGTTTTTCCGAGGACAAACGGTGATTCCTACAATTTTTGCTCTCGTCAAGCTTTTCCAGCAAAAAAGCCTGTTAAAATCGTGAAAAAGCCTTATCCACAGGCCCAACACGCCCAGAAACAATTGCTTCCCGTATTTAGGAAGTCCCCGCGCGTTGACAAGGGCAGGCCCATGAAACCACCCGCATTTCCGCAGTTCGCGGCAATGCTGATGCGGCCGGGCCACGAATTTGGTCAAATCCAGTCCATTACCACCTTGCCGGAATTACCAGAACGCATGGCTTCAAAGCCATCGCGGAAATCATCGATGTGGATGCGATGGGTAATGACCGGCGAGACGTCGAGCCCGCCTTGAACGAAGGCGATCATCTTGTACCAGGTCTCGAACATCTCGCGGCCATAGATGCCCTTCAGATTGAGCATCTTGAAAATCACCTTGTTCCAGTCGATCTCGAAGCCGGCCGGCGCGATGCCGAGAATAGCGATCTTGCCGCCATTGTTCATCTTGTCGATCATGTCGCGGAAAGCGGGCGCGGCACCCGACATTTCCAGACCGACATCGAAACCTTCGGTCATACCGATAGACTTCATTACATCGGCCAAGTTTTCCTTCGAGGCGTCGACGACATGCTCGATACCGAGCTTGCGGGCGAGCGCCAGCCGATTCGGATTGATATCGGTGATGACCACCTTGCGTGCGCCCGAACGCCTGGCGACCATGGCGCCCATGATGCCGATCGGCCCCGCGCCGGTAACCAGCACATCCTCGCCCACCAGATCGAAGGAAAGCGCGGTGTGCACGGCATTGCCGAAGGGATCGAAGATCGCCGCCACTTCATCCGGGATATCGTCAGGGATCGGGACAACGTTGCTTTCCGGAATGCAGACGAATTCGCCGAACGAGCCCGGGCGGTTGACGCCGACGCCCAGCGTATTGCGGCAAAGATGTCCCCTGCCCGCCCGGCAGTTGCGGCACTTGCCGCAAACGATATGTCCTTCGCCGGAGACACGCTCGCCGACATGATATTTGGTGACCGCCGAGCCGATCTCCGCGATCTCGCCGCAGAATTCGTGACCGACGACCATCGGCACCGGAATGGTCTTCTGCGCCCACTGGTCCCAGTTCCAAATATGCACATCCGTGCCGCAGATCGCCGATTTCCTGACCCGGATCAGCACATCGTTCGGCCCAACCTCGGGAACCGGAACTTGCTCCATCCACAGCCCGACTTCCGGCTTCGATTTGACCAATGCCTTCATCATGTTCGACATGAGCTGCCGTCTCCATCCGATTCAAATGATTCCGAGTTCGCGTCCCGCCTCGGCAAAAGCTGCAATCGCGCGCTCGACATCGGCCTTCGAATGCGCCGCCGACATTTGCGTGCGGATGCGCGCCTGACCCTTCGGCACCACCGGGAAGGAGAAGCCGATGACGTAGACGCCCTTTTTCAGCATCAGCGCTGCCATCTCCTGCGCTAGCTTGGCATCGCCGAGCATGACGGGGATGATCGGATGATCGGCGCCGGCCAGCGTGAAACCGAGCTTGGTCATTTCGCTGCGGAAGAACTCGGCATTGCCACGGAGCCGGTCGCGCAGATCGCTGCCGTTTTCGATCAGATCAAAGACTTTCAGCGAAGCAGCCGCGATGACCGGAGCCAGCGTGTTTGAGAAGAGATAGGGGCGCGAGCGCTGCCGCAGCCAATCAACGATCTCGGCTTTGGCCGAAGTATAGCCGCCCGATGCCCCACCGAGCGCCTTGCCAAGCGTACCGGTGATGATGTCGACCCTGCCCTCGACGCCGCAATGTTCCGGCGAGCCGCGGCCATGATCGCCGACAAAACCGACGGCATGGCTGTCATCGACCATCACCATCGCACCATATTGTTCGGCAAGATCGCAGACGCCCTCGAGATTGGCGATGATGCCATCCATGGAGAAAACGCCGTCGGTGGCAATCAGCTTGAAACGGCTGCCCTCGGCCTTCTTCAGCTCCTCTTCTAGGGCCGCCATGTCGTTATTGGCGTAGCGGAAGCGCTTCGCCTTGGAGAGACGCACACCGTCGATGATCGAGGCGTGGTTGAGCGCATCGGAGATGATCGCATCCTCCTCCGACAGCAGCGTCTCGAACAACCCGCCATTGGCATCGAAACAGGAGGAATAAAGGATCGTGTCCTCCATGCCGAGAAAGGCCGATATCCGCGCCTCAAGCTGCTTGTGCTCTTCCTGAGTCCCGCAGATGAAGCGCACCGAGGCCATGCCGTAGCCATAGCGATCGAGCGCTTTCTTTGCCGCTTCTGCCAGTTCCTCATTATCGGCGAGGCCGAGATAGTTGTTGGCGCAGAAATTCAGAACTCGCTCGCCGCCCACGACGGCAATCTCGCCCGCCTGCTTGGAGGTGATGACGCGCTCGGATTTATAGAGGCCCGCATCTTTCAGACCGGCGAGTTCTGTACGCAAATGGGATATGAATTCAGAGGTCATCGTCGCATTCCGATGTTGGTCGTGGGCGGAGACGGCCCGAGAAATAACACAGGATTTGGTTTCTTGCTGCATTCAGCAGCGGCAAAAATGCGCGAGGCATTGACGCTCATGCGATATGGCAATGAACGACATCGATATTGCTCGTCCTTATTGCAAAATTTATTTGACTGAGTCCACTATCTGCCTGCAAACATAATGCGGTTCCCGTATGGTGAGGATGTGATGAGCATATTCCATAGATTTTCGCTCAAGGGTCGGGTCGCGCTCGTCACCGGTAGTGGTCGCGGTCTCGGTCTGGAGATGGCGAAGGCGCTTGCCGGCGCAGGAGCGCATGTCGTCATCAATGGGCGTACGGCCGCGACGTTAGACAGCGCCGTGGAAACCATCCGCGCGGCAGGCGGCACCGCCGAAGCTGCCGCTTTCGACATCGCCGATCACGAGGCGCAGCGTGCGACAATGGCGGATATCGAAAGGAACCACGGCCGGCTCGACATACTGATCAACAATGTCGGCGCCCGTGACAGACGCCCGCTGGCCGACTTCGACGACGAAGCGATCCTTGCTCTCCTCAACACGGATCTGGCTGCCTCGATTGCGCTCTCGCGCAACGCTGCACGCCTGATGAAACGTCATGGTCATGGACGGTTGATCTCGGTAACCTCGATCAGCGGCCATGTCGCCATGCCGGGAGACTGCGTCTACCCTGCGGCCAAACAAGGGCTCACTGGCCTTATGCGCGGCATGGCCGTGGAATTTGGCCCGCACGGCATCACAAGCAATGCCATCGCACCGGGTTGGTTCGCGACGGAAACGAACGCCGCGATGGCGGCAAACGAAGAGCTTATGCCCTTCGTGCGCCAGCGCATTCCCGTTCAACGCTGGGGCCGTCCTGACGAGATCGCCGGCGCGGCACTATTTCTCGCCAGCGACGCCGCCTCCTTTGTCAACGGTCATGTGCTGACCGTCGACGGCGGCATGACCGTCAGGATGTGAGTGCGCCTGGCGAGAAGGTGTCACCGATCGGTGAAATTCTCTATCGCCTTCAAGAACGCATCTCCATAGCGCTCCAACTTCGCCTGCCCCACGCCCGAAATGCCCAGGAGCGCATCGCGGCTCGTCGGTCGCTCCATGGCAAAAGCAATCAGTGTCGTATCCGGGAAGACGACATAGGGCGGCACGCCGAGTGCCTTAGCGATGCTCGCGCGCTCGCTTCTCAACGCTTCGAACAATGGCTGCGCCTCGCTCGACAGGCTTGACTGCCGCTTCTCGATCCGCCCTGCCTTCTTGGTGCGCCGGCCTGTCTCCGGCCGATCCTTGCGGAAGAAAACCTGACGCTCGCGTTTGAAGACCGCCCGCGCCTCCGGCTCCAGCTTCATCGCGCCGAAAGCAGTATGATCGATGCTGACAAAGCCACTCGCCAGCAGTTGTCGGAAGACGGACTGCCAGATGCGCGAGGGAATATCCTTACCCGCCCCGAAGACCGGCATGTTCACATGGCCGAAACGCTCGGTCTTCTCATTGACCGTCCCCATCAACACATCGATGACATGGCCGGTGCCGAAACGTTCGCCGGTCCGGTAGACGGCAGCGAGCGCCTTGATCGCCGCCTCGGTGCCGTCCCAGGTTTCGACCGGTTTCAGGCAGGTATCACAATTGCCGCAACCGCCGGCGTGAGGTTCGCCGAAATGCGCAAGGATCGCTTGGCGTCGGCAGCCGGCCGTCTCGCAGATCGCAAGCAATGCGTTCAGCTTCGCGCGCTCGACGCGCTTGATCTCTTCCGCTGCATTGCCCTCGTCGATCATCCGCCGCCGCTGGATCACGTCGGCCATGCCATAGGCCATCCAGACTTCGGACGGTAAGCTGTCGCGTCCCGCGCGTCCCGTCTCCTGATAATAGGCCTCGACGGAGCCGGGAAGATCGAGATGGGCGACATAGCGGACATTCGGCTTGTCGATGCCCATGCCGAAGGCGACCGTCGCCACCAGGCAAAGATCCTCTTCCTTCAGGAAGGCATCCTGGTTGGCGTCGCGGACCGATCGATCCATGCCGGCGTGATAGGCAAGCGCACGAATGCCCTGCCCGTTCAGCCACTCCGCGATATCCTCGACCTTGGCCCGTGACAGGCAATAGACGATGCCGCTATCGCCGCGATGACCATCGAGGAAACGCAGCAATTGTTGGCGCGGCTGATCGCGCTCGACGAGCTCATAGGTGATGTTCGGCCGGTCGAAGCTGGTGGTGAAAACCTTGGCATTATCGAGCGCCAGCCTCTCGATGATGTCGTCGCGCGTATGCGGATCGGCCGTCGCCGTCAACGCGATGCGCGGCACATCGGGAAAGAGCTCCGCAAGCCTGCCGAGATCACGGTATTCCGGCCGGAAATCATGTCCCCATTGCGAGACGCAATGCGCCTCGTCGATCGCGAACAAGGCAATCTTCGCCTTGGCGATCATCTGGCTGAAGCCATCCGTCAAAATGCGTTCCGGCGTGACATAGAGCAGATCGAGCGTTCCGCTGGAGATAGCGCGATAGACATCGCTTGCCTCTTCCCGCGACAAGGACGAGTTCAACGCCGCCGCGCGGATACCGAGCTGCTTCATTGCCTCGACCTGGTCACGCATCAGGGCGATCAACGGCGAAACGACGATGCCGACGCCTTGGCGGCACAAGGCCGGAATCTGGAAACACAGCGATTTGCCGGCGCCAGTCGGAAACAGCACGACCGCGTCGCCGCCGGAAACCACATGGTCGACCACCTGCTGCTGCTTGCCGCGAAAGGCGGAATAGCCATAGACCCTCTTGAGGATGTCGAGCGGCGTTGCGCCGGAGCTACGGTCACCGAACAGCGCATCGTCGGCGGAAAATCGCGGCTCCTGTCGATCTGGCTGTGACATCTATCCCCTATTTCCCCGCGGACCCTTTGATGCGGCCGGAAAGCACGCCAAACCCATCGATGATTGCTTCCTGGTTTTCCAGGCGCAAAGCTTCGAGCTGCACTTCCTGCAAAGCGCGCATGAGCTGTTCGATGAGGTCGCCATCGCCGTCTTCCGTTGCCTCGGCGATTGCGCTTTGCAGCTCGATCTTGTGCCAACGCAATGCTTTCGAGCGCTTGTGAAGCGCAAGCGCCTGACGATAGCCCTCCCGCGCATCTTCCGTCGCGGCTTCCTCAGTCGCCGTCCAGAGGCGAGCATTGCGCACCTGCTGGTCGAGGCTCTTCAGCAATGCCGCAAAACCCTGCTCTTCCAACTGTTCGAGCAGCCGTTCGCGATTGAGCTGCGGGCCGGCCATGGCTGCTGCCGTACCCAACAAGGCGGACCACAGACGCTGCAATTCGCGACTTTCGTAGTCGATCGCGGCGATCTCATCATATTCGTCCTGCAGCAGCAGCGGATGATTGACGATGGTCAACGCCAATACGCTCTCGCGCAGCCCTGGAATGTCCTGATGACCCTTGATCATGCCCGAACGCGTCAAGCGATCCGACGCCGTCACATTGGCGGCCGGCTGCCGATCCCAGCCCGGCCCGCCGCGACCGCCGAAATTGCGGCCATTGCCGTCGCGGGAAAAGCCGCGTCCCTGCTGATTGCCGCCGCGCTTAAACTGCGGCTGAAACAGGCCGTTCAGCCGATCGCGCATGTCCTGCTGATAGTGCCGGCGGACGTTCTCGTCTGATATGACCGAAACCATCTGTTTCAGTCGCGCCTCAAGTTCGGCGCGCGCCTCCGGCGTATCGAAGGTGCCGCTGCCTGCTTCGCGGCTCCAGATCATTTCCGCCAGCGGCTTTGCCTGTGCCATCACCTTGTCGAAAGGCGCGCGGCCTTCATGGCGGACAAGATCATCCGGGTCCTTTCCATCCGGCAAAAGCGCGAAACGGACGGTGCGGCCTGGTTTGATATGCGGCAGCGCCAGATCGGCAGCGCGATTGGCGGCACGAATGCCGGCTCCGTCTCCATCGAAGCAGAGCACCGGCTGGGGCGTCATCTTCCATAGAAGTTCGAGCTGGTTTTCCGTCAGCGCCGTGCCGAGCGGGGCGACTGCATTTTCAACGCCAGCCTGATGTAGCGCAATGACGTCCATATAGCCTTCGACGGCGATGATCGTACCCGCGCCGTCATTCCCCTGGGCGGCACGGCGCGCGCGCGTAAAATTGTAGAGTACATTGCCCTTGTGAAAGAGTTCCGTCTCATTGGAATTGAGATATTTGGCCGGCGCATCCGGCGACATGGCGCGGCCGCCGAAGGCGATCACCTTTTCGCGCGAAGACAGGATCGGGAACATGATGCGATCGCGAAAACGGTCGTAGGAGACCGGCACATTCTCATGCACGACCAAGCCACAGGCTTCCATCTGTTCTTTCAATACGCCTTTGCCGGCTAAAAACTCCTTGAGCGCATTGCGGCTGTCCGGCGAGTAGCCAAGGCGGAAGGTCTCAATGGTGCGACCGGTCAGGCCGCGGTCGCGCAGATAGGCTCGTGCCCTCGCACCGTTTGCCGTCTGGAGCTGATCCTGAAAGAACTGCGTCGCCATTTCCATGACGTCGAGCAGCGACGTGCGTTCCTTTTCGCGCTTTGCTTCCATGGGATCGGCGACCGGCATGGCAACGCCCGCCATGTCGGCGATCTGCTGCACCGCTTCGGGAAAACTAAGCCCCTCGAGTTCGGTCAGGAAACGGAAATGATCGCCCGTGACGCCGCAGCCGAAGCAATGGTAACGGCCCTTGCGGTCTTCACAGTGAAAGCTCGGTGATTTTTCGCCATGGAACGGGCAGCAGGCCCAATAGTCACCCCGCGGCACATTGGTCTTGCGCCGGTCCCAGGTCACACGTCGACCGATCACGTCCGAAATGGGAACGCGGTCGCGAATCTCATCGAGAAACGTATTGGAAAATCGCATGACTACCTCTGGCCTGCTCCCATATAATCAGGAACGGAGCGCATTGCCACGAGAACCCTCCGCCACGCCCGCTATTCACAGCCCTCCTCATGCGGCGATCGAATTCAACCTTTCCGATCACAACTCCGTGAAAACCTCGGCTCAATTCATGTTCGCGCGCTTGCTTGGATGGCGGTTTTGGCATCGTCTGAGGCAGGGCCCAAGGAAAGCTTTGCAGCTTGTATGTGCATCACGGAAACGCGGCTACACAGCCTGGCCGCGCAAAAAAATCTGAAAAAGCAAAGAGTTACTGATTATCAGGGTGAATAACCAAGAGCGTACGACGACGCAGGCGCAATCATTATCGAAGATCGAAAGGCGCGCGATCCTGCGCGCTGGTGGCGCATTTGGGGCATAGTTCGTAAGCCAAACATTATTTTTTTGTAATTTGATTGTTGGTGTGCGCCGCAATAGCGTTCTTCTCACGGGGCGAGACAAGCCGGCGAAGAAAATGCTTCGCGACACGACATGCCTAGACGTCCCGCTGGACTGGAAACCTAAGGTACAGGTTTTCTGTTTAGGAGAATTCAAATGCGCGTTTTGCTCGTACCCTTTGCTGCCGCCGCCCTCTTCGCCACGGCCACCTATGGCTCGGCTACGATGACGGATGGTGTGGCTCCTGCGGCTACTGGCAACGTGCTTTATACCGATACCGGCTACCAGCTACCTGTTGATATGAAAGTTCCGGCTCTCAAGGCCGGCATCAAAATTCAGGTATCCTGGCTGGAGTCGCAAGGCATGGATTTGCCCCAGCAAGTCAGGATCATCAGGTAAAGTTCACCCCATACCCAGGTGAGGCACCATCCCTACCCCCGGCGCCGCCTCACCTGGGTGCCTTTGCAATAGACGTTTGATTTTTGGGCCCCACCCTGCGTTATCAAACGGCTGCAAAGCGCAAGAAGGCAGGAGCTCCCCCAGCTCCTGCCTTCTTTATTTGCCGTCAAGGCTGATGAGAGACGCGCAAAGCTTGGTGTCGCTTTCGTCCGCCGCCGTCAGCTCGTCAAATCTGTAGCCGCCGCAAGTATATTAGAAACTGTCAATTTTACACCACAGCATCCAAATTCAATTGACAATTGATACTGCGATGCCAATGAATTCCCTAATTCATCGGAAATCACTATATGTCGTTCGCTGCGGAAGAGCTTACCTCTGACCTTGGTTTCTTCACGGCTGTTCTCGGCTGCGCGCGGGAGATGGTTGCCGCCTACGCTGACAATCCACGCGCAAGCTCAATTTTTGCTTCGCAGCAGCGCTGGCTGATGGCCCAAGCCGGCCTCGGACTGTATTACGGCGGAATCGATGGAGAGCAGCCGGGCTTATATGCCCGCCGCTTTGTCGATTACGTTCTCAAACATGAGATCGCCAGCCACAATACGGCGCTGAGCTTCATCCAGGAAATGCTGACCTACCGCTTTTTGCGTTATCTGGCCGATCCACCAATCAAGCGTCTGCGACCAATAGAGCCGACCGAAGCGGCGGTGGAACATCTATCGAAATGGATTTATATCCATCTGATGGTGCTCGACAGCCTGGATGACGGCAAGCGGATAGCAACTTTTGTCGAGCGACCGGAGATCATTGCGGCGCTGCAGCCGGCAATCGCAGCAAGAATCATTGCCAACGACCGGGTGCGTCATCCCGGCGAGACCTTCGATCTCTTCACTTGGGCAAATTCCGGCGGCGTGGTGATGGATTACCTGATGTCCCGCATCGCAACGATCGATCCGACAGCGGCAAGAATGGTCATTGGCCCGATTTCGTTCACCGAAATCTGCGACCGATTCCTAATCTCAAGAACGCATGTGAAGCGGCTGATGAGCAAGGCATCGAGTATGGGAAGCGTGGGCTGGACCGGTAGTCCGGGCAAGAGCCACTTCTGGCTCTCGCGCGGCTTCATTCAGGAATATTGGGATTACCAGGCGGAAAAATTCGCCATCATCGGCGCCGTCTGGGAAGAGGCCTTCGGCGCGCAGCCCGAGCCAGCGCCGACGGAGCCACCAATACTTACTTCAGCAGCTCTTTGAGAATCCCCGAAGCCTTGGCGAAATCCATCTGCCCGGCATAGCGCTCGCGCAGGGCAGCGACGCACTTGCCCATGTCCTTCAGGCCTTGCGCACCGAGCTCGGCGACGACAGCGACGCAGATCTCGCGCACCTTCTCGTCGGAAAGCTGCTCGGGCATGAAGCCCTGGATAACAGCGATTTCCTCGCGCTCCTTGTCGGCCAGTTCCGGGCGGCCACCATCGATGTAGATCTTCACCGACTCTTCGCGCTGCTTGATCATCTTGGCGAGCAACTGCAAAATCTCGTCGTCACTCGCCTGTTCCTTGCCGAGACCACGATTGGCGATGTCCTTGTCCTTGATCGCGGCGAGGATGAGGCGCACGGTCGAAAGCCTCGCCGCGTCCTTGGCCTTCATGGCATCCTTCTGGGCGGTGGAAAGCGTTTCGCGGATCATGTCTTAAACTCCCTAAGCAGGCCGGCGACGATCGCCCAGCCTCTCATTTCATGTTGCCAGTCTCATAGACCATGAGCGGCGATCAATGCAATTACGTCCGGGCGATCGAAAGCTGGCGATTCCTTGGCAGGAAACGAACGGGGCGCATTGACCGACACGCCTTGTTTGGCTATGTCCAGCACCTGCACATTAGATCGATATGAAGGTCTCAAGCCGCGACGCACGTCGCCGGCTGCAATCTGCACAAACATGGCGGAAGCCCCCGGTCTTTTCAAGGCCGCGCACGACGCCGGAAACGGGATGAGAATGACCGCGACAGCCCCATGGACAACTGAAAAGCCGAGTGCCCTGCTCGTCCTCGCCGACGGCACCGTAATCGAAGGCAAGGGTATCGGCGCGACCGGCAAGGTCCAGGCCGAAGTCTGCTTCAACACGGCGCTGACCGGCTACGAGGAAATCCTGACCGATCCCTCCTATCTCGGTCAGATCGTTACCTTCACCTTCCCCCACATCGGCAATGTCGGCACCAACGACGAAGACATCGAAGACTTGACGCCTGCCGCCCGCCACGGCGCCGTCGGCGTCATCTTCAAGGCCGATATCACCGATCCTTCGAACTATCGCGCCGCAAAGCATCTCGACCAGTGGCTGAAGGCTCGCGGTATCATCGGCATGTGCGGCATCGACACCCGCGCGCTGACCGCCTGGATCCGCGAAAACGGCATGCCGAACGGCGTCATCGCCCATGACCCGAACGGCGTCTTCGACATCGAGCAGTTGAAGGCGGATGCGAAGGCTTGGAGCGGCTTGGAAGGCCTAGATCTCGCAAAGGTCGCCACTTCAGGCCAATCGTCGCAATGGGCGCAGACGCCCTGGATCTGGAACGAAGGCTATGGCGCACTCAATGCCGACGACGCCAAATATCACGTCGTCTGCCTCGACTACGGCGTCAAGCGCAACATCCTGCGCCTCTTCTCCGGCCTCGACTGCAAGGTCACCGTATTGCCGGCAACCGCATCCACCGATGACGTGCTGGCGCTGAAGCCCGACGGCATTTTCCTGTCGAACGGTCCCGGCGACCCCGCGGCAACCGGCGAATATGCCGTGCCTGTCATCAAGGACCTGCTGAAGACGGAAATCCCGTTGTTCGGCATCTGCCTCGGTCACCAGATGCTCGGCCTCGCGCTCGGCGCCAAGACGGCGAAGATGCATCAGGGCCATCATGGCGCCAACCACCCGGTCAAGGATCACACCACGGGCAAGGTCGAGATCGTCTCGATGAATCACGGCTTCGCAGTCGACTCGAACAGCCTTCCGGAAGGCGTTGAAGAGACTCACATTTCTCTTTTCGACGGCAGCAATTGCGGCCTGCGCGTTGCCGGCAAGCCGGTCTTCTCCGTGCAGCACCACCCGGAAGCTTCCCCGGGCCCGCAGGACAGCCATTACCTCTTCCGCCGCTTCGTCAATCTCGTGCGCGAGAAGAAGGGCGAACCGGCTTTGGCCGAGCGCGCCTGAGCACACCGACTGCCCGAATCCATAAAAAGAAGCCTCGGATTGGCAAACAATCCGAGGCTTTTTTTGTGTGTCGACTTGGGAGGAATATGTCTTCACATCGGCTTACGCCTGCAGGCGACGCTGCTTCACGACTTCCAACTCGCTCGTCATGATCTCCTGCAGGAATTCAAAATCGGACGCGCCAAAGGCAACAAGCCCGAACCTCAGTTTGTAGCCCCAGTTCTTGTCTTGGGTAAAATCCAGCCAGCCCAGCAATGGACGGAGCGGCTGTTCGGGCGCATCGAGCCAGTCGACATCGCGGCGATAGGCCTTTCCACAATCCATCTGCGCCGGATACGGCTCGCCCTCACGGACATAGCCAATGGCCGTGAAGCTCTGGAAACCGTCCTTGCCTCCCATCGTTATCGATGGAGAATAATAGATGATACCGTCACCGGGCTTGATGCGCTTCAGCGGCCCCGGTTTGCCGTGGCAAACCTGCATGAAGCCCTGCTCTTTCCCATGGCGAACATGTTCCGCGCTGGCAACGGCCAGCCAATAGGATTTCTGCACAGGCTCGGGCCGCCGGCCGGACGCATTGGCGTGCGGGAAGAGGCGAACCATCTTGCCCTGATCAGAGGAATCTTCCCGCGGGAAAAGCGCGGCATCAATATGATCGCTTGCTTTGAATGTCATGGTCATCTCCCGTCGTTGGTATGAGATGACTATAGACGAACATGCTGTCAATTTTTGTCAGCAGTCTCGTCGCCAGATATCAAAATTGGCCGGGCTTCAGCCGGCCAATTTCTCGGAGCGCATCAGGATATAGAATCGCGCGCAGAGCATGGTCGCGGCCGAGCCAAGGCCGAGCAAAAAGCCGATCCAGATGCCGATCCCGCCGAAGCCAAGCGGGAAGGCCAGCAGCCAGGCCAGGAAGAAACCGATCGGCCAATAGGCGATCAGCGCCATGATCATCGGCACGCGCGCATCCTTCAGGCCACGCAGCAGACCACTGGCGACCACCTGCAGGCCGTCGACGAGTTGGAACAGGCCAGCCACGACGATCAGCGGCGCCGCATAGGCAAGCACCTGCGGCGCATCGACCGACTTGACGTCAAGGAACCAGCTTCCGAGCCAGGATGGCGCTGTCGCGAACAGGATGCTGCCGCAGAACGCAATACAACTCGAAACGATGAGCACCACGATGGCTGCCCGCTTCAGCCCGAAGTGATCGCCCTGTCCATGCGCGACACCGACCCGCACGGTCGCCGCCTGGCTGAGGCCGAGCGGGATCATGAAGGCGATCGACGCCCATTGCAGTGCGATACCATGCGCGGCAAGCTCGATCGTGCCGATTTGACCCATCAGCAGCGAAGCGGCCGTGAACAGGCTGACTTCAGCCAAAACCGTGATGCTGATCGGAAAACCAAGGCGAACGACTTCCCACAACGCATGCCAATCCGGCCGCCAAAGACGGACGAAGATTTCATAGCGTCGTGTGTCCTGGCGGCTCTGCACATAGCCGACGATGAACAGAAAGCCCGCCGTCTGCACTGCAACGGATACCATGGCAGCACCACGCAGCCCGAGCGCCGGCATGCCGAAATGGCCGAGCACCAGGCAATAGGCAAGCACGGCGTTCATCACCAGCATAGTGAGGGTGACATAAAGGATGACGCCTGCCCGACCCATGGCGCTGACCAGGGCCCGGATGACGTTGTAGAGCAAGCCCGGCAGCACCGCGAAATGGCCGATGGCGATATAATCGCTGGCAAGCTTCGCCACGTCGGGCTTCTGTCCGGCGGCCAATAGGATCTGTTCGGAATAAAGAAAGGCCGGCTGCGCAATCAGCCAATAGACGGTAACGGCCCAGAGGCCCATGCGCAGCGCCCGCCGAACCGAGGTGACATCACCCTGACCATAGGCCTGCGCCACCAACGGCACGACGGCAATGGCAAAACCGGAACCGAAAAGCAGAATCGTAAACAGGAACTGGCCGGCAAGAACCATGGCGGCCAATTGCTCGGCACCGAGACGACCGATGATCATCACATCCGTCGTATTGATGCCAAGCTGCGCCAGTTGCGCGCCGATCAGCGGGATGCCGAGCGCCAGGGTGGCGCGGAGATGCGCAAACCACGAATTATTGTTGTCGTGCGCGAAGGGGCGCGCAGCTACCGGCATATCCATCTCGAAAACTCGGTTTAAGAACGCGCAGACCACCTACCCAAGGGTGCGCAAGATCGTCGGCTTAGCGCAACTTTGCGTGAAAAGCCAGCCGGCAGGGCCTCGATGCTGAAGAATTCATCGTATCATCAAAATATCTGATGAATATTTAGGCCACTTCCTGAACAGCCGGCTCTGCCGCGGCTTTCGGTTCACTCTTCTGCACCTTGGCGACAAAGACGATCACCGCAGCTGCAATCAGGATCGCCGACATGATGAACGGGGCGCCGGCGAAAACGACGGGCGCGGACGGGTCGGTAAAATAACGGAACAGGTAGGGAAACAGCACCGGCCCTATGATGGCGGTGATGCTGGTCAAGCTGCCGAGAGCGCCTTGCAGTTCGCCCTGCGCCGATGGTGGCACCTTGCTTGCCGCAATGGAGCGCAGCGGCGCGTCCGAGACGTTTTCGATCACGGTGACGACGATCACGGCATAGACCATCCAGCCCTGCCAGGCGAAAGCATATCCCAGCAAGCCGATGCCGGAAAAGGTAAGCCCGAACACCACAGTCTTCCATTCGCCGAGCACCGAAACGATGCGAGGCAGAGCCAGCCCCATCACCAGCGCCATGCCGATGCCGTAGGTGCCGAGCGAAAGGCCGATTTCCAACGAGGTCCATTCATAACGATAGGAGCTGACGAAGGACCAGACCGCCGGAAACACGCCATGCGCCAGCCAGTTGAAGAACATGACAACGAAGACCCAGCCAAGGCCCTGATAGCGGCCCACTTGCCGCAATGCGCCGAGCGGACTGGCGCGCCAAAATTCGAAACGGCGGCGGTTCCTCGCTTCCAGCGTTTCCGGCAGGAGGAAATAGGCACCGATAAAGTTTATGAAGGCCACCGCCGCTGCACCGTAAAAGGGC